>VGAZ01000029.1 GCA_016870615.1 Actinomycetota bacterium | reverse complement strand
CAGCAGAAACTCCTGCATGAAGGAAATGTTGCAATCCTTGCAAGAACATCCTTTGGCCCTAAAAATCCTGGTGAAACCCAGGAATATATACGCCTTTCATATGCCACATCAAGGGAAAATATAATTGAGGGATTAAAAAGGATAAAAGAAATTATAGAATGATACTTTCAAGAAAAACTGGGGTTGGCAACCTTATTTTATTTCTATTTCCCCGTACCCCCTGCCAGTATGTTTATCATCAGGATTATCTGATAGCCCGAATGCCCGGATGAGTTTATTGGTGCCTGATGTTATATCAATGTCATGCTTATTGCCAGTTACAAGCTTTTCTGAAATACCCGCAAAACTGCTGCCACTGTTAATATTGAGGCAAAAACAAGTTTCCTTGCCTTGTTTGTTTTACCTGTTAAATTATAATCCATTGTTTACCCTCCGGTTTGGGGCTCTTTTCTTTTTTGTTGAATTTTTATATACTTGCAGTCTTTTTGCAGTAAATGAAGCAATAATGCCTGCAAACATGACTGAATAAATAATAAGGATGGCTTTTTTGGCAAAATCTGTCCCTATAAGAACAGCATGGACAAACCCTAATAAAAGCATCAAGTACATCAGCGCATGTATTATTCTCCACGGCTTGATTTTCCTGCGGAAAAGTATTGCAATGAGGGCAATATATAGTAT
Source organism: Actinomycetota bacterium (assembly GCA_016870615.1). GTDB lineage: Bacteria > Actinomycetota > Humimicrobiia > Humimicrobiales > Humimicrobiaceae > VGAZ01. Next base: position 16,133 of record VGAZ01000029.1, on the reverse strand, counting down.
TATCAGCGCCGGCCTGCCGGCAAACAGCCAGAATTCATACCAGGAGGAAAAGCTGGGGATAAATACGGCTGCTGTTGATGAATATATTGCAATAAAAATAGGATGCAATGTAATAAGACACAGGCCCGCATAGGCAAAAATATGGTGCATTTTTATAAACGGCAAGCCGAATAAATGTTTGATTTCCTTCAGGAATGGCGTCATCATTGCAGCAATGGCCAAAAAAAAATAACCCCAAAGGGCAAACAGCCTGATAAAGAAGTTAATAGCGCCAAATACAAAAAAGGCAGCCTGCAGCACAGTAATGGCAATAAAAACAATACCAATAAGGACCAATAACCACAACCCTTTTTTTGTTATTTTATTTGTTTCCATAATATTGTTAATTTATACCATTTATTTAATTATCAGTCCATTTTTTTAAAAAAATTAAAAATATTTTGATAATTTTACTTGATATAATTATATACATACTTTAAGATTGTATAAATATTAATATTTTATAAATTTTAAAAGAAAGGAGATCAGATGAGCAAGATAACCCTGATAATTGTAGGCATAATAGTGCTTATAATGGGCATACTTGGAGCAATTCCTGCAATTGGGCTGGGCTCAGAGCCAATATGGCATGCAATCCTGAAGATTATTATCGGGCTTGCTGCAGCAGTAATAGGTTTTATGGACAAGAAAAAAGCATAATAATTTTTAATTATTTGCTGGTTTCTTAAAACAGTGCATTTTAAACAGGGGTCACAATGAAAAAAACATTCTGGCCCCTGTTTGTTTTATTTAAGCTTCCTTTTTTTAAAAAAAGCTTATGAAAAAAGAGATTTATAAGTATAATATCTGTTAGCTCATAGAGGTATAATTATGTTTGTTTATTGATTATATTTTTTAAAAAACAGGGAGAAGATAATGAAGTATCTTGTGGGTATGGATATAGGCACAAGCTCAACCCGGGCAATTATTATAAATGAGAACGGCAAACTCACGGCTTCAGCTACAAGCGACTATCCCCTAATGACGCCAAAACCAGGCTGGGCAGAACAGGACCCCCGCCACTGGTGGAATGCCTCTGTTATTGTCATAAAAGAAGTGCTGGAAAAATCTGGCATATCCCCTAAAGATATTGCTGCAATAGGGCCTTCCGGCCAGATGCACGGAAGCGTTTTTCTTGACAGCAATGGAGATGTTTTAAGGCCAGCGCTTTTGTGGTGTGACCAGCGCACACAGAAACAGTGTGATTTGATATATGATATATTTGGCTATGAAGGCTTTATAAAACTCTCATACAATAAGGCATTAACTGGGTTTACTGCGCCAAAAATACTCTGGCTGAGGGAAAATGAGCCGGAAAACTACAGTAAAATATATAAAATCCTTCTTCCCAAGGATTATATAAGATTTAAGCTTTCAGGAATATATGCAACTGAGGTATCAGACGCTTCAGGGACAATTCTGCTTGATATTGCAAAAAGAAACTGGTCCGGTGAGATACTTGAAGGACTGGATATTAAAAAATCGCATCTTCCTGATGTGTATGAGTCAGACTATGTTTCTTCAAGTGTAAGCGCTGAGGCTGCAAAACTTACCGGCCTGATTGAGGGAACTCCCATCGTGGGGGGTGCAGGCGACCAGGCCGGAGGAGCAGTGGGAAGCGGTATAGTTACCCCTGGGCTTATTTCAGATTATCTTGGCACATCAGGCGTAGTATTTTCCTACAGTGACAGCCCGGTTTATGACAGCCAGGGAAGGCTTCACTCATTCTGCCATGCAGTGAACGGAAAGTGGCACCTCATGGGAGTAACTCTTTCAGCTGCCGGTTCTCTAAAATGGTATGATGATGCTTTTGGCCCCAGCAGCGAAATGAAAATGAAATACCCGGAAGAAAAAAGCTATAAGCTTCTTGATATACAGGCAGAAAATGTAAAACCTGGAGCAGATGGCCTGATTTTTCTGCCATACCTTTCCGGCGAAAGAACACCTTATGCTGACCCGGATGCCCGGGGGGTATTCTTTGGCCTTTCTTATGTGCATGGCCAGGATCATTTTGTAAGGGCAATACTTGAAGGAGTCGTATTTTCCCAGCTCGACTGTCTGCGGCTCATGAATGAAACAGGGATAAAATCTGATAAGGTAATATTATTTGGAGGAGGAGCAAGAAGCAGGCTCTGGAAACAAATAACAGCGGACATATTTAATACTGAAATTGTTACTTTAAATGTTGAAGAAGGCCCGTCTTATGGCGGGGCGCTTCTTGCAGGTGTAGGATGCGGAATATACAGCAGTATCGTTGAGGCTGCAGGCAAAGTAATCAAGGAAGCGGATGAAGTTTTCCCAAATCCCGAAAATGCAGAGAAATATAAAAAAATTTATGAGATTTATAAATCTCTTTATAATAATTTAAAGGATGATTTTACTAAATTAAACGTTATTATCTAATAAGGATGGTATAAAATGAACGAAAAACCTGTTGATATTAAAAAATATTTATCGGATAGGGTTTTAAAACTGGAGGAAAGCCCTACATTTGCCCTGGAAAAGAAAGTTGATATGCTTGACGGCCAGCTTAAGGCAAAGGGGGACTATGTAGTAAGATTTGGCATAGGCCAGCCTGATTTTAATACGCCTGATAATATAAAAGATGCCGCTAAAACTGCAATTGACCAGAATAAAACAAAGTATACTGCCTCTACAGGAATCAAGGAGCTTAAGCAGGCAATAGTCGATAAGCTTGCCAGGGATAATAAGCTTGACTATGGGCTGGAAAATATTTTTGTTGGAAACGGCGGCAAGCAGGTGCTTGATGCAATAATGCGGGCATTTATAAATCCCCAGGATGTAATACTTGTACCCAGGCCGTATTGGGTAAGCTACACACAGCAGGTTGTTTTATCAGAAGGCATACCTCTTGAAGTTGATTTTAATGATTTGCTTAAAATAGAAGTCGTGCATTTAAAATCCCTCATAAAACAGTACGAAAGCAGAATTAAATGCCTTATCTTAAATAGCCCGAGCAATCCCACAGGTGCAGTTTACAACCTAAAAGAGCTGAAAGAGATTGCACAAATATGTGTAGAAAATAATATATTTATAATCTCTGATGAAGTTTATGAAAAATTTATTTTCGGCAATGCTGAGCATATTAGCGCAGCAGGCCTTGGAGATGAGGTTAAAAATATAACACTTACAGTAAATGCAGTATCAAAAACCTATGCCATGACAGGCTGGAGAATAGGTTATATAGCGGCTCATCAAGATATAATCTCACAGATGACAAAAATACAGGACCAGTCCGCATCCAATCCCTGCACACCTGCGCAGTGGGCAGCAGTGGAAGCTTTAAACGGGGACCAGGAGTCTGTTGAGGCAATGAGGCGGGAATATGAAAAAAGAAGGGACTATATTTATAACCGGCTCAATGGAATAGATGGCATAAAGTGCAGCCTGCCCGAAGGCGCTTTTTATGTATTTCCTGATGTCAGCAGTTTTTACAAAGGCAGTGTAAAAAATTCATTTGATTTTTCCTCAGAACTGCTTGAAAAAGCATATGTTGCAGTTGTGCCGGGTGCTGCTTTCGGAGACGACAGGTTTGTAAGAATAAGCTACGCAACAACTATGGATAAAATTAAAGAAGGTATGGACAGGATTGAAAAATTCTGCGGGAGTTTAAGCAGGTAATTTACTATACTGAAGCATTAAGTCAAATAATATATTCAATTTATCTCATAATTAAATGCGGCAATATTGTAATATAAACGCACCGGATAAAAATTTTTAAATGCCTGATTTTTTATAAGCAATATTATGAAAGTCCTGCACTATCCTTAATTTCTTCAATTTTTAAATTCTTAAATTTTTTAAACTCATAAGATTTATTAACTACAAAACATTTTTCACTTAAAGTGAAAAGAATATTTAATTTATTTTTAAATAATCTTTTACTAATACTTGACAAGCTATTTTTTTTTCTTTAAAATCTAATACAGTCTAATTAAGTCGATATCAGGAATTATTTAAATGAATTTATCATTTCATAGGCGTAAAAAGAGAAAAGGACATGGTGACTATTATTGTTTAATAATACTGACAAGAGCTACCCTATAGAACTTGTTGCTGATTTTCTGGGAGTAAACAGCAGGACACTGTATTACTATGAGAGGTTTAGACTTGTATGCCCTTCCAGGCGCGGCAGGAAAAGATATTATTCAAAACAGGACATAAGCTGGCTTGAATATATGAGGGAGCTTATGTATGACCAGGGAATGAATTTAAGATCAATAATAGTTCTTATAAAAAGGCGCGATAATGTGATACTTACAAGATGCCCTGAAGATGTGGTTAACAGTTTCAAGAATTACCTTATGAAAATGGATGATTATTTTTAATATTTATTACGAAAGGAAAAAATTAAATGGGAAAATCGGTAGGAATTGATTTAGGTACAACAAACTCCTGCATAGCTGTAATGGAAGGGGGAAAACCTGTTGTAATTACAAATACTGAAGGAGGAAGGACAACACCTTCAGTTGTGAGCATTACAAAAAAAGGCGAGAGACTTGTTGGGCAGCTTGCAAAGAGGCAGGCGGCATTAAATCCTGAAAATACAATTTATTCGATAAAGAGGTTTATAGGAAGAAAGTACACTGAAGTTGAAAGTGAAAGAAAAATAGTCTCTTATGAAGTCCTTGAAGGAAACGGCGGCCTTGCAGAGGTAAAGCTTTCTGACAGGAATTATACACCTGAAGAAGTTTCAGCAATGATACTTCAGAAACTAAAATCAGATGCGGAAGCATATCTTGGAACCGAGGTTACCGATGCAGTAATAACTGTGCCTGCTTATTTTAATGATGCGCAGAGGCAGGCAACAAAAAATGCAGGTAAAATTGCAGGACTGAATGTACAGAGAATTATAAATGAGCCCACAGCAGCTTCTCTTGCATACGGGCTTGATAAGAAAAAAGAGGAAAAAATCCTTGTATTTGACCTTGGCGGCGGTACATTTGATGTTTCAGTGCTTGAGGTTGGAGATGGTGTTTTTGAAGTTAAAGCCAGCCATGGAGACATGCATCTTGGCGGCGATGATTATGATAACAGGATAATGAACTATATTGCAGATGAGTTTAAAAGAGAGCAGGGAATAGATCTTCGCCAGGACAGGCAGGCCCTTCAGAGGCTTATAGAGGCATCAGAGAAGGCAAAAATCGAGCTTTCAAACGTTATGGAGACAAATATAAGCCTTCCATTTATAACTGCCGATGCAAACGGGCCGAAGCATCTTGAATCCAAATTGACAAGGGCAAAATTTGAACAGTTATCAGCAGATCTTACAGAAAGATGTAAAGGGCCAATGGAAAAAGCGCTTAAAGACTCCGGTTATAAAGTCGGGGAGATAGATGAAGTAATACTTGTCGGTGGCGCAACAAGAATGCCCGTTATACAGGAACTTGTTAAAAGCATCGCAGGCAAGGAGCCGAATAAAAGTGTTAACCCTGATGAAGTTGTAGCAGTTGGCGCAGCCATACAGGCGGGAGTACTGATGGGTGATGTCAAAGATGTGGTACTTCTTGATGTTACTCCTTTATCACTGGGAATTGAGACGCTGGGCGGAGTGATGACAAGGCTTATTGAAAGAAACACAACAATACCAACAAAGAAAAGCGAGATATTTACAACTGCAGCTGATAACCAGACAAGTGTTGACATACATGTACTGCAGGGTGAGCGTGAGATGGCAGGGGATAATAAGACAATAGGCAGGTTCAGGCTTGACGGCATTCCGCCTTCTCCAAGAGGTATTCCACAGATTGAGGTCACATTTGATATAGATGCAAACGGAATAGTTAATGTAAGTGCAAAAGATATGGCAACAGCCAAAGAGCAGAAAATAACAATTACTGCAACTTCCCATCTTTCTGATTCAGACATAGAGAAGATGGTAAATGAGGCAAAGGTGCATGCAGATGAAGACAGGAAAAAAAGAGGGATTGCAGATGCAAGAAATAAAGGCGATAACCTTGTTTACTCCTCAGAAAAATTAATGCGGGAACTTGGCGATAAAGCGCCTGCAGATCTTAAAGGCAAAATAGAAGAACAGGTAAAAGCATTAAAGAAAGCTCTTGAGACTGACAATGCTGAAGCAATAAATAAGGAAGTTGATACGCTGCAGAAACTGCAGGATGAGCTTTCGCAGAAAATGTATGCCCAGGCTGGTGCAGGGCAGGGTGCAGGACAGGGTGCAGGACCCGGTGGAGCTCAGGGAGCAGGATTCGGGCAGCAGGGCCCGGAAGGCGGCACACAGGAGCAGGCTCCAGGCAGCGCAAATAATGAGGATGTAATTGATGCCGAGTTTGAAGCAAAGGATGAAAAATAATAAGAATAAAGAATTAAGTCGATAATGCTAAAAAAAGAAGGTAAATAATCTTGGGAAAGAAAATTAATTGCCTGAAGAAATAAAAGTAATTTTTGAAGTTAGACTAACTGCCCATAGCGAGCTGCGCTATGGGCAGTTATACATTAAAATAAAAGGTGAATTTCATGGATTATAAGGATTATTACAGTGTGCTTGGAGTAAATAAAAAAGCTACACAGGATGAAATTAAAAAGGCTTACCGCAAACTTGCGCGCCAGTACCATCCTGATGCAAATCCTGGCAATAAAGCTGCTGAAGAAAAATTCAAGGAAGTCGGGGAAGCCTATGAAGTATTAAAGGATCCTGATAAAAGAAATAAATATGACCAGCTTGGCGCAAACTGGAAACAGTTCTCAAGAGCAGGCGCACAGGGATGGCCGGGCGGAGCCGGCCAGCAGGGCTATACATATAATTTCAGCGGCAACAGTTTTGATTTCGGCGATATCGGAAGCGGTTTTTCTGATTTTTTTGAAATGTTTTTTGGCAGGGGCTCAAGCCAGGGACAATCTGATATTTTTGGAAATATGGGAGCAGGCACAACCGGCACTGGTGCAGGCGCCTCTTCAGGCAGCCAGCAGAAGCAAGACAGGCGCTTCTGGAGAAATGCCACTGTCCGGAAAGGGCAGGACTACCAGTACAATCTTGAAATAACCTTAAGAGAGGCATATTTTGGAACCCAGAGATCTATAAGCCTTCAAAAAGATGGTAAAGTAAGGACAGTTAATGTAAAAATACCAAAAGGCATAAAAGATGGCGGAAGAGTGCGGGTTAAAGGAGAAGGCGGCACAGGGACAAAAGGCGGGCAGAGCGGGGACCTGTATTTTGCAGTAAAAGTTATTCCCCATCATTTCTTTACTGTAAAAGAACATGACCTGTACTGTGAGGTACCGGTAACTGTAAAGGAGGCAGTGCTGGGGGCAAAAATAGATGTTCCCACTTTTGAAGGAACGGTATCAGTTAAGCTTCCTGCTATTACCCAGACAGGAAAGACCTTGAGACTGAAGCAAAAGGGCATGCCTGTAATAAAAGGTGAGGGCAATGGGGACTTGTATGTAAAAGTAAAAGTTGTAATTCCTTCAGAGCTTTCAGAAGAGCAGATAAAAGCATTTACAAAATTTGCAAATATTTATAACGAAGATCCAAGAAAGTCGATAGTAATTTAAAGGCGGAAGGTGATTTTAATGGATTTTACAAAATTTACAATAAAAGCACAGGAAGCTCTTGGGCAAGCTCAGTCGGCGGCGTCTGAAAACGGGCATCAGGCCATCGAGGATTTTCACTTGCTCGGAGCTCTTCTTGAGCAAAGCGACGGGATAATATTTCCTATCCTGCAGAAGCTTGAAATAAATATAGAAGAATTTTTAAATAAAATAGAAAGCCTTATTAAATCAGCCCCGAAAATTTCAGGACAGAATGTCCAGTTATATATGAGCGCAGATCTTAATAATGTGCTTGCTGCTGCATTTAAAGAAGCTCAAAATTTAAAAGATGAGTATGTAAGCACCGAGCACATACTTATTGCTCTTTCATATGGAAATGGTAAGGCTGCAGAAGTCCTTAAAAAACTGGGGATAACAAAGGAGAAAATACTCAAAATACTTGTAGGCATAAGGGGCACCCAGCGTGTCACTGACCCCAATCCCGAAGACAAATACCAGGCACTGCAGAGATTCGGCAAAGATATAACTGATCTTGCGCGCAAACAGAAGCTGGACCCTGTAATTGGCAGGGATGACGAAATAAGGCGGGTAATACAGGTTCTCTCAAGGCGAACTAAAAACAATCCTGTGCTTATCGGGGAGCCGGGTGTGGGAAAAACTGCAATAGTGGAGGGGCTTGCCCAGAGAATTGTTACCGGCGATATTCCCGAGGGACTTAAAGGCAAAAAAGTTATATCGATTGACATAGGAGCAATGGTTGCCGGCGCCAAATACAGGGGTGAATTTGAAGACAGGCTTAAAGCTGTTTTAAAGGAAATATCAAAATCTGAAGGAAATATCATAATATTTCTTGATGAGCTGCATACAATAGTTGGGGCGGGTGCTGCAGAAGGGGCAATAGATGCATCCAATATGTTAAAGCCAATGCTTGCCCGGGGAGAGCTGCACGCAATCGGTGCTACAACTCTTGATGAATACAGGAAGCATATAGAAAAAGATGCAGCGCTTGAAAGAAGGTTCCAGCCCGTTCTTATAAATGAGCCTTCAATTGAGGACACAATTGCAATACTGCGCGGACTGAAAGAAAAATACGAGGTTCATCATGGGGTGAGGATTAAAGACTCTGCTATTATTGCAGCAGCCATGCTTTCGGCAAGATACATATCCGACAGGTTTATGCCGGACAAAGCGATTGATTTAATAGACGAAGCAGCAAGCAGGCTCCGGATTGAAATTGACAGCATGCCCACTGAAATAGATGAGATAGAGCGCAGGATAAAACAGCTTGAGATAGAAGAACAGGCTCTCAAGAAAGAAAAAGATAAAGCATCAAAGGAACGCATTGAAAAATTAATAAAAGAGCTTTCAGGCCTTAAGGAAAAAAGCAACATAATGAAAGCTCACTGGATGGAAGAAAAAAAGGCAATAAGCTCTATAAGGAATATAAAGGAAAAGCTTGAAAAGTCAAAGCTTGCAGCAGAGCAGGCAGAAAGAGACGGCGATCTTGCAAAAGCTGCAGAACTTCGCTATGGCAGGCTGCTTGAAATCCAGAAGGAACTTGAAACTGAAAATAAAAAGCTGGAAGCTCTGCAGAAAGACACAAAAATGCTTAAGGAAGAAGTTGATGAAGAGGATATAGCAGAGACAATATCAAAATGGACAGGCATACCTGTTTTGCGTCTTGTTGAGGGAGAAATTGAAAAGCTTATCAACATGGAAGAAAGGCTTAAGCATAAAGTCGTCGGACAGGATGATGCCATTAAAACAATATCGGATGCAATAAGACGCGCGCGCGCAGGTCTTCAGGACCCCAACAGGCCAGCAGGTTCCTTCATTTTTGTGGGGCCCACAGGTGTGGGAAAAACCGAGCTTTCAAAAGCGCTTGCAGAATTTTTATTTGACGATGCCAGGTCAATGGTACGCGTTGACATGTCCGAGTATATGGAAAAACACACTGTTTCAAGGCTCATAGGCGCCCCTCCGGGATATGTGGGATATGATGAGGGCGGATATCTTACTGAAGCAGTAAGGCGCAAACCTTACACCGTAATCCTGCTTGATGAAATTGAAAAAGCCCATCCTGATGTATTTAACATACTGCTGCAGATAATGGATGACGGAAGGCTTACTGACGGACAAGGCAGGACTGTTGATTTTAAAAATACTGTTATTATTATGACTTCAAATATAGGGAGCCAGTGGATTGCAGAGCTTGGCGCTGAAGATGAGATTGAAATGAATAAAAGAATTAATGAGGCCATGAAGTCAAGTTTTAAGCCGGAATTTTTGAACAGGGTGGATGATATTATTGTATTCCACAGGCTTGGGTTTGAGCAGATTAAAAAAATTGTTGATATACAGGTTGAGGGCCTAAAGAAAATGCTTGATACAAAAAAAATCGTCCTTGAAATAGATGAAAGGGCAAAAGAAGTGCTGGCAAATGAAGGATTTGACCCCATTTATGGCGCAAGGCCTTTAAAAAGAGTTATACAGAACCAGGTACAGAACAGGCTTTCTTTATTGATTTTAAACGGCCAACTTAAGGAAGGAAGCATGGTAAAAATTGGTGTTGCAGGCCCAGAAGGCGAAACCCTGGATTTTAAAATAACTGAAGCACCTAAAATGACAAACTGATTGATTTTTAAAAAACAGCAGGTAGAATAAAACATTCAACATTGTGCAGGCAGAATTATAAATTTTAATAATTAAATACTGGCAGCCAAAAGGGTGATGGATTTGAAAAATATTGCAGTTGTATGCGATGTAATGAAGCAGGATCTTGAAAAAATTGTTAAAGATAGAAAAATTGATAATCTTGATTTTATATTCATGGAACAGCACCTGCATAATACGCCTGACTTAATGCGGCAGAAGCTGCAGGAGAAAATAAGCAGTGTCGACGGCAATTATGATAAAATAATCCTGGGATACGGCCTTTGCAGCAATGGTGTTACTGAAATAGTATCCGATAAGCACCAGATTATTATACCAAAAGTGCATGACTGCATAAGCCTTTTTCTTGGTTCAAAGGAAAAATACCTGGAAATGTTTAAGAAAGATCCTGCAACGTACTATTTCTGTAAAGGATGGATTGAGTACGGCGGCGATCCATACAGGGGATATTTATTATGGACAGGTAAAGAGGGCCAGGTCCCGGGCCAGTGGATAAGGTCAAAAGAGGTATATGGCTCAAGAAGATACGATGAAAGAACAGCACGCCTGCTAATTGCTGAAATGATGAAAAATTACAAAAAAATAATTCTAATAAACAATAATGATATTGAAAATATTCACAGACAGTACCTTGATAAAATGATTAGTTTTTTAAATGAAGTGCTCCAAAGAGAGCTGATTTTAGAAGAAATACCGGGCTCTTTAAAATTCCTTGAGAAAATTGCGCTTCTTGAAACAGACGAAAAGAATTTTTTAAGTTTTGATCCGGGCCAAAAAATCACACAGAAAGATTTTTTAAAATAATTTGAGAAAATCCGCCGGCAAGACTATTTTGATGTCTTTATAAAACCCAAGTTTTAAAAGATGTTTATCACCTGATATTATATAATCTGCGTCATTTACAATAGCACATTCAATAAAAATATTATCTTCCTGGTCGTCTTTAATTACTGAAATGTTTGCCGGAATTTATCAATGAAAACTGCCTGTAGAGCCAGCAAGATCCTCTTCTTCAACATCATCAATTAAACCAATATCATCGCTTGCCTGGTTAATAATAGGATCACATGATGTGGCCGCAGCCCTATAACCACTTTTGTAGTAAAAATTTTCCTTTGGCCCTATCAGGCCATCTGCTTCATTTTTTAATTTTACAAATTCATTTTCAAGCCTGGAGGTAATGCTGTTTAAAATATTTTTATAAGAGTTTTTATCTGCTATTTCCATAAAGCCTGAAATAATATTTTCTGCCGTTGGATCTATTGGCTCTCCTATAAATACATGTATTTTCCTGAAAGTATTTGAAAATAATGAATAAATGCCTTCCATAACAGGATTTTTGCCGCATTTTGAATCCGGATCCGGGCCTTTATGTATATTATGAATATATACAGGAATAATTGGAAGCTTTGTCTTATAGCTTAAATAGGCTGCTCCATTCTTGAATTTGCCAAACATATTATTTTTATTCAGGTTTCCCTCGGGGAAAATGCCAAAAAATATCCTTTTTTCTTTGGCAATTAAAAATAATTCCCTGAAGCTGTTAATATTTTTCAGGAATTCTTTTTTAAATACCGGTACACTGTTTGTAAATTTCCTGAAGAAAAAATCTGTAAATTTTGTTTTAAACCTGTCGCTGTCTGCAATAAAATAGATTTTTTTCCTGATAGCCCCCAGAACTATTATAGGGTCGGCGCCGGTTGTGTGATTAAAAGTAAAAATGGCAGATGTTTTATCAGGAATCTTTTTTACATTTATAACCCTGATTCTTACAACGCAGAGTCTGTAAAAATTTATAAATAAAAATCTTGGAGTATTATATAAAATTTTAAGAAGAACTTCTTTAGTTTTTTGCAAATATTTCATCTTGCTAAAAATAAAATATAAGTTTTTAAATAAAATTACTTTCTTCAGGAAAATTATTTAATAATAATTCTTATATCACAGATAATAAAAATATTCAAATAGTTAAAAAACCAGCCCTGTGGGGATTTTGGAACAAATAAACCTGTAATAATTTCAGTCCTATAGTCATAAAGAAATAATAATCCTTAACTACCAGGATCTTTTAACTTGTTGAAAAATTCATATATATTTTTATAATGCGTGCCCCTCCAGTATATTTTTCCGCAGCTTTTACATAACAAAAAATAATTTTGGGTGCTGTAAACATAAGGCGGGACTTTGGATTGCGCATTCTCCTTTTTTATCTCTTCAAGCTCAGCATTGCATTTGATGCATCTTTTAAATAAGGGTTCTAAATTAATACCCGTCTCATATTTTACCTGCTTTAACTGCATAGGCAGGTGATCATATTTTATAAACACAGATTTAATAATTTGGTTTTTAATATCCTTTCTTTCAAGCATGAGCCTGTCTCTTGTAAGTATTATGCGGTCTTCTTTTTTTGCTATCTCGATAATCAAATCGTCCTTTATATTATTCATATAGGCAACGTCATATCCTGCCATTCTAATATATTTTGTGAGCCTGCCAAGCATTACGTCTGCAATGAATTTCATTTTTTTAAAATTTAAAGAAAATAATAGTAAATATTATATAATATAACTATAAGTGCATACAGGTTAGCAAAGCGGGAAATAAAAAAAGGAGGTTTTTATGTTTAAGTCATCCATAAAACTGTTCAGGATAGCAGGCATTGAAATAAGGCTTGATTTAAGCTGGTTCATAATATTTGCAATACTGGTATATTTCTTTGGTTTTTCATATTTTCCTGCGGTCCTGCCCGGGCTTGGCCTTGGCTTCAGGCTCCTTGTTACAGTTATTACTGTCCTGCTGTTTTTCTTTTCAGTGCTTGCGCATGAACTCAGCCACTCGCTTGTGGCAAAAGCAAGGGGAATACCGGTAAAAAAAATATCTTTATGGATTTTTGGGGGAATGGCAGAGATAGAAAAAGAACCGGAAAGCCCCGGCGCAGAATTTTTTATGGCAATAGTGGGCCCTCTTGCAAGTTTTGTGATTGCAGTAGTTTTTGGCATTGTGTGGTTTTTTACAAGAACATTTTCATTTATAAGTGAGCCTGCAGCATATCTTGCACAGATAAATGTTATACTTGGCGTTTTTAACCTGCTTCCCGGATATCCGCTTGATGGCGGAAGGGTCCTGAGATCCATAGTCTGGAAAGCTACAAATAATTTAAAAAGGGCAACTTTTATAGCAGCTACTTCAGGCCGTGTATTCGGGTTTCTGCTTATAGCAGTTGGGATATTTTTGTTCTTTACAAATAATTTCTTTAATGGCCTCTGGCTTGCTTTTATAGGCTGGTTCATACAGTCTGCAGCATATATGAGTTACCGGCAGCTTATATTTGATATATCAATAAGGGGCGTAAAAGTAAGGGATATGGTAAATGAAGACCTGGTGACAGTAACACAGGATATGACCCTCCAGGAAATAGTTGACGAGTATTTTATGAAATACAGGTTTTCCAGGTTCCCTGTTGTAACAAGCGTACATTCCCAGAAGCTTGTAGGAGTGCTCTCAATTAATGATATAAAAGCTTTCCCTAAGGATCAGTGGCAGCATACAACTGCCGGGCAGGTTGTAAAATCAGTATCTGATAAAGAAATAGTGGATGAGGATACTGATATTTCTGATGCTTTCAGGCAGATGACTGGCAATAATCTTGGGCATCTTGTAATTATGACTGGATTCAGGATAAAAGGCATATTGACAAGAACTGATATGATGAGGTATGTCCAGTTTTACTCTGACCTGCACTGATTATTAACAATTTCTGCAAATAATAATAAAAATAATATTTTTTATTATTATGGCATAAACATTTGTAAAGGTAATTCAGGATGAAAAATAAAGGCATAAAAGAATTTAAATTATTCAGTGATTATAAAAAGGCTATAAAGGAAGAATTAAAGGATAATCTCAGGGTAATATATACAGACCTTGACGGCACACTGCTAAATGACAGGGGATGCCTTATTAAAGATAATGAAAACAGTTTTTTTACAGATAGCATCGATCTTATACATAAAGCAGAAAAAAAAGGCTGGGATACAGTTATTGTTTCCGGCAGGAGCCGGGATCAGCTAAGAACAAGCGCTATGCTAATGGGATTAAAAAACTATATTTCTGAACTTGGTTGTGAAATTGTATATAATCTGGGAAAGGAAGTTCACGCCACTTTTGATACCGGAAGTTTTAATTATGAAATAACAAAGGGGGGCAAAGACCTTGTAAAAATAATAAAAATCCTTAAAGAAGCTTTTCCGGGTAAGATAGAAAGCCGCATAGAGTGGAGCCTTAACAGGAGCTACAATGCCCTTTTTGTAGGGGAAATTGACATAGACATGGCAAATGAAATGCTAAATAATAATGGATACGGAGGGCTTATACTTGCGAATAACGGATTTTCCAAAATGTTTGATGCAGGCCTGGATGTAAATAATTTAATAATATACAATCTTATGCCCTCAGGTGTTGATAAATCAACAGGGATAAGGGCTGATAAAAAAACCAGGAGAATAAATTCCGGCAACTGCATTGCTCTTGGAGACTCTGCTGAAGATATAAAAATGGCAAAAGAAGTAAGCGCTTTTTTCCTTATGAGGGATTCGCTGGAGAAAAATCCGCAAATACAGGATTTAATCAAAAATTATGATAATATATACATTACAGAAGAAAAAATGAACAGGGGATGGGTTGAGGTAATTAAATATCTTGCGGATTAAGCCCTATAAATTTATAATATTTCTAATATGAAAAATAAAAATAAATACGGGTCATCAGGAAAAATGTTTGGCGGCATTCTGCTTGCAATTACTATTGCAGCATTTTCTGGTTTTTTCCTTGGCCTTGTTTTTGCTCCTCAATCAGGTAAGAATTTCAGGAAATTTCTTGCAAAAAAGTTTCTTGAGCTGGTAGACAGAAGCAAGTTTGCCATGATTGAAGCAAAAGTAATGGCAGAAGAATTTATAGAAAAAAGTTTTGAAAAAGATACAGAAAATTAACGGCCGGTAAAATTTATTAAAATGTTAAAGTCTCCGCTTCTGTGGCAGTAAACTGCAATGAGTTAACGGTTGACAGGATTTTTTTACTATAGTAAAATTCACGTTTGCATGTCAAAGTGGAGGCTATTTAATAGCCCTGGCTTTACAGGGATATAACAGCATTATGCAGAATAGGGCCGTTAGCTCAGTTGGTAGAGCACCGGACTTTTAATCCGGGTGTCGAAGGTTCGAATCCTTCACGGCTCACCAGTTTAATTGTTATTTTGATATCTGGATTTAAGGATTTTTTTAAATTGGCCCGTTCGTCTAGG
Organism: Actinomycetota bacterium; assembly: GCA_016870615.1. Lineage (GTDB taxonomy): Bacteria > Actinomycetota > Humimicrobiia > Humimicrobiales > Humimicrobiaceae > VGAZ01. The sequence goes on along the minus strand of VGAZ01000029.1, from coordinate 589 downwards.
GGTTAGGACAGCAGATTTTCAATCTGCCAGCAGGAGTTCGATTCTCCTACGGGCTACCAGGGGCGATTAGCTCAGCTGGGAGAGCACCTGCCTTACAAGCAGGGGGTCGTAGGTTCAATCCCTACATCGCCCACCATAAAATTTCAGCCTTATTAAAATAAAGCTGTTTTATTTATAGAACTGTTTCTATTTTGTAATAGTTTTAAAATGCTGGTTTTATTTTAAAAAACAGTAAAAGCTATTTGGTTTTATGCGGAGCTGTCGTCTAGTGGTTTAGGACACGTGCCTGTCACGCACGAGGTCGCGGGTTCGAATCCCGTCAGCTCCGCCATTATATATTTTAGTTTATTTTTAATGTTAATATTTATGGTACTGCTGTAGAACATGCCGGTGGCATGTTCTAAGGGATTCGAAAGGACGGACTGAAGCGCAGGCGAGGGAGTCCGCGGCTCTGCAGCAAAGCCAGCAGGCTTTGACGAAAGACCGAATCCCGTCAGCTCCGCCATTATATATTTTAGTTTATTTTTAATGTTAATATTTATGGTACTGCTGTAGAACATGCCGGTGGCATGTTCTAAGGGATTCGAAA
>VGAZ01000028.1 GCA_016870615.1 Actinomycetota bacterium | reverse complement strand
GTTATTTTTTTTGCCTGCGGCCTTTAAATCTATTACAGGAACAGCACCGCTTTCTAGGCGCATGGAGTCTCTCTGGTTTTTATATTTTGCATCCTGCAGCCTGGTAGAATCCAGGTCATCTGTATCAAGGTCATAGATAAAAAAATCCTCTTTAAAGGACTGCGCCTGTATAAGTATTTTACCTTTTTCATTTACAAGCATTGAGCTTCCGTCAAAAACAAGCTCATCCTGGCCCCCTGCAAGATTTACATAAAGTATATTGACCCTGTTATCAACGGCGCGTGTATAAAGCATTTTCTGCCGCTCATCTATCTTTCCGTAATGGTAGGGGCTTGCTGAAATGTTTATCACGAGGGCTGCTCCTCCTGATATTGCCTGGTACCTCAGGGGCCCTGAAGAATAATATATATCCTCGCATATATTTACAGCAAACAGGGTGTTTTTTAATCTGTACAAATAGCCGGCTGAACCTTTCCGGAAATACCTTTCTTCATCAAAAACTGAATAATTGGGAAGATACTGCTTATTATAAACAGATACCAGTTTCTTATTATTTATTATAGCTGCAGAATTAAATATATCATTTTCCCTGTATACAAAGCCTATAACAGCTGTAATATTGCTGCAGAGCTCCCTTACTGCTTCAATATATGCCAGGTTTTGTTCAATAAAAGCAGGCCGCAGCAGAAGATCCTCAGGCGGATATCCGGTAATTGAAAGCTCAGGAAAAACTATTATGTCAGAACTGTTTTCTATTGCCCTTTTGATATGGGATGAAATTATTTTAAAATTGCCCTCAAAATCCCCGACAGTGGGATTTATCTGCGCGCAGTAAAGCCTTAAAACTTTATTAATTTCCATAATCAGCCTTTCTTGAGAGGTGAAATCATCCTCAAATCCTTTATTATCCTTTCAAGGTTTTCAAGAAAATAGTCTACCTGGCCGAATGTATTTTCATATCCAAGAGTAATCCTTAAGGAGCCATACGCTTCCTGTGGCGACAGGCCCATTGCTACAAGGGCATGGGAAGGCTTAACTGAAGAAGAGGAGCAGGCTGAACCGCTTGACACTGCAATTTTCGCTGCATCAAGCCTTAAAACCATGGCTTCCCCCTCAACAAACCTGAATGAGAAATTGCAGTTACCCGGAAGCCTTTTTTCAGGATGTCCGTTAAATATAACATCATCAATTGAATCAATTATGCCTTTTTTTAAATACTGCCTCATAGCGCTAACATGTTCTGCCCTTTGGCCCATAGCCTTGCCTGCAATGCTTGCCGCTTTTGCAAGTCCTGCAATTCCTGCAGTATTTTCAGTGCCGCTGCGCCTTCCTCTTTCCTGGCCCCCGCCAAAAATATATGGTTTTATTCTTGTTTTTTTCCTTATATATAGAGCACCAACGCCCTTGGGCCCGTAAATTTTGTGGCCCGATAATGAAAGCAAATCGACCCCAAGGCACTTTACATCCGTTTTTATGCTGCAGAAAGTCTGAACAGCATCAGTGTGAAATAATATATCTTTATCCTTTAAAAGACTGCCAATTTCTTCAATGGGCTGTATGGTCCCAACAATATTGTTTGCATGCATGACAGATACAAGAATAGTTTTGTTTGTTATTGCTTTTTTTAAATCATCCGGACAAACCATGCCGTACCTGTCCACAGGCAGATAGGTTACCTTAAAGCCCTGTTTTTCCAGCATTTTGCACGGCATTGCCACAGCAGGATGCTCAACTGAAGTTGTTATTATATGATTGCCCTTTTTACGGTTTGCCTGGGCAGCTCCAAAGATAGCCATATTGTCGCTTTCAGTTCCGCTGCCGGTAAATACAATTTCAGCATCACTTGCTCCAAGCACAGATGCAATTTCATGGCGTGACTGCTCAAGTATTTTTTTTGCCTGCCTTCCCGGCAGATGGGGCTCTGAAGCATTACCGAAGTATTTAAGGAAACATTTATTCATAACTTGCGCCACTTCGGGAAGCACCGGTGTTGTAGCGGCATGGTCAAAGTATATATACTCTCCTGTTTTAGCTGCTGTCATAAAAAACCTTATTTTTAATGCTATTTAGATTGTAAAAAGAAAAATTAGCACTTATTTATTTGGCTGTCAATAAAGCCATATACATGTGCAGCCTGTAGGATATATAAAGCTCAAGGCCGGCAAGAAATAATGCTGCAAGTGTTGGAAGTAAAATGTATTTTGAAAAAAGTCTTTTGGCTTTTTGTGAAAACGCAGGTATTAATAGCAACAGGACAATATTTATAAAATAAAAAGTAAAAATCACTGAAAAAGCAGATAAATAAAGAAGGGCAATATTTACAGCTTTTATATCTAAAATACCGGCAATAATAAAAAAAACTGATATTATAATAAATACTATAAACTGCCAGGGCCTTGAAAAAATTTTTATAGCAGCCGGACAGCTGTAATACTGGTAATTAAATACAGGGTAGATTATTGTCATTGCTGCGCTTCCCGCAAGATATCCTGTGCTAAAGCGTAAAATATTATTGGTGGAAAAACCAAAAAAATATGAAAGTGAACCGTCAACAACAGTTGATAAAACAAACAGCGCCGCTACTGCCAGTACATATAAAGGCGCAAGATCGCTCTCTTTTTTCCTGAACATAATAAAAAGTATTATTGCGGTTATAAAAAAGCCTATGTATATGCCCTCGCATCTTGCGCATACTGGAATCTTAAAAGGGCCTGCAAAATAGCTTCTTTCCGGGAGCTGGTGGCACACCGATGCGCCCACAAGATAAAGAAGCTTTATTAAAACATTTTCCATATTTAAACCCATTTCTTTAGATTCGCTTAAAGATGTAAAAAGAGGATAAAAAAAAAGAACTGTCCCCTTGATTTTATTCTTTTCATTATTAATGGTTTACAGTTTATTTTATACTTGCTTTTTTTTAAACAAAATATTTCTATAATATTTAAAAATCCATCTTTTTGGTTAAATAATCGTTAATTTTTTAGCTATAGTGGAAAAAATAAAAGGTAATAGTAAGTATTTATAAGTTTTCTTTAAAAAAAAACAATAATAACCAGGAGCTTCAAGGTAAGACATTCTATAAATAATTATTATCAGGTATAATTATGATATAATAATTAACCGATTGCTATCTTATAAAGTAAAAATACTTTAGATTGAATAAAAAGAAATTATTACAAAAAATTGTTAATAATCCTAAAAATATAAGATTTAATGATTTTCTAGCTATTGTTGAATCATTTGGGTTTTTAAAAATTAGATCAAAAGGAAGCCACATAATTTTTTTTAATAATGCAATAAATGAAATGATAAATATTCAAAATTTTAAAGGTGAAGCAAAACCATATCAAATAAAACAGTTTTTATACCTTGTAGAAAAATATAATTTAGAAATGAGTGAATAAGGTGAAAGATTATCATATAAATATTTTTTATAGTGATGAAGATAAATGTTATATTGCTGATATTCCTGATCTTGAGCACTGTTCTGCATGCGGAGAAACTGCTGATGAGGCATTTAAAGAAATTAAAAATGCAAAAAAACTCTGGATTGAATCTGCAAAGGAAATCGGTAAAAAAATTCCTGAACCCAGATATAAGCCTGTTTATTATAAAGTTGTTTAATTAGCGCCCGGTGCATTAATTGCCCTAACTGCAAAAATCAAGCAATTGTAGGCTTGTTTTAATTTCTATTACCTGCTTTTTTTGTCAAAGATCCATCTTTTTAGCTAAAAAAATCATTAAATAGGGCATGAATCCCTGCAGTAATTGTATTTTATACTTGGGGGACTCAGAAGTAAGTCCCTATAAATTTAAATTAAATTATCTGCCGGGATGCCTGTTGCGTCATCTAAAAAAGTATCCGCAAGCACATTCGTTGCGTCATTTAAAAATGTACCCCAAATATATTATGTAGTTTTTTACAGCCCCTGCTGGTAAAATTACAGCAAGTTTTAAAGCATTATCCTGAAAGGACTAAAAAAGTGATATATGATTTTCATACACATACTTTTTTATCTGATGGTGTTAACAGCCCCATAGAGCTGATAAGATGCGCATATGCGTATGGATATGCAGCCATAGCAATAACAGATCATGTAAGCTACAGCAATATCGAACAGATTATAAAAGCTGTTAAAAAGGACTGCGAGCTTGCCCAAAAATACTGGGATATAAAAGCTATACCGGGAGTTGAGCTTACGCACGTTCCTGCCAAAAGCATATACGATATGGCAAAGTATGCAAAAGAGTGCGGCGCCTTGCTGGTTGCAGTTCACGGCCAGACAATGGTGGAACCTGTTGAAGAGGGGACAAATCTCCAAGCCCTGGGCTGCCCTTATGTTGATTTTCTTGCGCATCCCGGTCTTTTAACTGATGCTGAAGCAGCGCTGGCTTTAAAAAATGGTATATATATTGAAATTACCGGCAGAAAGGGCCACAGCCTTTCAAATGGCCATGTGGCGCAAAAAGGACTGGAGCACGGGTTAAAATTCTTAATAAACAGCGATTCACACAGCCATAATGATCTTTTCAGGGAAGGGATGCAGGAAAAAATTGCGATGGGTGCAGGGCTTACTCCTGAGTATGCCGGCATTATTCTTTCTGAAAATAATAAAAATTTCATTAAAAAAATATTATCTTAAAACAGTTGCGCTGCAAATCGGGTAATGGGATGACTATCTTATTTTGCCAGGTTTAATGCATATTATACGTCTTAGTGTTTATTTTATGCTGCACTAAGCAAAAGGAAGGTTGTAAATATAAAAATGTGCAAAAAAATTCTTTATATTGAATGCTTATCAGGGGTCAGTGGTGACATGATTGCCGGTGCTTTCCTTGATCTTGGCATACCCGGCCTTGACTTAAATTACCTGAAAAAAGAAATGGAAAAAATTAATTTACCGGGATACAGCATAGATTTAAAAAAAGAAAAACGGGGCGCTGTTTTTGCCGGGAGGCTCGATGTCTGTGTTGAAGGCGGCCAGCATTCCAGGAATTTTGGTGACATAAAAGATTTAATACAAAAAAGCAGCTTAAGCGACAAAGTAAAAAAAACAGGCATTGATATTTTTACTGAAATTGCTGCAGCTGAGTCAATTGTGCACAACAAACCTGCAGGCAAAGTTCATTTTCATGAAGTGGGGGCCGTGGACTCAATTGTAGATATAATGTCTGCTGCAATTGCAGTTGATTTTTTAAACCCTGAAGAGGTTTTATGCAGCAAAATACCCCTGGGCAGCGGTTTTGCTGATACCATGCATGGCAAAATTCCGGTGCCTGCGCCTGCTACGGTAGAAATACTTAAAGGGCTTCCGGTCTTTGGAGGGGATTTTGATTTTGAAGTGACAACACCTACTGGCGCTGCTATTGTAAAAGTTCTTTCAGGCAGTTTTGGCGCAGTACCTGATATGGAAATTACAAACACGGCAAACGGCACAGGAACAAAACAGCCAGCATCAAAAGATGCCCCGCCTAATATACTCAGGATGTTTTTTGGCAGGCAATTATGCAGCAGCGAAGCAGGTAAAAATCCGGACGCTTTTGCGGATAGCATTAGCGGCCTGGCAATACATGCAGAAAAAAAGGGGTATAAGCCCATCGAGAAACTGCTGCTTTTTTCAGCAAATATTGATGATATGAGCGCTGAACTTTTTGGATATGCATCACAAAAACTGTTTTCTTCAGGGGCTTTGGATGTGTGGACAGAACCCCTTTTTATGAAAAAAAACAGGCCGGCATCAAAGCTTTGTATATTGTGTACACAGGAGCAGTCATGTGCAATACTTGATACAATATTTTACCATACAACAACTTTTGGGGTGCGGGTCCAAAGTGTTGAAAGAATTGCGCTTAAAAGAAAAATTATAAAAATAAAGCTGCCTTATGGCGAGGCTGAAGTAAGCATTGGCCAGGCCGGCAGCAGGCAAATAACATACTCCCCTGAATATGAGTCCTGCGCAGAGCTTGCAGAAAAAACAGGCAAATCCTTAAAAGAGATTTATCGCGATCTTATGTTTTTTCTATCAAGAAGGTAATATTTAAGAATTGCCTGCAGCACAGCAGTAACAGGAACTGCTATAAGCAGGCCAAGGGGGCCAAAAAGCGCACCTGCAGCAATCAAGACAAAAATAACTATTGCAGGATGAACGCCCACCTGTATCTTCATTATATTCGGGCTGATAATATAATTGTCAATCTGCTGTACGGCAATAAACAAAAGGACCACCAGCAGAGCTTTAAGTGGTGAAATAAATAATGCTGTAAGGGCTGCAGGAACTGCGCCGATGACAGGGCCAAGAAAAGGTATCAGGTTGGTCACCCCGGCAATAAAGCCCAGGAGTATAGCAAAATCTACCTTTAGAAGCACAAGCACAATTGTACAGAGTATGCCTATAATAATCGATATCAGTATTTGTCCCCTTATGTATCTTCCTCCGACATTATTTATCCTGTCCAGGATAAAAGAAGCCTGGTGTTTTGCCTTTGGGGGAAGCACATTTATAAAAAGTTTTCGCAATCTGTCAGCATCCTTGATTATATAAATGCTTAAAAGCGGACCGATTATAATTGTTATTATTATATTTATAAAAGACCTTGTAAAAATTGTGGCGCTCTGAAGCAAGCTTGAACTTGAAAGGCCGAAAGTATTTATAACATAATTTGTAATTGCATTGGAGTCAAGCGGAAGCACCTCCTTGCCGCTGGCGCTTTCAATTGTCTCTACGATTGTGCTTGTTTCGATGAAGTTATTAATCATTTCTGTAAGATTCTTAATATAAAGCGGAACTCTTGCTATAAAGGTATTAAACTGGTCGATTATCATTGGAATTGTAAAGAAAAATATAACAAAGAAAACGCCAGTAAATACTATATAAGCAATTATTATAGCAAAAACCTTCTTCATCTTTTTTGACATCCATACAACAAGGGGGCTTAAAAGATACGCTATGCCCATAGCAAGTATTACCGGGATAATAGCAATCCTTATCCTGTAAAGGAAATAAAGAACAATTGCCACTATTATAAGAAAACCTATTATCGACCAGGAATATATGCCGATGTTTTTAATTGCGCCAAGGTTTTTTGAAGGTTTTTTTATTCTCATATATATAAGATATAATTTTTTTTAAATTATATAAATAATTTCAATATATCTCAATAAAATAGCTAAACAGCTAAGCAGCAAATATCCCGCATAATTGGCTATATTATAATTGAAGTAGTAATTTAATTGTGATAAAGTCTTTAATCAAAAGAAAAAAAAGATATTTTAAATTGCATTAAATGATGCAGGCCCTTTTAGGGCAACATTTAAATAATAATATCAAAACTTAAAAAACTATGCCGGAAGAATCAATAAATATTTTTATAAGCAATATTTATTCAACAGCTGCTTTTACTGCTGTTTTTGCGCTGTTGTTTCTCTTTGTGTTTGCTTTATCGAAAGTTTTAATGAGAAAAACCGGTGAAAAAATAAAAAATAAGGAAGGCCAGCCCTCACATAAAGTTTTTAATCATTATGAAATTAATAAAGATACAGGATATTTAAAAACAGTTTTTGTTGCCGGTTCAGTTTTCATACTGGCTGTTTTATTTATTTTCCTTATCATCCTGACAGTATATTTTGCCAATAATTTTATTATTGGCGGCAGCCTGTATCTTATTTTTATCACTGTTTTTTTAATACTGGCAATCACTGTTTATTTAATCAAATCCAGGATAATCAGCAGGTAGTATATAATATGAGGCAACTTGTAAAAAACAGCCTTAATTTGTTTGTTGCAGGATTCGGGTGCTGTAAAAGAGAAATATATTCAACGCTTAGCCCCACCTATGATATTTCAAGGTTCGGGGTTAATTTTGTTAATTTGCCTGAAGATGCAGATGTTCTTGTCATTCAAGGTTTTTATAACAGGGCTGGAGAGAGGCGGCTGCTTGAGTGTTACAGCAGCATGAATGAGCCCAGATGGGTAATTGCTATGGGAAAATGCATTGTGGACAGGAGTATTTTGTGCAGGGATTATGTTTTAACTGACAGATTGAAAAATGAAATAAAAATTGATTTTTATGTTCCAGGGTGTCCGCCACGGCCGGAAACTTTCATTTATTGTATAATGAGAATCCTGGAAAAACAATAGTTTAAGGATGCTTTTATGGCAAAAGAACTTTATGATGGGATTTATTCTTCGCATAAGCTTGTTTTTGTTGAAAAAATCAGGAGGAATCTTGAGTTTTATTTAAAAGATAAAGCCCGCGGCATCAGAATACTTGGCCAGGAAATTTTTTTCAAAGCAGATATAGATGATCTTGCTGAAGTTCTAAAAGAGATAAAGAAAAATCCGGAAATTGAAGTTGATATTTTAACTTCAATCAATAAATATATAGTTGAAAAAAAATGTATTGTTCTTCTAAACCTTTCATCGATTTCAAATAATTTTTCAATGATTATAGAAACGGCGCTTAGAAGTCCTGCAGGCAACACTGAAACTTTTGCAGCTGAGTACAATAAGCTGATAAGGGAAATAAACGCTATATATGAATCTGCTGCTTTTTATTTTGAAGATTTACAAACAAAAGACAGGCAATTTGACATTGTTATCAGGTCCCATATAATTGATGGCCTTGATGCATTTGATACTTATATTGATGCAGAAGATGATATTATTACAAAGGCAAATATAGATACAAGAATATCAGTTATACCTTTTTACAGCATAACAAGAAAAATACCAGTTACAGAACTGATTTCAAAAATAAGCCGTTTTGATTACAATGCAGGTATTTTCCCTGAGCTTTGTTTCTGTATTGCGCTGGAGGAATTAATGCAGCTCAAGGTTGCAAAAAGGATTCAGTTTATAAGAATGCTAATCTCTGAGCTTTCAAGGGTTGCCAACCACTTAAGTTATATAGCCAAAATGGCAGCTATAATGGACTCTTCAATTGCACTCAGCCATATACTTATTGAACAGGAAAGAATCCTGAGATTAATTGAGCTTGTTACCGGTTCAAGAGTGCATCCGAATTACATAAGGGTTGGAGGAGTCAGGAAAGATTTAAATGAAGAAAAATTAAAAAATATATCTTCAGGTATTTCACAATTATTTCAAAAAATCCCTAAAATTGAATCAATGCTTCTTGACAATGCTGTAATTACAAACAAACTTAAAAATAAAGGTTCAGCAGACAGGCAAACAGTCCTTGGCTGCGGTGTTACAGGCCCTAACTTAAGAGCATCCGGTGCAAGATATGATTTGAGGAAAAACCGGAATCTTTTATTATACAGGGAAGTTTCTTTTATTGTTGCTGTTGGAAAATACGGGGATTGCCTTGAAAGGCTTTATATAAGGTTCAGGGAAATATACCAGTCGATAAAAATAATTGAACAGCTGGCCGGTTTAATGCCGGATGAGCATATCAGGAAGCTTATTAATCTTTCAGAGCTTGATATACCTTATAACAGAATGGTTTCAAGCATTGAGTGCCCTCATGGAGTGTTTAAAATATATTTTGAGATAGAAGGCAGTACAGTACTTAAACTTGTCGTGATGGGACCTTCAAGAAACAGCCTTTATCTTGCGCAAAATATTTTAAGTGGAAGCGCCATAGATGATATTGAGCTTATACTTGCAAGCCTTGATATAAGCAGCGGGGAAATAATGCAGGAGCTACCAGCATGATTATTTTATTTAGAAATGTAGTTTATCTTTACCTGATACTGATTGTAAATATTTATATGTGCTCATATTTTTTAAATAAGCTTTCTTCAAGGGTTGAGCTTAAAAGAGGGTTTTCCGCTTCAAGGGCAAAAGGCCTGGGATATCCGGTCTTAAAATTATTCAGGTATCTATCCAAAGACGACAGGCTTAATATATGGGAAATACTTATATTTTTCTTTTCATTTTTTATATGGACAATTATCCCTTTTTCGCCAACTCTTATAATAATCAGGTTTGAAAACGATCTTGTAATTGCTATTTTGTTTTATATGATACTGCTGTTTTTGATACTTATGAATGCTTCAAGAAGCCGGTATGGATTTATTTTTAAAAATGCAACAAAGAATATTTTAATGATTTATAATTTTTTTATACCGGTAATTTTCTGTATTTCAGGAATTGTGCTGATAAACAGGACATTAACATTAAAAGAGATAGTAGGTTTCCAGTACCAGTACTGGAATATAATATACCAGCCGCTTGGCTTTATAGTAATGTTTGCCTCAGCGCTTCTTCTTATGAAGCTGTTTAATATTACAAAGAAAAGCACACTGTTTCTTGGCCAGAATATTGAAAAAGAAGGCTACGGATTTGGCCGCCTTATGGTCAGGATATCCTATTACAGCACTTTATTTTTTATAATTGTAATGATTATAATATTGTATCTTGCAGGCTGGCAGAACCTGTTTTTTATAAATGGCAATATTATTTTTGGTATAAAATTTTATATAATATTTTTGATACTTGTGCTGCTTGACAAAGCAACACCGCAGCTTAATGATTACAGTTATCTTTTAAGCATAAACTGGAAATTTTTAATACCTGTTGCTGCTGTAAATTTCCTGCTTACAATAGTTTTTTTCATATTAAGAAATATATATGGCATAATCTGATTTTTATTAATAAAAAAATATTTGCAAAAGGTTATTATGAGGCGGGTTATAAAGGATTTTTTTGCAGGTTTTGGCAATTTATTCAGGAAGCCAAGAAATGCAGTTTACCCGAAGGAAAAAATTATTATTCCTGAGGGCAGCAGGGGCATTCCAAAGTTTAGGCTTGATTTGGATAGCCTGGAAATTATATGCAATGGCTGCGGCGACTGCAGAAAAGCATGCCCGGAAAATTGCATAGAAATAAAAAAGACAGCAGGTGAAGGCGGCAGGGAAGTGCTGGATGAATTTTATCTTGATTTAAGCAAATGCATTTTTTGCGGAAATTGTGTTGAAGTGTGCAGTCTTGATGCAATTGAAATGACATACAGGCATCAGCTTGCAGAAACCGGCAAAAAATCTTTCAGGCTTGAAAAACTGGATCTTATCAAGCAGTCAGATTATTCATTAAGGGATTTCTGGACAAAATAATGGATGGAAAACTTATTTTAGGATTTTTAAACTATCTTACGGTGGGCATAGTTTTTTTGCTTGGCCTGATATCTCTTCTTATTACAGGCCAGAAAAAGAAGCTCACTTTTTTGTTTTTGATGTTTATTTCAGCAGGAATGATGAGCTTTTTATTTTTTGCAGGATTTGCCTTCATAATGCCCTCAATAAGCATAGTAGGATTCTGCATAATCCTGAACCTGTTTATACAAAACCAGGAGTTTTTTGGCTCGGGTAATTCCGGCAGCAAAAATCCTGGCGGCTATGGCATTAAGTTAAGAAAAAATGTAATAATACTAAAATTTCTTGCAGCGGTTTTAATTACAGCCGGATTGGGTTTTTTGTTTTTTGCCTATAATGATGAATTTTTTAAAAATATAAGCACGGTTACAGCTTTTAACACAGCACCTCTTTTTGGGATTATCAATGATATAAGTGAAAACTATATGCCGCTTATATTTATATTTATAATTGTCCTTTTTATGTCTGTTGTATGGTTTATTGCAATACTAAATAAAGAAAGCAAAAAGAATTGAATATACAATACATAAGCATATTTAGTTTTATAATATTTTTAATTGGGCTATGCGGCACGATATTATCCCGGAGGTTTATAAATATTTTAATATCACTGCAGTTTTTTATTATTTCTGCCCTGATCAATTATTTGGGCTTTTCTCTCTTTGTTTATGACCTCTCCTACTGGGATAAAAGCTTCGTTTTCTTTGCCATTATTTCTTTATACTTATTATTTTTCATTATAGTTTTTTACAATTATTCCAAGCAGACAAATATTTACTGGCTTGATGCAATGGCTGATATATCTTTATTTAAAACAGATAAATCTGACTGGTGGGGGGATGAAAAAGATGACAGTGCTTGAGCAGCTTGATAAGATATGCCCTTTTTACAGTTGCGCCGCTTTAATGCCTGCAATCATTTTATCTGTTTTTTTCGGGCTTTCCAAAAATAAGGGCTTAAAAGTTTTTATACTTGCAGTGTCTGTTTTGTCAATAATTGCTGCATTATTTTTCAATATTTATATATTTATATTAAAAGGCGCTTTTTCCGATTATCTTTTCAGTTATAACCTTCTGGAGGCAGTTCAGGCAGGTTTTATTTTTTTTGCGGCCCTTAATTTAATTATATTTATTACAGTTGGCAATTTCTACCGCGATAATTTTATACAGATACTTATACTTTTTCTTATTACAATACTTATTTCTGTATTTTTCATTGCATCAAGCAATTTTATCGCGATTTTTGTAAGCTTTGTACTGCTTAGCGCAGGGATATTCCAGATAGTAACAGTGCTAAACAGCAATACCGGCACCAGGCAGATTAATAGTATTTCTGAATATATTGTTAAAAATGATATATTAAGATTTTTTCTTGTAAGCGCATTTTCCATACTTCTTCTCTTTACTGGATTTTCCATAATTTTTGGCGCATCAGATTTTAAATCTTTTCTCCAGATACTAGAATCAGAAAAAATAAACGCTACATTATTAAAAACAGGGATTATTATATTGTTTGCGGCAGTGTTTTCATACCTGTTCTTGTTTCCGCTGCAGGGGGCCTATATCAGGCTGCTTAAAAAGTGTGAACCAACCACAACCTGTATTTTGTGGTTTTTGTATTTTCCTGCAGGGATATTTTTATTCTTGAAATTAAGGAATGTATTTTTTTATATTGCAGACAATAGCTCTTTTTATCTTAGCATTTCTTTGATTGTTGCTGCAGCGCTAACACTAATAGGCGCAAATTTGGGGGCAATTAAAACAACAAGCATGCGCAGGATTCTCTCCTTCATTTTTATGGCAAACCTGGGCATGCTGTTACTGGCGCTTGGACTGTACGGCGCAAAAACTATTGACAGGCAAACTTTTACCTGGTTTTTTATTGCCAATCTTTTTCTGTTACTGCTCAGCTATCTGCCTGTTTTTACAGTGTTTAATTTTATTGAAAAAAAAGAAGGCTCTGATTCCATTGATAATATTGCAGGACTGGCAAGAAATAATAAAACAATAGGCACGGCCCTGATAATAATACTGGCCTCCTTTGCAGGCATGTTTGGCACAGCAGGATATTTGGCCAGGATTCATATTATCAAGCCCTTCCTGGGCTTTTTAACAAGTGGCAACAGCTTATATGAAGGAGTGCCTGCAGAAGCGGGAAATGCATTTGCATATGCCGGGTTTGCGCTTGCGCTTATTTCCTGGGCATTTTTAGCGGTAAATATTGCAAGAATAATAATTATTTTAGTTAAAAAACCCCATAATAATAAAACATATGCATTCCCAAAATCTTATTATATTTATTCAATAATATATACGCTGGCTGCTTTATGGATTGGTGTGGCGGGCCTGCTTGAAATCTACGGCAGCGATATTTATATTACCGGCTATTCACTGTTTAATATAAGTTTTTAATTTTCTTTGATATAAAGATAAATATTCTTTTTTATACCATATTTATATGACTGCCCAGAAATCAAATTTAAAGACGCTGCTGATTATAATTCTGTTACTTATAATAATCCTTGCAGTTTTTGTAAGCATAAGCCAGTTTACATTTAAAAAAGAATATTTACCGCCAACTGCCCTGCAGGCACTCTTGCCAAGGTTCAGGCTTATAGACATGGACTCAGCTGGAACAGATGGTCCAGATGGAATTAATGTCCAGAAAGAAATACTTCGGGGCGCCAAAAAACAGCTTGCAGAACCGGCAGTAAACATTTTTGGACAAGGAGTAAATGAGCCGAATTATTACAGTGGCGGGGATCCGCCGCCGGGATTCGCCCTTTGTACGGATATAATTGCAAGAGCTTTTAAAGAAGCAGGGTTTGATTTGATGCAGCTTGTAAATGATGATATTGCTGCAAATTTTTACCAGTACCCGCTGCAGAAAATATGGGGGCAGCGATATCCTGACGCAAATATTGACTATCGCAGGATACAGAACCTGGAGGTATTTTTTGCAAGGAATGCAGAAGAGCTTATACTTACTTTTAAACCTGAGGATTTAAAAAATCTTGAGCAATGGATGCCGGGGCATATTGTATTCTTTGATATGGACAAAGACGGGCACACTGATAATGTGGGGATAATATCAGATTTTACCACAAGAAAGGGGGTTCCCAAAATAATATATAATTATATTGACCCAGGTTACACTGTAGAAATGGATATTCTTGGCCAGGCCGTTATTACGGGTCATTACAGATTTCCCGGACGCACTTTTGAAAATACCGGTACAAATGCTGAAGAATTAAATAATGCAGCAGAATAATTTTCAAAAATTATCGCATATCTTTGTTTACTCAATAATTATCATAATGTATAATAAATACAATAATGCCAATAAGTCCAAAAAAAAGTTTAACGAGTCTTTGCGAAGAAATAAAGTTCTGCAAAAAATGCCTTGATTTATCCAGCCTTAGAAAACAGTCCGTGCCGGGAGCAGGGGCCGCAAGTGCAAAGCTTATTATAACCGGTTATTATCCTTCAGATAAGGGTGCAGAAATTGATGGTGTGCCTTTTACAAATGACCAGGAAGGAAAGCTTATCCGCAAAGTCATAAAAGAAGTCGGGCTTTCAATTGAAAAAGATATCTTCCTCACTTATCTTGTAAAGTGTACTCCGCGCCAAAAAACTGAAAACGGTCCAGGTGCGGCAACATCCGGCATTAAACCATCTTGCGAGCATGTTTCAAACTGTATTAACTACCTTACTGAAGAAATTTCAATAACTACGCCACACCTTATAATATCTCTTGGGCTGAGCGCATCAACAATTATTCTTGAGAGATTCTTCTCAATAGAAAAGAAGTACACTGACATGTCAAAACTTCATATGAGGCTTTTTGAAAACCCGTCTTTTAAGCTTGTTCCATTTTACCATCCAAAGGATGTTACAAGCGGGGCAATAACTGAAGAAAAGTATCTTGGGGATTTTAAAATGCTTTCAAGGTTATTTACGATAATATAGGCATTAATTTATTCTGCAAGATAAACATAAATTTTCCTCCTGCCGAACCTGTAGCATTCTTCCAGCGTATCAAAACACAGGTCAATCCTGTTTCCTTTAATCCACCCCCCGGTGTCTGCCGCTATTGCAACTCCGTATCCCTCTATATACAGTTTTGTGCCCAGCCTTATTACTTTTGGATCAACTGCCACAAGCCCCTTTCTTGCGCGCAGCCCCGTTGCGGTTATGCCATTTCCATTAATTCCGCCGCCTCCCGCATAGTATGATGTTGCAACCATTGACCATTCACCGGTAAGTGTTACGCCTTCAGGCTGTATTCTTGCAATTCTTTCCCTTATTGCAGCAAGAATGCCGGAAACACTTGCTTTTTCATGCTTTACTTTTTCAAGAAGCAATTCATTTTTTTCAAGGTTTTTTTCAAGCTTTTGCTGCTCAGATATCCTTGCCGATCTTGATTCTTCAAGCTCCCTTTTCTTTTCCTCGGATTTTCTCATGATGCGGTCATAGCTTTCCTTATCAAGGCGGATTGATTCAAGAAGAGCTGCATCCTGGGAAAGTATATTTTTTAAAAGATATACAATTGAAATAAACTCATTAATATCCCTGGCCGTTAATATCATTTTAACCACATTATTTTTGCTGTACTTATATGTGTAGACCAGTCTTTCTTCAAGAAGTTCTCTTTTTTCCTCAATGCTTTTACTTAATAAATCCCTCTCGTAATTTAATTGCCCCAGCTCATCTTCAATTGTACTTATTTTTGCATCCAGGCCTGCTATTTCATTTTTTGCCGTATCTATTGCAGCCTCCACCATTATTATTTCCTCAATAAGCGACTCCTCTTCAGAGGAAAGTGCTGCTATCTGGTTGCCGAGCTCCCGCAATGTTATTGCCCAGATATTTTTTGGAATAAAAAAGGCAAAACCAGAAAAGATAACAAAAAACACCAGTACAATTGCTATGATTTTAAAAAATTTTTTATCTAAAAATTCCATACATAAATTATTTATTTAAAGAAAATGCAGCAGTTTACAATGAATATTGCCTTTTGGCATTTTTTAAATTTTACAGGTAAATTAAAAATAATCTTTTAATTACAGTTCAAGATTATAATATTTTAAAGAAAAATTTAACATAGCAACGGCGGAGTGGTTAAAAAGCATGTATAAAATAAAATACCACACTGCAAAAATTACTTGATTTTATATAAATATCTTTGATTCATTGATTTATTAATGTATAATCACTGCTATATAAAAAGGGAAATCGTTAAGAAAGGAGAAGCTATGGCAAAATTTCAGGAACTGGCTGATGCTATCATAGCAGGAGATAATGTCAAAAGCAAAGACATTACCCAGAAACTTGTGGATGGTGGCGCATCAGGTTCAGAGGTCCTCAATGAAGGGCTTGTACCGGGTATGGACGTAGTTGGCGCAAGGTTTAAAGCTAATGAAATGTACATACCTGAGGTGCTGATAGCTGCAAGAGCTATGCATGCTGCAATGGACATCATCAAACCCATGCTATCAGAATCAGGCGCTGATATGAAAGGCAAAATAGTGCTTGGTACAGTACAGGGGGATTTGCATGATATCGGCAAAAACCTTGTCGGCATGATGCTCGAAGGCGGAGGATTCACTGTAATAGATGTAGGCGTGGATGTTCCAAACGAAAAATTTGTTGATGAAGTAAAGAAAGCAAATGCAAAAGTCGTAGGGCTTTCTGCTCTTCTTACAACAACTATGCCTGTAATGAAGGACGTAATTGACGCTCTCAGGGCAGATTCCGCTACCAAAGATGTTAAAGTAATGGTTGGTGGAGCTCCGCTTACCCAGGAATATTCTGATTCAATAGGAGCAAACGGATACGCGCCTGATGCATCAAGCGCAGTTGATCTTGCAAAAGAGATGATGGCTTAGTAAAAATGAGCCAGTGCTTATTAATTTGAAAAATTAATAGGAATATTAAATTAGAAGTGTCTAACCGGAAATAGGCACTTCTAATTTTTTTAATGCTTGTAACAGGCATATGGGGCATTTAAACAATTATTTGGTTAAAACCTTTAAGTATTAAAATTTTCTCAAGGCAGCATTAATATATGATAGAATTAATTTCATGAAACTTATGAGTTTAATTCATTTTTAGGATTTTAATAATATGAGCTATGCAGATATTACCATAAATGACAAAAGCCGGGTTAAAAGCT
>VGAZ01000027.1 GCA_016870615.1 Actinomycetota bacterium | reverse complement strand
AAAAGAGGCTAAAAATACTGCTGAGGCGCAGCAGATAATGTCAGTAATAGACGGGCTTATTTTAAAATTCAAAGTAAACTCAAGCCCAGAAGGTAAACTTTACGGTTCTATAACAAATAAGGATTTAGCCGAAAAAATACTTGACTTAAAAAAGGTTGAGGTTGACAGGAAAAAAATCGATCTTGAGGAACATATAAAAGAAGTCGGCACTTATGATATTACAGTAAAACTTTACAGGGATGTAAAGGCTGTTATTAAAGTTGAAGTAAAAAGCGATGACGTTATAGACGTTCCAGAAGATGAGGATGCAGCAGACAAAAACAGCAAATCACAGCAGCAGGAAAAAACAGTTGATGCCCAGGCATTGCCGCCAACTGCCTCAAATGAAAACGAGGGAATCTTTCGGGAAGAAAACAGTTTAAATGAGCAAGGCAGCACGGACCATAAAAAAGATGATTGAAAGACTTTATAAGATACCGGTTTATAAAAAATAAAATTATTTTTAAATGCAAAATCAGTATAAAAAGTCGGCCAAGGCAGCTCCTCTTGATACAAGCAGGCTGGAAAGAGTTCCTCCCTACAACCTTGAAGCTGAAGAATCAGTTCTGGGTTCTATGCTCATATCAAGGGAAGCTATAATAAAAGTATTTGATATACTTTCAGAAGAAGACTTTTACAGGAAATCCAACCAGGAAATATTTAAATCTGTAAAAGAGCTTTTTTCTGAAGGCGAACCAATAGATGCCATTACCGTTTCAGACCATTTACAGAAAAAGGGGCTGCTTGAAGAAACAGGCGGTAATACCTATATTCATTCTTTAATTAATAGTATCCCGCTTGCTGCAAACGCTGAATATTATGCCAGTATAGTAAAGCACAACTCAGTGCTGAGAAGGCTTATATATGCTGCCACAGAAATTGCAACAATGGGATATGAAGTCCCTGAAGACCTTTATGCAACAGTGGATAGATCGCAACAGCTTATTTTTTCCATATACCAGGATTTAAATAATGATAAAAAGGGTGGAAAGTTTTCGATAATAAAAGATGTTCTTTCAGAAGTTTATGAAGAGGTTGCAAGCCTTTATGATAAAAAAACGAAAATAACAGGAGTGCCCACAGGATTTACTGATCTTGATAAAATCACATCCGGCCTGCATAATTCAGATTTGATAATAGTGGCCTCAAGGCCGGGTATGGGCAAAACATCGTTTGCCCTTTCTGTTGCAAGAAATGCAGCAATGCTGGAAAAAATACCTGTAGCAGTTTTTTCCCTGGAGATGTCAAAAGAACAGATAGCACAGAGGCTTATGTGTTCGGAATCAAGAATAGACCTTCACAGGCTCAGGTCCGGGAATTTAAGGGATGATGAATGGGTTAAACTTGCAGGCGCAATTGAAACTTTAGCTGAATGCAATATATACATTGATGATGCAGCATTTTTAACAATAATGGATCTGCGCTCAAGAGCAAGAATGCTTGCAGCTACATATGGAATCAAACTTTTAATAGTTGATTATCTTCAGCTTCTATCCTCGGGAACTAATTACCGGGACAACAGGGTTCTTGAAGTTACAGAAATTTCCAGGAATTTAAAAAGCATTGCCAAAGAATTGAAAATTCCTGTTATTGCCATATCCCAGCTTTCAAGAGAAGTTGAAAAAAGGGAGAAAAAAAAACCGGTGCTTGCGGATTTAAGGGAATCAGGGGCAATAGAGCAGGATGCTGATTTGGTAATGTTTATATACAGGGAAGATTATTATGATAAAGAAGTCAAGGACCAGGTCTTTACGGAAATAAATATAGCAAAGCACAGAAATGGCCCGACAGGGCTTGTGAAATTAAAATTCCTGGAGGAATACACTTTGTTTGTCAATGCCGCAAGAACCCAGGATGCAGATGATGATATCGAGTGAATTAAAATTTTATTATATATAATTAAAACTGAAAATAAAATATAAGGGGTGTTTATAATATGCCGGGAATAGTACTGCTTGGTGCGCAGTGGGGAGATGAAGGAAAGGGCAGGATTACAGATCTTTTAGCATGCAATATGGATATGGTTGTAAGGTTCCAGGGCGGCAATAATGCGGGGCATACTGTAATTACGGGAAATGAGGAATTCAGGCTGCATCATATACCTTCAGGTATCTTAAACCCTTCAACACTGTGTGTAATTGGCAATGGGGTTGTAGTAAACCCTGAAGTTCTTATTAGTGAAATAGTAGAGCTTAATAAAAAAGGCATAAATACAGAAAATCTTCGAATAAGCGGCAATTCTCATCTTGTCATGCCCTATCACATAGTGCTTGATACTGCGGGTGAACAGAGCCTTGGAAAAGAAAAAATCGGGACCACTAAAAAAGGAATAGGCCCAGTTTATGCTGACAAGGCATACAGGACAGGCATAAGGGCGCAGGACTTGCTTGACTTAAAGATATTTAAGGCAAAACTTGAATCTGCGCTTAAATTAAAAAATGCAATAATTGAAAAAGTGTATAATCTCAGCCCGCTTGATATCGATGATATATTTGAAAAGTATAAAATCTACTCTGAAAAAATAGGAAAATATATAACTGATACATCGTTTATGATTAATGATTATCTTAATGAAGGCAAAATGGTGCTCTTTGAAGGCGCTCAGGGCGCAATGCTTGATATAGAACACGGGACATATCCATTTGTCACATCGTCACCAACCATTGCCGGCGGTGCAAGCACAGGAACCGGAGTCGGGCCCAAAAAACTTGATAAAATAATAGGGATAGCAAAAGCCTACACCACAAGAGTGGGTTCGGGCCCATTCCCGACTGAAATAGAAGACAGCACAGGAGAATATTTGAGAGAAAAGGGCCATGAATATGGCACTACAACAGGCCGGGCAAGAAGATGCGGATGGCTGGACATACCGGTATTGAAATATTCAGCAATGATTAACTCTCTTGACTGCATTGCGCTGACAAAAATCGATGTACTTACCGGGCTTGATGAAATAAATATCTGCACAGGTTATGAATATAATGGAAAAATATTTGAAAATATTCCGCCGCACCAGACAATAATGCATAAATGCAGGCCCATTTACAGTGTATTTAAAGGCTGGAAAGAAGATATATCTTCAGTAAAGGAATTTAATAACCTGCCTTTAAACACAAAAAAATATATAGAAGAAATTGAGAAACTGTCAAAGTTGCCAGTTTCCATGATAAGTGTCGGGCCTGAGCGAAACCAGATTATAATCAGGGATTCGCTGGACTTTGACAGTCTTTTAAAAGACGGCAAAAAGCCGCTGCTCGTTTTATAACAAGGAGTTTGCGAGGGTATGAATATTCTTATCATAGGCTCCGGCGGACGGGAGCACTGCCTTTCATGGAAATGTTTGCAGTCAGGAAGTGTTAAAAATCTTTATGCAGTTCCAGGCAATCCAGGCATATCCGCAATAGGAAAATGCATGGACATAACTGTTAAAGGAAGCACGTTCAAAGAAATTATTGCGTTTGTAAAAGAAAAAGAAATAGATTTTACGATAGTGGGCCCGGAAGCTCCTCTTGTTGAAGGTATTGCAGATGCATTCAGGGCACAAAATCTTAAAATTTTTGGTCCGGATAAAAGCGCGGCAAGAATTGAAGGCAGCAAGATTTTTACAAAGGATTTATGCGCAAAATATGGCATTGCAACTGCGCAAAGCATTAAATTTGGCCGCAGCGATTACATCAAAGCCCAAAAATTCATTAAAAATAAAAAAGAAGAAGATTTTCCAATTGTACTTAAAGCTGACGGCCTTGCAGCAGGCAAAGGTGTAATAATTGCAGATAATACCAAGTCTGCCATTGGCGCTCTCGACAGTTTTTTTATAAAAGATATTTTTGGAAATGCGGCAGATTCAATAATAATAGAAGAATATATTGAAGGTTTTGAAACATCAATTTTGTGTTTGTGTGACGGCAGCGATATAATACCAATGCTTCCGGCCCAGGATTATAAAAAAATATTTGACGAAGACATAGGCGCAAACACAGGCGGCATGGGCAGCTATTGCCCGGTTCCTTTAGTTGATAAACATCTTTATAAAAAAATACTTGACAGCATTATTTATCCCACATATGAGGCGCTCCAAAGTGAAAAAATACAGTACAGGGGCATACTTTATGGAGGCATAATAGTGCGCAGGGGCCAGCCATACCTTTTGGAGTATAATTGCCGTTTTGGAGATCCTGAAACACAGGCAATACTTCCGCTTCTTGACGAGGATTTGCTTGAGCTTCTTATGGAAACTGAAAGCGGGAAGCTTGGCAATAGAAAAATAAAATGGAAAAACCGCAAATGTGTTTGTGTTGTATGCGCTTCAAAAGGATATCCTGAATCGTCTTCATCAGGAGATATTATAGTCGGGCTTGAAAATTATTTGTTAAATGAACCCGGCAGCAAAGCATTGGTTTTTCATGCAGGCACAAAAGAAGCAGGCGGCAGGATTTATACAAACGGAGGAAGGGTCCTGGGAATAGTTTCAGAATCAAAAACTTTTACCCAGGCAAGAAAAAATATTTATGAAGTCATTGGCAATATCAGTTTTGAAGGCATGCAATACAGGAAAGATATTGCATTAAGAGCAGAGGAGGAATAATTATGATTGAAAAAAACAATAAAAAAGGCGCCAGGGTTGCAATAATGATGGGAAGTGTTTCAGACAGGCAGGTTATGGATGCGGCTGCAGATATACTTGGCCAGTTCGGTATTGATTATGAAGTAAAAATAAGTTCTGCACACAGAATGCCTAATAAAACAAGGGAATTTGTACTAAATGCAGAAAATGAAGGTTTCGAGGTAATTATTGCGGGTGCAGGAAAATCTGCACATCTGCCCGGGGTAATTGCTTCATATACTACAATTCCCGTAATCGGGGTGCCTGTAAAAACTGATGATCTTGGGGGACTTGATTCTTTGCTTTCTATTGTACAGATGCCTCCCGGTGTTCCTGTCGCCACTGTTGCAATAAATGGTTCAAAAAATGCGGCACTGCTTGCTGTCCAGATACTCGGGTTAAAATATCCGGATATAAAAAACAAATTCAGGGAATATAAAAAAGGTCTTGAGCATGTAGTCTGAAAAACCTGGACTTTAAATAAAATATAACCTTTATATTAAAAAAATATTAAATTTTGCTCCATGCATTAAATTTTATAGTTTTTTCTGATAATATTTTTAAAAAATAAATATTAAGGAAAAATATGCAAAGCACAATTAAAATCACAATAAGAAATTTCGGGTTTTTTTACGGCGCAAATAAAGTCCTTGAAAATGTGAATATGGATATTAATAAAAATGCAATTACGGCTATCATAGGGCCCAGCGGATGCGGAAAATCAACTTTTTTAAGAACATTTAATAAAATGAATGAACTGATGGCAAAAACCTCAATTGAGGGTGATGTCAGGATAGATGACATTGATATTTATAAAGATAATATAGATGTTGTTGAATTGAGAAAAAGAATCGGGATGGTTTTCCAGAGGCCGAATCCTTTCCCAAAAACAATATATGAAAATGTAATTTACGGCCCCAGGCTGCATGGCAAGTATTCCAGATCAGATCTTGACAGTATTGTTGAGTCCAGCCTGAAAAAAGCTGCGCTCTGGGATGAAGTGCATAATAAGCTCAATACTTCGGCACTTGATCTATCAGGCGGACAACAGCAGCGCCTGTGCATAGCAAGAGTTCTTGCAGTTGATTCTGAGGTTATACTTATGGATGAGCCAGCTTCAGCGCTTGACCCTATATCGACCCAGAAAATAGAAGACTTAATGGATGAGCTGAAAGATAATTACACAATTATTATAGTCACGCATAATATGCAGCAGGCAGCAAGAGTATCTGATAAAACCGCATTTTTATTGATGGAAAAATTTGGGGAACCCTCAACGCTTGTAGAATATGATGATACCAACAGGATATTTACCAATCCTTCAGATAAAAGAACTGAGAATTACATTACAGGCAGATTCGGTTAAATATCATATTTTGACATCTTATTTCTCTTACAATATAATACCTCAATTAAAAATTTTAATTACAGCAGACAGGTAAGCATTAAAAAATAATCCTGCTGCACAATTGAGGGGTGACTTGTTTTATGAAGGAATACCGCTTAACAAATGAGGGCCTTCAAATGCTCCAGAAAGAGTATGATGAACTCATAAAAATTAAGAGGAAAGAAGTTGCGCAGCGCCTGAAAGATGCAAAGGAGTTTGGAGGCGATTTAACTGAAAACCCCGAGTATGAGCATGCTAAAAACGACCAGGCTTTCATTGAAGGCAGGATTGAGCAGATAAGTGAAATACTGCAGAATTATGTAATTACAGAAAACGGGGAAAAGGAAACAATAGACATTGGTTCTATAGTAACTATTAAAGACCTTGATGAAAAAAAAGAAAAAAAATATAAAATAGTAAGCTCAATAGAATCGGATCCGGAAAAGAATAAAATTTCTGATGAATCGCCTGTGGGCAGATCGCTGCTTAATAAAAAAGCCGGGGATATTGTTACTGTTAAAACTCCCACCTCCACAAGAAATCTTGAAATTATTGATGTTTCATACCAGGTTTAAGTTTTTTGTTTTAGAACAGGCATTTTATTAAGTGTTTAAAGAAATATGCCAAATTTTTGTTTTAAACCATAAATGCCTGGCAGTTTTTACTATTGCGGTTAAAAAACATTTATAAGCTATAATAAAAAAAGATAATAATATGCAAAATAAAGATAATTACGGGCATAAGGATTTACCGGGCGAAAAAGATTACGGCTATTATGCAGAAATAGAGGAATCTTTAAGCGAACCTTTAAAGGTAAAAATTGAAAAAATAAAGGACATGGCATCAAAAGGCCATGAACTTTATTATTCAGGCAGTTTTAAAAAAACTGCAGAAATTGGAAAAATAATTGAAACTTTTTCAGGGCTGCAGCCCGGCGAAAAATCAGAAGAAGTGTTTAAAACCGCCGGAAGGTTAATGCTTTTCAGGGTACACGGAAAAGCGACATTCTGTGATTTGAAAGGCTATGACGGAAAAATTCAGCTTTATTTGAGCATGAAAAATATCGGTGAAAATAAATATAATGATTTTTTAAGCCTTGACATAGGTGACTGGATAGGCGTGGAGGGCAATGCTTTTGTCACCCACAGGGGAGAGCTTTCCATTAATGTTACAGATTATAAGCTGCTGAGCAAGTCTGTAAGGATAATGCCCGAAAAGTGGCATGGCTTAAAAGATGTGGAGCTCAGGTACAGGCAGAGATACCTGGATTTTATAGTAAATCCCGAAGTTAAAAAAATATTTCTCACAAGAATTAAAGTTATTGAGGAAATGCGCGGGTTTTTGTCATCCCGGGGTTTTCTTGAAGTCGAAACTCCAATGCTTCACCCGATTCCGGGGGGCGCTGCAGCAAAACCTTTTATAACCCATCATAATGCGCTGGATATGGATCTATATCTAAGGATAGCGCCCGAGCTTTACCTTAAGCGCCTTGTAATAGCCGGATTCGAAAAAGTTTTTGAGATTAACAGGAATTTCAGGAATGAGGGAATTTCGCATAAGCATAATCCGGAGTTTACAATGGTTGAATTTTACCAGGCTTTTGCGGATTATAATGATATGATGGAACTAACTGAAGAGATGATAAAAACAGTAACACT
Organism: Actinomycetota bacterium; assembly: GCA_016870615.1. Taxonomy (GTDB): domain Bacteria; phylum Actinomycetota; class Humimicrobiia; order Humimicrobiales; family Humimicrobiaceae; genus VGAZ01. Next base: position 9,812 of record VGAZ01000027.1, on the reverse strand, counting down.
AAAAGCGACTGGTTCTCTTAATTTTTCCTACCGTGGCAATGATATATCCCTGGATGGAAACTGGGAAAAAATTTCTATGATTCAATCAATAGAAAAGTACGGGGGTCTAAAGGTCTCATTTGACACAGATATTAATGAATTGAAAAAAATCTGCAGCGAAAATAAAATAGAAATTGCTCCCGGCATGGGTAAGGGTAAAATTATAAATGAAATTTTTGAAAAAACTGTGGAACCGAAACTTATACAGCCTGTATTTATTAAAGATTACCCTGTTGAAATATCACCTCTTGCAAGAAGGCACGCACGGGATAGCAATTTAACAGAAAGATTTGAACTTTTTATTGGCGGTGAGGAAGTTGCCAATGCTTTTTCCGAGTTAATAGATCCGAGGGACCAGGCTGCAAGGTTTAAGCAGCAGGCAGCAAGCGGTGATGAGGAGGAAAGGTTAACCGGGAAAATCGATTTAGATTTTTTAAAGGCGCTTGAATACGGCATGCCGCCAACGGGCGGGGAAGGAATTGGTGTTGACAGGTTTGTTATGATTATTACAGACAGCAAGTCGCTGAGAGATGTAATACTTTTTCCAATTTTAAGGCCGGACACCGATTAGATTTTTAAGGCAGGATAAAATGATTTGTGAATTTTGTAAAAAAAATAAGGTAAATGTAAATATTATAAAAATTGTCAATGGAAAAACTGAAAAAATCAATATTTGTATAGACTGCCTTAAAAGTTTTACCCTGCTTCCTGCAGATGAATTTTTCAATGACCTGAACAATGTGCTGAAAAAATTTCTTGAAGTTGATATAAAGATAAGTGATAAAGGTGAAATTGATAAAATACTGGGAACAATTGACAGTTCTGAAAGTAAAACATGCAGATTTTGTTTATGTGATTTAAATACAATCAGGTCAACAGGGCAGGCCGGCTGTCCGCAGTGCTATACAGAATTCAGGAACTCGTTTATACAAATAATAAAAACGATTCACGGCAGTTGCCTGCACAAGGGAAAGATTCCATTAAAGACAGGCAGCAAAGAAAAGATACAAAAGGAAATAAATGATCTTGAACACAGGCTCCTTGAAGAAGTAACAGTTGAAAATTTTGAAGAAGCTGCAAAACTTCGCGACACCATAAAAAAATTAAGGAAAAAACTTACAGCCGGCAAAAAAACAAATTAGCCTCCGGCTGTTTCGTAAGCCCGCATCTTTTTTTATTAAGACAATTATTCATATGATAGAAAATTCATTATTTAAAATAAAAGAAAATAAAAAGGTTATCCAGGAAAAGGATGGCCTTAATAAAGTCATATTGACCACAAGATCAAGGATTGCCAGGAATCTGGGCGGTTACAGGTTCAATACCTTTAACACAAATGAGGAAAAGAAAAGAATACTTGATACTGTGAAAGATTCCTTTTTGAAATCAGCCGGAAGCAAAAACTACAGTTTTTACAATATATCGCGCCTTTCAAAACTCCAGAGACTATTTTTGCTTGAAAGGCATATACTGAGCCATGAGATGCTTAACAGGCTTTGCGGCAAGGGTCTTTTTATTAAATTTTTTTCCCCGGACCCGGATGATTATATTTCAATACTTATAAACGAGGAAGACCATCTAAGGATACAAAGTACAAGAGCAGGACTTAATATAGCAAAAACTTATGAAGATATAGTAAAAGTCGAAAAAATGCTTGAAAAGAATTTAAGTTTTTCATATGAGAAGGAATTCGGTTACCTGACTAGCTCTCCAACAAATATTGGCACTGCCCTGAAAGTGTCTGTTATAGCGCATCTGCCTGCCCTTGTTCTTTCAGGTAAAATCGAGGACTTTATAAAAAGGCTTATAAAGATAAAGCTTAACATCAGGGGCCTGTTTGGTGAAGGTTCTGATGTTGTGGGAAATCTTTTCCAGATTGCCAACCAGGTCTCAACAGGCAAATATGAAAAAGATATTTTAGATGAGATGAATGCTATATGTTACAATATAATAGAAGAAGAAAAAAAAGCAGCCAGGGAACTTAAAGAAAATATGCCTTTAATAGTGCAGGACAGCATATCAAGGGCATACGGCATGCTTAAATATGCAAAAATGTTTTCTTTTGGAGAGTCGCTTGAGCTGCTTTCAATGATTGAGCTCGGAGTTGAGACAAAAATGCTTGATAATATCAGATTTTTTGATTTTTATCAGTTGATTAGTTTGTTCGGAGAGTCTAATATAATAATAGGTGAAAATTTTAAGGCTGAACCGGACATTGATGAAATTGATGCCATAAGAGCCGGTATCATAAGAAAAAGAATATTAAAAAAGCCGGCATACAAGGAATGATTAAAAATGTTTGAAAGATTTACAGAAAGAGCAAGAAAAGTGGTGGTCAGAGCCCAGGATGAGGCAAGATTTTTAAAGCAGAATTATATAGGAACTGAGCACCTTCTGCTGGGACTTATCGGGGAAAAAGAAGGCATAGCAGCTAAAGTTATCCAGGCCTTAAATATTACACTTGAAGATATAAGAATGGCAGTAAAAGCTTCAGTTACTGAAGGCTCTTCTGAAGCATTTGAACATATACCTTTTACTCCGCGCGCAAAAAAAGTGCTGGAGCTTTCACTGCGAGAAGCTTTGCAGATGGGGCACAATTACATAGGAACGGAGCATATATTGCTTGGCCTTTTGCGTGAAGGAGAAGGAGTAGCTGCAAGAGTGCTCAATTCTTTTGGCATAAATTTAGAAATAGTTAAGGAAAAAATAAGGGAAATTTTAAATAAATACCCGTTTTATCCCCAGGATGACAGTGCAGCAAATGCTGAAAAAAACCAGAGAAGGGCATTGAAGATGCTTAACCAGTATGGCAGGGACCTGACACAACTTGCCAGGGATAACAAATTGGATCCGGTAATAGGGCGCAAAAGAGAAATTGAAAGGATAATGCAGATTCTGTCCAGGAGGACAAAAAACAACCCTGTACTTATTGGTGAATCAGGCGTGGGAAAAACTGCCATAGTTGAAGGGCTTGCACAGGCAATAATATCAAAAGATATTCCGCCAAATTTGAAAAATAAAAAAATATTTACACTTGATCTGGGTGCACTTGTTGCAGGCTCAAGGTACAGGGGCGATTTTGAAGAAAGGCTGAAAAAAGTTCTACTGGAAATAAAAGAAGACGGTGAAATAATGATTTTTATTGATGAAGTTCACACACTTGTTGGCGCAGGGGCTGCTGAAGGGGCAATTGATGCCGCATCAATACTTAAGCCGATGCTTGCCAGGGGTGAAATACAGACAATAGGTGCCACAACAATAAATGAATACAGGAAATATGTTGAAAAGGACAAGGCGCTGGAGAGAAGATTCCAGCCCATTTATGTTGATGAGCCAGGTGAATATGAGACAGTGGAAATACTCAGGGGTTTAAAAAACCGTTATGAAGAGTTTCACAGCCTTACGATTACCGAAGATGCAATAAAAGCGGCAGTGAAATTATCACACAGGTATATATCTGACAGATACCTGCCTGACAAGGCAATAGATCTAATAGATGAAGCGGCTTCAAGAGTAAGGCTCAGGAATTTATCTGCTCCCCCTGATTTGAAAGAGCTCGAAAATAATATTGAAAAAGCAATGGCTGAAAAAGAATCTGCAATAAAATGCCAGGATTTCGAGAAAGCTGCAGAGTACCGCGACAAGGAAAAACAGCTGATGAAGGAAAAAATTGAAATAGAGGAAAACTGGGGCAGGACAGGTAAAAGTGATAAGGAAAAAGTTGATGAAAATGAGATAGCTGAGGTTCTTTCAAGCTGGACAGGCATTCCGGTTTTCAAACTTACTGAAACTGAGTCTGCAAAACTGCTTAAGATGGAAGAAGAGCTTCATAAAAGAGTTATAGGCCAGGATGAGGCTATAAAAACTGTTTCAAAAGCTATCAGGCGTTCAAGAAGCGGCATTAAAGACCCCAAGCGACCGATTGGTTCATTTGTTTTTCTTGGCCCATCAGGAGTTGGAAAAACAGAGCTTGCAAAAACTATTGCTGAGTATCTTTTTGGCAAAGAAGATGCCCTGATACAGATTGATATGTCAGAATACATGGAAAAGCATTCGGTTTCAAAACTTGTGGGCTCACCGCCGGGATATGTTGGATATGATGAAGGAGGCCAGCTTACTGAAAAAATTAAAAGACGGCCTTACAGTGTTGTACTGCTTGATGAAATAGAAAAAGCGCATTATGACGTGTTTAATATACTGCTGCAGATATTTGAGGACGGCCATCTTACGGATTCCCAGGGCAGGAGAGTGGATTTTAAAAATACGGTAATAATAATGACATCCAATCTTGGCGCAAGGGAAATTAATAAAAATAATCCTCTCGGGTTTAAAAAATCAGAGGATGAGGATTTTTCTTATGAAGAGATAAAAAATAAAGTGATGAGTGAGCTTAAAAAGACTTTCAGGCCGGAATTTTTAAACAGGCTCGATGAAGTTATAGTTTTTCATAAATTAACAAAAAAAGAAATTTATCTTATAATAGACCTGATGATTGCAAGAATTCTGGACCAGCTTGAAATACAGGGAATAAACATGGAACTTAAAGAGTCTGCAAAAGAGCTTCTGCTTAAAAAAGGCTATGATGCTGCAATGGGGGCAAGGCCGATGAGGCGGACAATACAGAATCTTATTGAAGACCCAGTTTCAGAAAAAATTATCAGTTCAGAGGTAAAACCAGGTGATTTCATTGTAGTTTCAGGCGAAAATGATGAGATACATTTCAATATAAAAAGGTTTACGGCTGCCGCTGTAAAAGCATAAATATATATTATAAAATTTTGCTAAAAATATAATAATACTTGGAATAAATATAACTTTTTATGAAAGAAAAAGATGAAGACCTGCTGCTTGGCAGCCTTAAAAGAATTGCTCCCGGAACAGATATAAGATCAGGTATTGAGTATATACTTCAAGGCAAAACGGGGGCGCTTATTGTTGTTGGAGATACGGAGCAGGTTTTAAAACTTGTTGACGGCGGGTTTTACATAGGATGCAGTTTTACTCCTGCAAAATTCTATGAACTTGCCAAAATGGACGGAGCAATGATTTTAAGCAGGGATGCAGGCAGGATTTTATATGCAAATGCCCACCTTTATCCCAATCCCCTTATTAAAACTACTGAAACCGGCACACGCCACAGAACAGCCGAGCGCGTTGCCAAACAGACAAAAACACTTGTTATTTCCATTTCCCAGAAAAGGGATGTAGTTACTATTTATATTGATAATATAAAATATATTCTTGAAGAACCAAGGATGGTCCTATCTAAGGCCAACCAGGCATTACAGACACTTGCAAAATACAAAGAAGGCCTTGATTACCTGATGGTAAACCTCAATGTAAGGGAGCTGGAAGATATAACAACGCTTTATGATGTGGTTTCTGTTCTGCAGAGATCTGCAATAGTCCAAAAAACCGAAAAAGAGGTTAAAAGGTTTATTTATGAACTTGGTTCAGACGGAAGGCTTCTAAATATGCAGGTTGAAGAATTAATGATTAATGTGGCGGATGAAAGCATGAAAGTAATTGAGGATTATAAGGTTGTAAATGATAATATTAAACCCATTGATATCAAGAATAAGATAAATTCATTTAATGAAGATACCCTGTTTGATCTTGAAAACACAGCGCGGGTTCTTGGTTACAAACCTGAGGAAAACCTCAAGGAATTTCCTGTCCAGGCAAAAGGCGTGAGGATAATTTCTGGAATAAAGCGCCTTCCTGATGCCCTTATGAAAAACATTTTTATTAAATTTAAAAATCTTAAAGAAATAATGAATGCCAGCATAGAAGAGCTCTCTGAAGTACAGGGCATGGGCAAAGTCCGCGCAAGTCTTCTTCATGACAGATTAAGAAAATTCTCCGAATATTATCTGTACAATGAACAGTACAGCTACAGGGGAGGCGCGGCTCAAAGAACAGGTTTTTAAATATAAAACTTTCGGCAGCCAATCCACATTTTTTTTATTTTTAAGTTTTATTTTCATTTTTTTTAATATATATGATTTATGCAATAATTACAGCTGCAGGAAAAGGCACAAGATTAAAAAGCGATATAAGCAAACAGTTTATAAAAATATACGGCAAGCCGGTACTTGCCCATACAATAGAATCATTTGAAAATTGTCCGGAGATAGAGCGCATATTCATTGTAGTGCCAAAGGATTATGCTGATTTCTGCAATGATGAAATTATAAATAAATATAAATTCTCAAAAGTGGAGAAAACAATAACAGGCGGCAGCACAAGACAACAGTCAGTTTACAATGCCCTCAAGCTTCTTCCCGAAAATTGCAGCATAGTAGCCGTGCATGACGGCGTAAGGCCCCTTATCTCGCCTGCTGAAATAGGCAATCTTATTAAAAACCTTATATCATTCAATAAAGAAGATGATAAAGTGAAGGGCGTAATAACTGCAGCCCCGGCATACGAAACAGTAAAAAAGATTGACAGCAATAATTATATTGATTGCACTATAACAAGGTCGCTTGTCTGCATGGCACAGACCCCGCAGGTCTTTTTTTGCCGGACCTTGGTTGAGGCTTATAAAAAAGCAGAACAGCAAAACTACACTGGCACTGATGATTCGAGCCTTGTTGAAAGGCTCGGCTGGAAAGTAAAGGCGGTAATTGCCCACCAGGAAAATATCAAAATAACAACACCCCTGGACCTGTTCCTTGCCGAACTTATAATTCACCGCAACGGCAAGAAAAAATAAAACCTGGTATATATAAATTATCTTTTTAAATATTTAATAAATGCTATTTTATTTTTACGTGATAAGAGGTTAAAATAAAAAAATAAATTAGGTTAAAAACCAGTATAGGCTAAATATTATGCGTATTGGAATCGGGTATGACGTACATACTTTTAAAAAGGGCAGGAAGTTAATTCTTGGGGGAGTGCAGTTGGACTATGCGGAGGGCCTTGACGGCCACTCTGATGCTGATGTACTTGTGCATGCCATAATGGACTCCCTGCTTGGCGCAGCCGGACTGCCGGATATTGGTGTGCATTTTCCTGATAATGACATGGCTTATAAAGACATTTCAAGCATTGAACTGCTCGGCAGGGTAGGCAAAATAATTAAAAAAGCCGGCTATACTGTTGTAAATATAGATACGGTGCTGATACTTGAAAAACCAAAAATATCGGCTTACAGTGAAGAGATGAAAAAAAATATTGCAGGCGCGCTTAAAATAAATAAGGACTGTATCGGATTAAAAGCCACAACCACTGAAGGGCTCGGCTTTACCGGCAGGGGGGAAGGTGCCGCTGCCCATGCTGTTTCAATAATTAATGAATTGTAAGCATTTTAATAATGTAGGAATTATTTTATTTATTATGGGGGTAAAGTGGGGCTTATTGCAGATTTAAAGGAACAAATAATAGCAGCAAAAGAAAGGGACCCGGCCGCTGTAAGCACAGCAGAGATACTTTTCACTTATTCAGGTCTTCATGCTGTAATTAATCACAGGATAGCGCACTGGATGTTTAAGAAAAAAGTGCCATTTTTGCCAAGATTTATATCCCAGTCAAGCAAATTCTGTACCGGGATAGAGATACATCCGGGCGCGATTATTGGGAAAAAACTTTTCATTGACCATGGCATGGGTGTTGTAATTGGTGAGACAACAGAAATTGGGGACAATGTTACAATATACCAGGGAGTAACGCTTGGCGGAACAGGCAAGGAAAGAGGCAAGAGGCATCCCACGATAGGCAATAATGTAATAATATCTGCAGGAGCAAAAGTGTTGGGATCAATTACCATAGGAAACAATGTAATAATAGGTGCAGGCGCAGTTGTTATTAACCCTGTGCCCGATGATTGTACAGTTGTGGGTGTTCCCGGAAGGATTGTAAAAATTAAAGGGGAAAAAATACTATCAGACCAGTTTCACAGGATGAATCTTCCTGACCCTGTAAATGAAATACTGGACAGTTTCAAGCATAAGCTGTCTGGGATGGAAAAAGAAATAAGCCAGTTAAAAAAAGAAATTAAGGCAAAAAAAGAGGAGTAGGCATTGAGCTTAAAAGTATATAATACCCTTTCAAGAAAAAAAGAAGAATTTATACCTGTTATAGATAAAAAAGTCAGGATGTATGTCTGCGGGCCCACAGTCTATAATTATATATCAATCGGAAATGCAAGGCCTGTTATAGTATTTAATATGGTGCGAAACTACCTTGAGCATACCGGTTATAATGTGGAATTTGTACAGAATATAACAGACATTGAAGATAAAATAATAAATAAGGCAAATGAAGAAGGCGTTGATTTTAATGATATAACTTCAAAGTATATACAAGCTTTTCTTGAAGACCTTGAAAACCTGGAAATTGGCAGGTTTTCTGCAATGCCAAAAGCTACTGAAATGATAAAAGATATTATTGAAATAATCCAAAGAATTATTGATAACGGACACGGCTATGTTGCAGGCGGCGATGTTTATTTTGATGTTTTAAAATTTAATAATTACGGAAAACTTTCCGGGCAGAAAAAAGAGGAGATGATGGCCCAGGAATCAGGGCAGTTCAGTAAAAAAAATAATATTGATTTTACTCTCTGGAAAAGCGCAAAACCAGGTGAGCCTTCGTGGGACAGCCCCTGGGGACAGGGACGTCCGGGGTGGCATATAGAATGCTCGGCAATGTCAATGAAATACCTGGACTTTAAACTGGATATTCATGGCGGGGGAATTGACCTTGTTTTTCCTCATCATGAAAATGAGATAGCGCAGTCTGAAGCTGCATTTCCGGATAAAGGGGATTTTGTGAAGTACTGGATGCATAACGGAATGATAGAAGTAAAAGATGAAAAAATGTCCAAATCCAAAGGGCTCAAAAGTGACTGGATATTAAAAAACCTCCTTAAAAAACACTCTCCGGATGTAATAAAAATTTATATGCTCTCAACCCATTACAGGAGCCCGCTTGAATTCAGCGCAGAAAAGCTTGAAGAAGCCAGAAAAGCTCTTGAAAAGATATCAAATTTCTTAAGGAACGCCGAATTTTTGTCCAGCATTGAAAATTTAAAACCTGTAAGTTCAGGTATAAATGAACTTACAGACATAAAAAGCGATTTTGAACCTGACAGCCCTTCAGTAAAAATATATGAATATGTAAAGTATTTCAAGGAAGAGTTTAAAAATGCCATGGATGATGATTTTAACTCTGCAAAGGCAACAGGAATATTATTTGATTTTATAGGAAATGTCAATTCAATAATACAGTCCCCGGAGTTTAAAATAACTGAAACTGTTGCCCGTAGCCTTAAGATATCATCTGGAATTGTATTAAGTCATTTAAAGATTTTTGGGATAAACCTTGATAAAAGCAGGCAATCTTTAAAAGCAGGTAATGATAAAAGAATTTCACTTGATGATGCGGAAATACTGGAGCTTATTGAACAGAGGCTTTATGCAAGAAAACAAAGGGATTTTAAAAAAGCTGACCGGATAAGAGACAGGCTTAAATCATTCGGGGTTATTCTTGAAGACAGGAAAGAGGGAACTATCTGGAAAAGGGAAGAATAAATGGCCCTTGAAAAACTTTATGGCATATATACTTTAAAATCACTTCTTGAAGTTAATGCAGGTAAAAGAAAAATATATGAAATTATTGTTAATTTGCGTAAAAAAGATTCACACCGCATTGAAGGAATAATAAAAGAAGCAAAAGTTAAAAAAATTCCTGTAAACTTAATTGATGAAAGTGCTTTTGCGAATCGCCTGGTAAGCGATCTGGCTGCCAAAACCCCTAAGGCCGTG
>VGAZ01000026.1 GCA_016870615.1 Actinomycetota bacterium | reverse complement strand
GAAATGGAAGTAAAGCTTATAACACCTATAGCCATGGAAGAGGGACTGAGGTTTGCTATACGTGAAGGCGGAAGGACAATAGGGGCAGGAAGTATTATTAAGATACTTGAGTAATCAGGAAAATATATGTTTTTATTGACAACTGCTGCAGTTAATGGTAATTTAACTGTTTGCGCTTGCTGTTCCAAAATAAAATCAGTTGTCAAATAATATGGAAATGGAGACATGCTTTGAGACAGATAGTAACATTTGCTTGTGAAGAGTGCAAAAGAAGAAATTACAGCAGCATGAAGAACAAGAAAAATGATCCTGAAAAGATTGAGATAAAAAAGTATTGCAAGTGGTGTAAAAAACACACGAACCATAAGGAGACCAAGTAAGCTTTGCCCTGCCTGCCTGAAACAGCGAGGGGCAAGATCATCTGGTTTTTAGGGCTGTAGCTCCAATGGTAGAGCACCGGTCTCCAAAACCGGGTGTTGGGGGTTCGAGTCCCTCCAGCCCTGCCACTTAAATGATATTATTGGGAACATTTTTTAAAAAAGGTCACTGGTTTTAAAATATAGCTTATATAAAAATAAAATAAAAAGAGAATAAATTATGGCAAAAAAGAAAGTTCCGTTTAAATACAGGCCAAAGACAGTTATGGAAAGGGCGTCAAAGGACAGGAAACCGCCTTCAGCGCCTCCCAAAAAGAAAATAGACTGGAAACAGTTTATAAAAGCTCTTCCTAAAAAAATAGCAAAGTTTTTCAGGGATGTTATTCATGAGCTTAAAAGGGTTACATGGCCTTCAAAGAAGGCGCTATTTACTTACACCCTTGTTGTTATAGTAACGCTTATATTTTTTGCAATTATACTTGGACTGTTTGATTTTGCATTTATTCAATTAATAGACTTTCTTGCAAGCATATAAAATAGTATTGGCTTAAATGGCATTTGAATTTCAGGTGATAAATAATGAGACCGAGATGGTATGTTATACATTCGTACGCGGGATATGAGAATAAAGTAAAAACAAATCTTGAGCACAGGATAGAATCCATGAATATGGGGAATAAAATATTTGACATTTACATCCCCACTGAAGATATTATGGAAATTACCGGCGGCAGGAAACTTGTCTCATCAAAAAAAGTATTTCCGGGTTATGTCCTTGTAAAGATGTTTTTAGATGATGATTCATGGTATGTAGTGAGAAATACTCCGGGAGTCACAGGGTTTGTAGGAAGCGGTGATAAACCCGTGGCACTTGGCGAAGCAGAGGTTTCAAAAATACTGAAGCGTGAAATTAGTGAAAAACCCAAACCAAAAACTGATTTTGAGGTTGGCATGCCGATAAAGGTTACAACCGGGCCATTCAGTAATTTTGATGGAACCATTAGTGAAATTAACCTGGATCAGGGCAAACTTAAAGTGCTTGTAACTATTTTCGGCAGGCAGACTCCTGTGGAGCTTAATTTTGACCAGGTGGCAAAAATTTAACGCATAAATTTCAGTCTGCTGTTGAAATATTTATTTATGCATGTATAATTAGCAGTTTGCCGGATAAGTAAAAGATAAAAAGGCAATTATAAGCGCAGAGTTTTAACGAAAGGGATTAGCATAAATGGCAAAGAAGATACTGGCACAAATTAAATTACAAATACCTGCCGGACAGGCAAACCCGGCGCCCCCTGTTGGGCCTGCTCTTGGGCAGCATGGGGTTAATATAATGGAATTCTGCAAAGCTTTTAATGAAAGAACTGCAAAAGATACAGGCACGATAATACCTGTGGTAATATCTGTTTACCAGGACAGGACTTTCAGTTTTATAACAAAAACGCCACCGGCTGCAATACTTATAAAAAGTGAGTTAAAACTTGATAAGGGATCAAAGGAGCCTAACAGGTCAAAGGTCGGGGAGCTTACAAAAGAACAGCTTGAAAAAATTGCAAAAATAAAGCTTGAGGATTTAAACACAAATAATGTCCAGAGCGCAATGAAGATAATTGAAGGCACAGCAAAAAGTCTTGGAGTAAAAGTAAAACAATAAGTTTTAAAGGTGATAGGTTTGAAACGTGGAAAGAATTATATAAATACAGCCAAAAATCTCAAAGAGCAGGAAATGTATTCGCCTTATGCTGCATTGAAGTGGATAAAGGAAAATCATTTTGCAAAATTTGATGAATCGGTTGATATAAGCTTTAACCTGGGTGTTGACCCGAGAAAAGCTGACCAGATTGTTAGGGGAACTCTGGTACTTCCAAATGGTACAGGTAAAATTCCCAAAGTACTTGTTTTTGCTGTTGGGGAAAAGGCAGCTGAGGCCCAGAAAGCCGGCGCAGAATATGTCGGCGGAGAGGAACTTGTCGAAAAAGTTTCCGGCGGATGGGTTGATTTTGATGTATGCATAACTACACCCGACATGATGAAGCATGTGGGCAAACTTGGCAAGGTACTGGGACCAAGAAAACTTATGCCAAACCCCAAATCCGGGACTGTCACCATGGATGTTGAAAAAGCTGTAAATGACTCAAAAAGGGGAAAGCTTGAATACAGGACAGACAAAAACGGAGTTGTGCATTGCCCGGTAGGAAGGATTTCTTTTGATATAGATAAGCTGCTCGAGAATTATTCTGCGCTTCTTGATGCAATTACAAAAGCAAAACCGGCTGCTGCCAAAGGAAGATATATAAAGAGTGTATACCTTTCTTCAACAATGGGCCCGGGCGTAAAAGTGGATTTTACAAAACCTGCAGAAATTGAAGCAGTGGCATAAAAAATGGATTATTAAAAATTAAATAAAAGATACAACCCGAGACAGCAGGGGTAAAGACAGGCTCTTTACATAAATATCCTGCCTATGGTTGATAGATATAAAAACTAAAGGGATATAAAAGCATCCTGGTTTTATATATAAAAATCGGCCTTAAAGGTTTTAAACCTTGTCTTGCGGGGCCGTTTTTATTTTTTAAAAGGCTTTTTAGGGGGTAAGAAGTGATAAGAAAAGACAAAATAAAAAAAGTTGAGGACATAAAGGATATCTTTGAACAGAGAAAAAGCATTATTTTTACAGATCATAGCGGACTTAAAGCTGAAAACACTTACAGTATAAGGATAAAACTTTCAGAAGCTGACTCAACTCTCAGGATAATTAAAAATACTCTTGCAATAAGGGCAGCAAAACAGGTTTATGACGATATTGACCTGGAAACAGTTTTTAAGGGTCCCACAAGCATGATAGTATGCGGCGAAGATATGGTATCTGCCGCAAAACTTGCTAAAAGCTTTGCCAAAGAATTTGAGACTTTTAAAATCAAGGCAGGCATTATGGAAGGCAGGCTTTATGACGGGCCAAGCGTTGAAAAGCTTGCAACCCTTCCTTCAAAAGAAATTCTTATTGCGCAATTTTTAGGACTTCTGCAGAACCCGTTAACACGGCTTGTAACTTCACTTAGCGGCGTACCAAGGAATCTCGTGCTTGCGCTTGAAGGTGTAAGAAAACAGAAAGAGCAGGATGCCGTACAGGCATAATTATATATTGAATTAATATTTATTATTTAAAAAGATACGTTTTATTTTCAGGAGGAAAAATAAATGACAGAAGAAAAAGAAAAAAAAGAAAAAACTGCAGAAGAAAAAGCTCCTAAGGCTGTAAAAGAAAGTGCAAAAAAAGGTCTTTCACAGGAAGATATTTTAAATGCAATAGAGAATATGACAGTTATAGAGCTTGCTGAACTTGTAAAAGCAATTGAGGAAAAATTCGGTGTAAGCGCAGCAGCCATGGTTGCGGCACCGGCAGCAGGAGCCGCAGCGGCTGGCGGCGGGGAAGCCGCAGCAGCGGCTGAAGAGCAGACTGAATTTACAGTAAACCTCAAATCTGCAGGCGCGCAGAAAATACAGGTTATTAAGGAAGTCAGGACGATAACAGGGCTTGGGCTTAAAGAAGCAAAAGATCTTGTTGACGGAGCTCCCAGCGCAGTTAAAGAAAAAGTTTCCAAAGAGGAAGCTGATAAGATTGCAAAGCAGCTTACAGATGCTGGCGCTGAGGTTGAAATAAAATAGGCTGGCTGCTTAAAAAATAAATACTTAAAAGCATACCGTTAAGATGAGAGCTCTTATCTGCAGCAGCAGTGCTGATATAATAGATAAAGTATAAATCAATTACTGAACCGGTATGCTTTTTATTTTGGAATAATTGTATTAATGCATTAACATGCCAGTAAAACATTTTTGTATATTTTTTTAATTTCTTAAGGCCAGGAAATGATTTAAAATGAATAATAGCCAAAAAATAAAATCAAAGGCGGGAAACCTTTTAAGGCAGTTTAAGGGCAGCAGTTATATATTCGGGCTAAATACAATTGAAAAGGCCGGCTGCCTTGCACAAAAGCTCGGTATTCGCTCAGTTCTTTCGGTGTCCTCATCTGCATGGGCAAAAGATTTTAAAGCAGCGCTTTTAAAATCCCTTTTAGAAAGGAATATAGATATTCTTGAAACAATTGATTCAGCAAGACCCAACAGCCCTGTGGAGGATGTATATTATTTAAAAGAAGTAATTGAAAAAATCAGGCCTGATTTTGTAATTGCAGCAGGGGGCGGCAGCACCATAGATTGTGCCAAGGCAGCTGCATTCCTTGCAGCGCTTTCCCCGTCAGTTAATGACATTGAGCCGTATTTTGGCACAGGTCTTGTCACCCGGCAAATAAAAAATAGCGGAAAAAAACCATACCCTCTTTTTGCCGTACAAATGTCTGCATCATCTTCTGCTCATCTTACAAAATATTCAAATGTCACTGATTTAAAAACAAAACAGAAAAAACTGATTGTTGATGATGCCATAGTACCGCCTGTTTGCCTGTTTGATTATTCTGTAACAACTTCAATGGGCAGTGAGCTGACAATTGACGGAGTGCTTGACGGCATATCCCACCTTATTGAAGTCTATTATGGCGCAGATTATGAAAAAAACCCTGAAAATTATAAAAGAATCGAAGATGTGGCTCTTACGGGACTGAAGCTGCTTGTAGACAATTTACCGAAGGTTCTTAAAAAAAGCAATGACCTTAAAATAAGAGAGCTTATTGGTCTCGGTACAGATCTTGGCGGCTATGCCATAATGCTGGGCGGGACAAATGGTGCGCATTTGGCCAGCTTTTCACTCACAGATATTTTAAGCCATGGCAGGGCTTGCGGAATTATGAATCCTTACTGGACAGTATTTTTTGCCCCGGCTATTAGAAGGCAGCTTTTAAAGCTTATCGATGTTTTTTCAGGTTACCTGGACAAAGGTGAAGATATAGATAAAATTCGTGGCGGAAATAAAATACCTGATAAAATTTCAGATTTGCCGTCCCGCAGGCTTGGTGAGATTGCAGGAGGCGCAATGCGGAACTTCTTAAAGTCTGCTAAAGTACCTGATACCCTGGCGAAAGTCCATGGATTTAAAGTTGAGCATATTGAAAGGGCAATTTCAAATGCTAAAAATCCCCAACTTGAAATGAAACTTAAAAATATGCCTGTTTCCCTGAATGCTGGCCTTATTGATAAATATATGAAGCCGGTGCTAAAGGCTGCAGAAGCGGGTGATTTTTCCATTATAAAGAATTTAAGCTGATACAAAAAAATTCCTGAAAAAGTCCTTGACATTACTAAAATACTAGCTAATATATTACAACGTCAGTTTTTCTAAACTACTACTTCACTTGCCGGTATAACCGAGCTTTTTTACAGTGATAAAACTGTGCTTTTTATTTTTTAAAAGATAACTGTTTATGCAGTTATTTTTTATTCTTTTACAAAAAAATTTGTTACTGCCGGGATAATTACATAAGGCTTTACAGTAATTATATGTTACTGCCCCGGCCTGCGGCACTTTTTGAAATTTGCTTATAACAGAAATAATTTATAAGGGAGAATAAATTAATGCAAAAAATAAAAAAAATACAAAGGTATAATTTTGGCAAGATACCAAAGGTAATGGAGATACCAAATCTTCTGGACATCCAGATAAAGTCTTTTGAATGGTTTTTGAGGGAAGGCGTTAAAGAGGCCCTCAGGGATATTTCTCCTATTGAGGATTTCACAGGCACAATGTCACTTTCTTTTGACAGCTATGCCTTTGATGAAATAAACGCAAGCCCGGATGAGTGCAAGATGCAGGATATGACATACTCGGCACCACTTAAAGTACTTGCAGCATTTGTCAATAAAGAAACCGGCGAGAAAAAAGAACAGGAAGTCTTTATGGGCGACTTTCCAATGATGACTGATAAGGGTACACTTGTCATAAATGGAACTGAAAGAGTGGTGGTATCCCAGCTGGTCCGTTCTCCCGGAGTTTATTATGATTCAGATATAGACAAAAAAACAGAAAAAGATATATATCTGTGCAAGGTTATTCCCACGAGAGGTTCCTGGATTGAACTTGAGACAGACAAGAAAAATGTGGCATATGTCAGGATTGACAGAAGAAGGAAATTTTTGCTTACAATATTTTTAAAATCAATAGGTTTTGGAAATAATGATGAAATGCTGTCTCTTTTTGCCGACTATGATAAAACTGAATGCATTAAAAATACGGTAGATAAAGATATAACTGAAACTGAAGAAGAAGCGCTTATTGAAATATATAAAAAGCTGCGGCCCGGCGAACCCCCCACAATAGACAGTGCAAGAAACCTCATATATGCCCTGTTCTTTGATCCCAAAAGATATGATATGGGTAAGGTTGGAAGGTATAAAACAAACCAGAAATTTTCAGAAGATATTGTTGAAGAGGGTATTTTTACAGAGCTTGTAAACTCACTCAAAGATTCTGTTTCAAAAATCAGTATTGAAAAAAAATCTGATGAGAATCTTACAGTAATGAAAAAATCAGCCCAGGACTACAGGCTGGCACATGAAAATGAACCTGAGGATAAAGGCCTTTCTTTAACATCAAAAATACTTGAAGATTTAAATACATTAACTGAAATAAAGGGCGCAATAAAATTACTGCAGGAATATATTGCTGAAAATAATCCCTCAGTAAGTTCAGATGATTTTATAGTTTTTATCAGGAAGATCGGTTCCGATATTGTTGCCGGTCGTCCGTTTGCAGCAGAAAATGACCTGGGCATCCTTATAAATGAAGATATTAAAGCAGCAGGCAATTTAGACAAGGAAGATGAAGCTTTAAAGACTATAAGCAAAATCTATACTGAAGAAAAAGACAGTATTGACCAGATCTGCAGTGTATGGGAACTTATTTTAAAAATATACAAAAATGTCTATAGCAGGCTTTCAGAAATTGCAAAAAAGATGAATATTGACAGCAGTAATGAAATGATTCTAAATCCTAAGGACATGTTCCGCATTTTAAAATATCTTGTGCAGCTTATGAACAATATTGGGGAAATAGATGATATTGACCACTTTGGTAACAGGAGGATTAAAAATATTGGCGAACTTATTCAGAACCAGGTACGAATTGGGCTTGCAAGGCTTGAACGTGTTGTAAAAGAAAGAATGACAACACAGGATTCTGAAACAATAACTCCAAAAACCCTTATAAACATAAGGCCTCTTGTTGCCTCGCTGAAAGAGTTTTTTGGCAGCGGGCAGCTTTCACAGTTTCTTGACCAGACAAATCCACTTGCAGAGATTACTCATAAAAGAAGGCTATCTGCGCTGGGCCCCGGCGGACTGAGCAGGGAAAGAGCAGGTTTTGAAGTAAGGGATGTGCATTCATCGCATTATGGAAGAATGTGCCCTATTGAAACACCGGAGGGTCCCAATATCGGTCTTATAGGCTCACTTGCAACTTATGCAGTCCTTAACCCTTATGGTTTTATTGAGTCCCCATACCTTAAGGTAAAAGACGGAAAACTTACAAATGAAGTCGAATACCTGTCAGCAGACAGGGAAGAGAGCTATGTAATTGCCCAGGCAACAACAAGTGTTGATACAAAAGGTAATTTTATTGAAAAAAAGCTTTTAAGCACTGCAGGCGGTGAAGTTATTGCTGCAGAAACAGGAGCAATAGATTATATGGACGTATCCCCAAAACAGATATTCAGTGCTGCTACAACACTGATACCATTTTTGGAACATGATGATGCCAACAGGGCGCTTATGGGCTCCAATATGCAGAGGCAGGCAGTCCCGTTAATTTATCCGCAGGCCCCCCTTGTGGGCACCGGAATGGAGAAAAAAATTGCAAGAGACAGCGGGCATATAATACTTGCAGAAGACGATGGCGTAGTTACCAGGGTATCTTCAGGAGTTGTTGAAGTCAAATACAGGAATACCGGTCATAAAACTTACAATCTATATAAATTTAAGCGCTCAAACCAGGGAACATGCATAAACCAGAGGCCTGTTGTTGACCAGGGCCAGAAATTAAATAAAGGCGATATCATAGCGGATGGGCCGTCTGTACAGGCCGGGGAGCTTGCTCTTGGCAGGAACCTGCTTGTGGCTTTCATGACATGGGAAGGTTATAACTACGAGGACGCAATAATAATTTCTGAAAGGCTTGTTAAAGAGGATGTTTTATCATCAATACATATTTCAAAGCAGGAAATTGAAGCAAGGCAAACCAAACTGGGGCCCGAGGAAATTACAAGGGATATACCCAATGTCGGAGATGAAATGCTCAATAACCTTGATGAAAGAGGCATTATCAGGATTGGCGCATATGTAAGGCCGGGGGATATTCTTGTAGGAAAAATAACCCCGAAAGGGGAAACTGAGCTTACTGCTGAAGAAAAACTCCTCAGGGCAATATTTGGTGAAAAGGCGCGCGAAGTGCGCGACAGTTCACTTAAAGTTCCTCATGGCGAAGAAGGAATAATACTTGATGTCCAGGTATTTTCAAGAAAAGACGGACAGGATCTGCCGCCGGGCGTAAACGAGCTTGTGCGGGTATTTATTTCCAAAAAAAGGAAAATATCAGTTGGCGATAAACTTGCAGGAAGGCATGGGAATAAAGGTATCATTTCAGTAATACTCCCTGAGGAGGATATGCCCTACATGGAGGATGGAACACCAGTTGATGTAGTATTTAATCCGCTTGGTGTCCCTTCACGAATGAATGTCGGCCAGGTACTTGAAACACATCTTGGCTGGGCTGCCAGCAAGGGCTGGGAAGAAGATGGAGTTGCCAGGAACGGGGACGGTTCAGTACACTGCGCTTGCCCTATATTTGACGGCGCTTCTGAAGTGGCAATAAAACAGCTGCTTAAAAAAGCAGGACTGCCCGAGGATGGAAAAACTGCGCTTTATGATGGTTTAAGCGGGGAAAAAATATCAGATAAAATAACTGTGGGATATGGTTATGTTATGAAACTTTCCCATCTTGTTGATGATAAAATCCATGCAAGATCAACAGGGCCTTATTCACTTGTAACGCAGCAGCCCCTTGGCGGGAAGGCTCAGTTTGGAGGCCAGAGATTTGGTGAAATGGAAGTTTGGGCCCTCGAAGCTTACGGAGCGGCATACCTTTTGCAGGAAATACTTACTATAAAGTCAGATGATGTTGTAGGCAGGGTGAAAACTTATGAATCTATTGTAAAGGGTGAAAATATAGACAAGCCCGGAATACCTGAGTCCTTTAAAGTCCTTGTAAAGGAAATGCAGAGCCTTGGCCTTGATGTGGAAGTGCTATCAGAAGAAGGCAAGGAAGTTAAGGTTGATACGGAGCAGGATGAAATAATGAAAACAGTCGAGGAGCTTGGCATAGATCTCATAGGGCATGAAGACTTAAGCCTTGAATTTGGCCAGGAGGAAGAAACCGAGGAAGAAGACTACTATGGGGACGGTAATGAGGAATTTGCGGGCAGGGATTCTTTTGATGATGACAGCTCCCCGGATGGTTTTGATGATTATGAAAGTGAAGAAGGCATTGCAAAAAAATTAAAAAAGCAGGCAAAAAAAGTAAAAAGCACTGATATCAGCGATGAAGCTGCCTTAAATAAAGGGTTGAATGAGGCAATTGATGCAAACATGGATTTTAATGATAAAATATCAGGCGGCGAAGATGCCTTAAATAAAGCATTAAATGAAACTGCCAAAAAGCAGGAAAAAAAAATTAAGTCACCCTCCGGAAAAGCAAAGGCAAAAATAACTGGAGAAAATGAATAATTTCCTGAATTAAAACACGAGAATGAATGCATTTTAAAATAAATTTTAATATATTTTGGAGGATTATAAAAAAATGGTAATAAATATAGACGTGAATAATTTCGACGCTATAAAAATAGGTCTTGCTTCTTCTGAAAAAATAAAATCATGGTCTAACGGTGAAGTAAAAAAACCTGAAACCATTAACTACAGGACATTAAAACCGGAAAAAGACGGCCTTTTCTGCGAGCGGATATTTGGCCCCACCAAGGACTGGGAATGCTACTGCGGAAAATACAAGAGAGTGCGCTTTAAAGGCATCATATGTGAAAGATGCGGGGTTGAAGTAACCCGCTCAAATGTAAGAAGGGAAAGAATGGGCCACATAAGCCTTGCAGCATCCGTATCGCATATATGGTTTTTTAAAGGCGTGCCCTCAAGGCTGGGCTATGTGCTTGACTTGAGTCCCCGTGATCTTGAAAAAGTGCTTTATTTTGACTCATATATAATTACAAAAGTAGACAAAGAGGCTTTAAAGACAGATAAGGAAAAAATAAAAGAGCTAACAGAAAAGGCCCATGAAGTGGCCTCAGAAATGCACGAAGCAAGGCTCAAGGATATAAGGGACAATAAGGACGATTTGCTCAAAAGATACAAAGAGGGTGATGAATTAAAGGAAATAGAGGCTATTGAGGACGAGGATATAAATTCAGAAAAAGACCTTGAGGCAAAAATTGCAAGAATCGTCAAAGAAGCAGAGAAAATGCTTGTTGAGGAAAAAGAAATATACAGCGAAGAACTTGATTTGATAAAGCGGGCAAACACTTTCTTTTTAAATATTGATGAAAAAATGCTTGTATCAGATGAATCACTGTTTAAAAAGATGAAAGAAATATATAGTCATTACTTTGACGGCGGCATGGGCGCAGAGTCAGTAAAAGAGCTTCTTAAAAACATAGATGTTAAAAAAGAAGTAGAAGAACTTAAAAATATTATTAAAGACTCAAAGGGCCAGAAAAGGATTAGGGCCATTAAAAGGCTTAAAATACTTTCAGTTTTCCAGGACAGCCCGAATAAGCCCGAATATATGATACTTGACATACTGCCGGTAATACCCCCCGATTTGCGTCCCATGGTGCAGCTTGACGGAGGCAGGTTTGCAACTTCTGATTTAAATGATCTTTACAGACGTGTAATAAACCGCAACAACAGATTAAAAAAATTGCTTGAGCTTAATGCCCCTGAGATTATTATAAATAATGAAAAAAGGATGCTGCAGGAAGCAGTGGACAGCCTGTTTGATAACGGCAGGAGGGGAAGAGCAGTTCTTGGAGCAGGAAACAGGCCTCTAAAATCCCTGTCTGATATGCTCAAGGGAAAACAGGGCCGGTTCAGGCAGAATCTTCTCGGCAAGCGTGTGGACTACTCCGGAAGATCGGTTATAGTTGTAAATCCTAAAATAAAGCTTTATCAGTGCGGCCTGCCAAAAACAATAGCGCTTGAACTTTTTAAGCCTTTTGTGATGAAAGAACTTGTGGAGAAGGAATATGCCCAGAACATAAAAAGTGCCAAAACAATGGTGGAAAAAGGAAGCGACGAAGTTTATGATGTGCTTGAAGAAGTCATAAAGAATCATCCTGTACTGCTGAACAGGGCTCCAACTCTTCACAGGCTTGGAATACAGGCATTTTTGCCCATACTGGTTGAAGGCAAAGCTATACAGATACACCCGCTTGTATGTCCTCCTTTTAATGCTGACTTTGACGGCGACCAGATGGCAGTTCATGTGCCGCTTTCAAACGAGGCCAAAGCCGAGGCGCTTGTGCTTATGCTTTCGTCAAATAATATACTTTCGCCTGCAAGCGGACAGCCGGTAACTATACCCAGCCAGGATATGGTAATGGGGCTTTTTTATCTTACATCCGAGAAGGAAATACCGGGTGAAAAGAAAAGGTTTTACAATAGCACAGAAGATGCCTTGAGGGATTATGATTTCGGGATTATATCTCTTCATAATAATATAAATGTAAAGATAAATAAAAAAACAGTAGCCACTACGACGGGAAGGATATTATTTAATAAAACACTGCCGGAGGATTACGGCTTTGTAAATAAAGAAATAAATAAAAAAAGCCTGCTTGCAATAATTTCAGACTGTCTTGCCAAATATCCCATGTCAATTGTAACTGAGATTCTTGACAGCATAAAAGAGACAGGTTTTAAATATGCCACTAAATCGGGGCTGACAATTGGAATTGATGATATAGAGGTTCCGCCAGTAAAGGCCAAAATACTTGAAAACGTTGAAAAGAAAATTGAAAGAATAGAAGATTATTACAAAAACGGCCTTATAACAGACAGTGAAAGACACTACAATGTTATACAGATATGGTCAAGAGCCTCTGAAGATGTTGCAGATGCAATGGAAAAAAACTTCGATAAATTCAATCCTGTTTACATGATGGCAACATCAGGCGCCCGTGGAAATATAAAGCAGCTTCGCCAGCTTGCGGGCATGCGTGGCCTTGTGGCAAACGCACGCGGCGACATCATTGACAGGCCTATAAAATCAAACTTCAGGGAAGGCCTTACAGTTCTGGAATATTTTATTTCAACACATGGGGCAAGACAGGGTCTTGCAGATACTGCTCTTCGTACAGCAGATTCCGGTTATCTTACAAGAAGGCTTGTGGATGTTGCCCAGGAAACCATAGTAAGAATTCCTGACTGCGGCACACAGGAGGGCATAAACCTCTATGTCCTGACACTTGAAGGTGAACCAAACGTCAACCTGATAGGCAGGATTTGCTCAGATGACATAATCAATTCAAAAACAAAAAAAATAATACTAAAAGCAGGCGATGAAGTTAAAGATAAGGATCTGCAGAACCTCATACACGCAAATATAGAAAGGGTAAAAGTGCGTTCAGCTCTTACCTGTGAAGCTGGATTTGGTGTGTGCCAGCAATGCTATGGAAGGGATTTGGCATCAGGAAAACTTATTGCAATAGGTGAATCTGTGGGCACAATTGCGGCCCAGTCAATCGGGGAGCCGGGAACCCAGCTTACAATGCGTACTTTTCATACCGGCGGTATTGCAAGCACAGTTATACAAAGATCAGTTAAATCTCCGGTAACAGGCACAATTGTTCTTAAAAAAGAGCTGCTTGACAGCTTGGGCTTAAAGAAAGATGATTTTACCCAAAAACCAACCGATGAAATAATAGAAATAAATATTGAGCATATAAACGGCAGGCTGACATTCCAGGTAAAAATGGAAAACGGCGGAGTTGTAGATGTTATATTTCCAAAGGGTGAAATACTGCAGGTTAACAAATGCGTAAATGTGGAAGAAGGCGAAGTATTTGCCAAGATAGTATTTACTGCAAAAAGGAAAACCCATGTGCACAAACATGAAAAGACATTTGAAGGCATTGATATAACAAGCGGCCTTCCAAGGGTTGTTGAGCTTTTTGAGGCAAGGCGGCCAAAAGAACATGCATTTATTGCTGAAACCTCAGGCACTGTTATAATTGAAGATGTTGACCCCAAGTTCCGTATGATAACGATAAAAAATGATGAAAACGGTGAAGAAAAAACATACCAGGTTCCCACAAGGACTAAGATAAGGGTAGCTGACAAATCATTTGTAAATACCGGGGACCAGCTTACGGAGGGTATAAAAAACCCTCATGATATTTTAAAAATCAGCGGGATCAAAGTATGCGAGCAATATCTTGTAAAGGAAATACAGGATGTTTACAAATCCCAGGGCGTTGACATAAACGACAAGCATATAGAAATAATAGTAAGGCAGATGCTTAAAAAAGTAACTATTGTCGACCAGGGCGACAGCCAGTTTTTGCCCGGCCAGCTTCTTGACAGGCTTGTGTTTGAAAAAGAAAACAAAAAACTTGCAGCTGAAGGGCTTATTCCCGCTACTGCAAAGCAAAACCTTATGGGAATAACAAAAGCATCCCTTGCAACTGACAGCTGGCTTGCTGCAGCATCGTTCCAGGAAACTACAAAAGTATTAACTGATGCCTCCCTTGAATGCAAGGTGGACAACCTTATAGGGCTTAAGGAAAATGTCATAATAGGCAAGTCAATACCTGCCGGTACAGGGATGAAAAGATATCGTGATATTGAGCTTATATATGCTGGTTATGAACAGGAAAAAGAGGAAGAAATGGAAGTATTCAAGGAAATAACTGATGATGAAAAACAGGATCTTGAAATAAACATATAAAACTGCAAAAGAGGCAATTTTTTATTTGCGGTATTTGTTGACATTTTATTTTGATAATGGTAATC
Organism: Actinomycetota bacterium; assembly: GCA_016870615.1. Taxonomy (GTDB): domain Bacteria; phylum Actinomycetota; class Humimicrobiia; order Humimicrobiales; family Humimicrobiaceae; genus VGAZ01. Next base: position 3,504 of record VGAZ01000026.1, on the reverse strand, counting down.
TTTTTGTTCGTGCCTTGAAGAAGTGCTGTTTTTCCAAGCTTACTCAAGCATAAATTCAATTATATTTTGTTATATTACTATAAATTATTAATTTACTTTAAAAAAAGATAAGGAAGTTTTATGCCTACAATTAATCAGCTTGTAAGAAAAGGCAGAAAGAAAATAGCCAAAAAGAAAAAGACACCTGCGCTGCAGGAAAATCCTTTAAAAAGAGGTGTTTGCGTAAGGGTTTATACTACAACACCCAAAAAGCCTAATTCAGCTCTGCGTAAAGTTGCAAGGGTAAGGCTTACTCATGGAACTGAAGTGACTGCCTACATTCCGGGAATTGGCCATAATCTCCAGGAACATTCAATTGTTGTTGTCAGGGGCGGCCGTGTTAAGGATTTACCGGGTGTAAGATATAAAGTTGTAAGAGGCTCTCTTGATACTGGAGGGGTTGAAAACCGTAAGTCCGCAAGGTCAAGATATGGGGCAAAGAAACCCAAATAAATTTAATTAGAAACTGTTTAGTTTTTTAAGTGCTAAGGAGTATTTAGATGGCAAGAAGAGGAAGTCCGGCTAAGAAGAAAATAGTACCAGACCCGATTTATAAAAATGAGATAATAACTGATCTTGTAAACAAGATTCTTTGGAAGGGTAAAAAAAGTATTGCCGAAAAGATTGTCTACGGCAGCCTGGATATACTTGGTAATAAAACTAAGGAAAATCCTATTGATATACTTGAGAAATGCCTTGACAATGTAAGGCCTATCCTTGAAGTTAAATCAAGAAGGGTTGGAGGAGCAACATACCAGGTTCCCGTTGAGGTAACGAGCCGGAGGGCAAATACCCTGGCGCTACGCTGGTTAATTGGTTTTTCAAGGAAGAGAAGAGAAAAAACAATGGCGGAGAGGCTTGCGGGGGAGATTCTTGACGGAGCAAGCAATACCGGCAGCAGCATAAAGAAAAAAGAAGACTTACATAAAATGGCGGAAGCAAATAAAGCTTTTGCACATTACAGATGGTAGCAGCTGCAGAAAAAAGCCCAAAAAAGCTATTTTATTATTGCAGTTGCATAAATAATAATTTATTAAACTAATTAAATATCAGATAAGTAGCCCTGCTTTTTATCATTATAAAAGGTTTATTAAGGGTTGTTTATATACGGTGTGCCAGGCAGCTTTAATTGCACGAAATGCTATTAAAGTTTTTGATAATTTAAAGCTGAATCATATGAAGTTATTGGATATAAGAGAATTTTTAAGAAAATGGCAAGAACAGTACAATTAAATAAAATAAGGAATATTGGAATTGCTGCCCATATAGATGCAGGAAAGACAACAACTACTGAGCGAATGCTTTACTATACAGGTAAAACATATAAAATCGGTGAAGTTGATGATGGCGCTGCAGTAATGGACTGGATGATACAGGAACAGGAAAGAGGCATTACAATAACTTCTGCAGCAACAACATGCTACTGGAAAGATAACAGGATAAACATTATAGATACTCCCGGCCATGTTGATTTCACAGTGGAAGTGGAAAGATCCCTTCGCGTTCTTGATGGTCTTGTAGCTATATTCTGCGCTGTGGGTGGCGTTGAACCCCAGTCAGAGACTGTCTGGGGGCAGGCAACGAAATACAATATTCCAAGAATTGCCTTTATAAATAAAATGGACCGTACCGGCGCTGATTTCTTTTATGTAATGGAAATGATTAAGAACAGGCTAAATGTTAATCCGCTTGCACTCCAGATACCAATTGGAAGGGAAGACAAATTTTCAGGAATAATTGACCTCGTGGAAATGAAGGCAATTGTTTATGAGGATGTCATGGGGCTTAAGCCGACAGTTAGGGATATTCCACAGGAAATGGCTCCACTGGCTGCAAAGCACAGGCAGGAGCTTATTGAAAATATAGCAAACTATAATGACGGCATACTTGGCAAGTATCTTGAGAATGAGGAAATAACAAAAGAAGAGATAATTGCTGCAGTCAGGGAAATTACAATAAGTGTTAAAGGTGTGCCCGTATTTTGCGGTTCATCTTTTAAAAATAAGGGTGTCCAGCTTCTTCTTGATGCTGTTATTGACTACCTGCCGTCACCTGTTGATGTTGCAACTCCAACTGGAATCAACCCCCATAACCAGAAAGAGGAAATAAGAAAAACAAGTGATGATGAATCTTTTTCAGGATTGATTTTTAAGATAATGACCGATCCATTTGTGGGCAAATTGACTTTTTTAAGGGTTTATTCAGGAAATCTTAAAGTAGGGACACAGGTATTAAATACAACAAGCGAAAAAAAAGAAAGAATTTCCAAAATACTTGAAATGCATGCAAATACAAGAGTAGAGATTGAAGAGGCATTCTGCGGCGATATTGTGGCGCTTGTTGGTTTAAAAAATGTTAAAACCGGCGATACCATATGTGATCCGTCAAAACCTGTAAAATATGAATCCATCAGTTTTCCTGAACCGGTTATATCTATAGCAATTGAACCAAAGACAAAAGCTGACCAGGATAAAATGTCAATGGCATTAAATAAGATAGCAGAAGAGGATCCGACTTTTAAAATCGGCATTGACAGTGAAAGCGGCCAGACAATTATTGAGGGGATGGGGGAACTCCACCTTGAAATAATTGTGGACAGGATGTTGAGGGAATTCAAGGTTAATGCAAATGTGGGTAAACCCCAGGTATCCTACAGGGAAACCATAACAAGGGATGTTGAGATAGAAGGTAAATATGTTCGCCAAAGCGGGGGAAGGGGCCAGTATGGCCATGTTGTTGTCCACTTTTATCCAAATGAATATGGAAAAGGATTTGAATTTGAAGATAAGACAAAAGGCGGTGTAATTCCTAAAGAATACATAAGACCTGTTGAAATGGGTATTGTTGATGCAATGCAGAGTGGAGAACTTGCCGGTTTTCCTGTCGTGGATGTCAAGGCAGTGCTTTTAGACGGGTCCTATCATGAGGTTGATTCATCGGACCTGGCTTTCAGGATAGCTGCTGGAAAAGCATTCAGGGAAGCTACAATCAAGGGAGCGCCAATACTGCTTGAACCTATAATGGATGTAGAGGTAGTTGTACCTGATGAATATATGGGTGAAGTAATTGGTGACCTTAATTCAAAAAGAGGAAAGATACTGTCTGTTGTTTTAAGAAACAACATGAGGGTAATTAAATCAGAAGTCCCGCTTGCAGAGATGTTTGGGTATGCAACGGATCTGCGTTCAAAAACCCAGGGAAGGGCAACTTTTACAATGCAGTTCAAGAAGCATTCGCCTGTTCCTGAAAATGTTGCAAATGAGATTTTAAGAAAAGTAAAGGGCAGCATAGCAGTTTAATTTTAAAAAATTTATAAATAGAAATTTAAACAGGATAATAATTAAAGAAAGGAAAATATAATGGCAGCAAAAGCAAAATTTGAAAGGACAAAGCCTCACATAAACATAGGCACAATAGGCCATGTTGACCATGGTAAAACCACCCTTACATCAGCAATTACCCTTT
>VGAZ01000025.1 GCA_016870615.1 Actinomycetota bacterium | reverse complement strand
GTATATAACTTCAGAGAATATATCCGGCCTGGCACCTCCATCCCAAAAGTAAGTAAAACCTATTGGTACAGTATTGCTGACGCTGCCAGGTGAATTGCCTTCTGTATTATATATGCCTTCATATGTTTTTAAATTAAGCATGTGATTATTGGACATAAAGCTTCTGTTATTTGTAATATCAAGCGGTATCCATCCATATGAATCAAGCTTAATCTCAACCCATGCATGCCCGTACCTGAGCTGCCCGCCTTCTTCCTGCAGGATTCCAAGCACTGGAATGCCTGTAATCACCCTGGCGGGAATATTGGCTGCACGGCATAGGGTTGTATATAATATGGAATAATCAGTGCATATGCCTTTTTTTGCATTTAAAATCTCTGTAGCAGTTCTATATTCAAAATATCCCGAATCAAGTTTCTCATAATCATATTCAATATTTGCCCTGACAAAATCATAAAGCCTTTCAGCTATGATTTTGGGGTCAGTTTCGCCGCCGGAAACATTTTTTACTATATCCTTTATAAAGGCATTATTTGCCTCAATAAAAGGCTCACTGCCTGTATAAAGCTCAATATCTTTTTCATTTACATCATTTTCAAAGCTTGAAACATTAGAAGAGATGAACTCAAATTCATTTATAATTACATCATTTGTCAGCATAACTGATATTTCTTCACCTTCATCCAGGTTGCCAAGGTGCAATTTGCTTATAAGATTCCAATTATTGTCAAATATCTCTTCCAGGTTATTATTTTTTAAATATATATTTAAGACCTGCTGAAAAGGCCTATCTGTCTGTGGCAGGGCAATATAAAGGGCTGCGTCCTTTATATTTCCGGGTCCATTGTTTTTGAGGATATATTCTGCAGACACACTGCAATTATACTGTTTTAAGATATCTACAGGTTTATTTATATCAAGTATTTCAATTTTTGCTTTTTCTGTTTTTGAAAATGATTCATTATATACAATTAAAGAAACTTCATACTCCTGCGCATCTTCAAATATATAAGATATTTTCTCTCCATAAAGTATTTCGTCTTTGCCTATTTCCCATCTGTACTTTTTTTTCGAAGAATCATTTTCCTGGTTATTTAATTTATTATCCAGTCCTGTTATAGAAAAATAGACGGGATTTCCTTTTTCAAAATACTGGCCGTATGTGTTTTTCTGGAATATATCAAATGAAATATCTAAAGAAGAAAGGTCTTCTATGATGTGCTCCTGCGGCTGGCTTTTGTCCTCATGCCCGTTTTGTGCGCTTTCGGCAGATTCAATGACAGTTACTTTAGCCTCTTTATCTTCTTTTAAGGCAGCAAAACAACCTTGTAAAAACGACAGCAGCGCTATTGTCATTACAAGCGCGAAAGCCCGGATTATTATTTTATTTTTTTGCTTATAAAACATCGGATAATAACTGGATGGCATTTTTTATAAATATCTTGAATTAAAATTTATAATTATGAAATTAAATTCCAGGCTTGTTTAAAAGAGAAATAAACTATACAAGGTCACATGCCTCCGGAGGCATCCACTTTGCATCTTTGCCTTCCCATTTAATATTGCAGCCTATTGGATTTGTAACTTGCGTTGAAATACTGCGGCCGTTAATGTACTGTTCCAGGGCGTTCCACAAATCATTTACTTTCATCTGGCTTATATCCTTAGGATTATCAACTCCGCGCCCGGTGTAAATAAGTTTCCGGTTTAAATCAAATACAAAAAAATGCGGTGTGCGCAGCGCACCATAAGCAAGAGCCGTTTTTTGATTGCAGTCATAAAGATATGTCCAGGGAAATTTTTCTTTTTGCATTCTTTCAACCATGCACTCAAATGAATCTTCGGAATAAGTGTTTTTACTGTTTGAGTTTATTGCCACAAATTTCACACCGTATTTTTCAAAATGCAGAGCAGTTTTTCTTGTCACTTCATCTGAACCAATAACATAAGGGCAATGATTGCATGTAAAAAAAATAACCAGTATCTCAGCATCATTGAAGTTTTTTAATGAATAAATATGGCCGTCTGTTGCTGCATGGTTAAAATCCGGCGCCCTGTCGCCTATAGATAAGGTAAAACCCATTTTTTTCTCCCTGTTATCATTTTATAAAAATTCCCCGAGTCCTGCAGAACTCTAAAATATTATATATTTAATATCCTGATTTTAACAATTAAATGAAATTTACTTAAAAAGTATTTGAAAATATTCTATAATCATGAAATCAAAATATGACAGTTAAACCGGGAAGTTGGGAAGTTATGAAAAAAATTATTGCAATAGGCACAATATCCATATTTATATTGACACTGGGTTTTTCAGGCAGCGGATGCACCCAGGCACAGCAGACAGCAGTGACAATATCAACTGCTGTCGAAAGCTCAACTGCTGAAACAACACTAATTGAAATAAGCACTGAAGAGACTGCGGCAAAAGAAAAAGTGCCGGAAAACTTTGAGCTTTTGTATGTACCGAAACTTATTCCGGATGAAAGCCTTGGCTCATTGCCATGGTTTGATATTATTGAAGCTGGCATAATGCAGTGCGCCTCAGATTATGGTTTTAGGGCAACAGTAATAGGCCCGCCTAAAGCCGACCCTGCATTCCAGGCACAGATAGTCCTTGATAATATCGGCAAGAATTTCGATGCAATAATTGTATGCCCGCTTGAAGATAAAATAATAGATGCAGCCTTTGAAAGGGCAAACAAAGCCGGTGTCCTGACTTTTAGCAATGAGGGCTACGGCCTTAAGAATGTCACATATGATATAGCTGCAATGTCAAACCAGGCTTATGGAGAGGCAATGATGAAAGCAGGGGCAGCTTACACAAATGGCAGCGGCAGCTATCTTATGTCTGTGGGCTTTTTAAATTCTGCAGCACACAATGCCTGGGCCGATGCTGCAATAGATTACCAGAAAAATAATGTAAGCGCTCTTACAAATGTGCTGGGTTATTCAAAGGGCACTGACAGGTTTGAAGACAATGAAGACCCTGAAACCGCTTCGAAAAAACTTACCGAATATATTGAAAATAATAAAAACCTTAATCTCATAATTGGCAATTCACCATCAACAGGTATTGCAGCCGGTGAGGTAATAGCAAAAAAAAGGCTTAAGGGAAAGCTTTTCTTTGTCGGCACCGGTATGCCTGTAACAATTGGCAAATATATAAGTGAGGGCATACTGCAGGAAGGATTTTTCTGGGATCCATACCTTCTTGGATATGCGATGGGCTATATTGCATACCAGAGCTGGCTCGAAAATGTGCCCGGTGACGGGGATTCTATTAGCAGGCCCGACGGAAGCAAAATTGAGGGATATGAAAATCTTGCTGTTGGCATCAATGCCAACGGCGGAAATATTATTTACGGAAACGCTATAGAATCCATAAATGCAGAAAATCTTGAGAGCTGGTATTCAAAATTTGCAAATTATGGATGGCCACAAAATTAGCTTATAAGTTATCCGGAATATGCATGGTTTTATATGATAAAAATATCCTTCACAGGTCTTTTTACGCCCGTGATACCTCAATAGTTGCAAGGGAGCTTATTGGAAAAATCCTGGTAAGAATTTGCGGGCCCAGGCCCTCTCATGCATTTTTAAGCGGTATAATTATTGAAACTGAGGCATATTACGGCACAGATGACCCTGCAAGCCATGCCTTTAGAGGCAGGACCCCGCGTTCTGAAATAATGTTTGGCACGGCAGGCATGTCTTATGTTTATTTTTGCTATGGAATGTATTATTTATTAAATGCTGTAACAGAAGAACTTAATACCCCGGGAGCAGTGCTTATAAGGGCAGTGCAGCCCCTGGAGGGAATAGAGCTGATGGAAAAAAGAAGAATTGCGCAAAGGGCTAAATTAAAAAGCAAAGCCAAAAAGAATAATGCTAATACCGGAAAAATCAATACTGAGCCAAAAGCCAGGAATGCTTATTTTAATATTAATAAACTTTCAGATGGCCCCGGTAAATTAACCGTATGTTTTGGAATAGATATTTCTGACAATAAAAAAGACCTGACTGACCCTAAAGGGGATTTAAGAATATATGATTGCGGTATAAAAAACAGCCTCATCAAAATATCTGCTTCACCAAGGATTGGAATATCTTCAGGCCGGGAAATTCATTTAAGGTATATGGCTGAAAATATCAATATACCTGGAAAGATTGTAGGGCCTGTAAAATGAACCAGGTTCTTATTACCGGCGGCGGGGGAGGCATAGGCCGGGCTGCTTCAGCTTATTTTGCCCAAATGGGCTGGAAAGTCTATTCCTGTGACATAGCTATCCAGGAAAAAACTGGAGAAAATATTATTCCGGTGTTAATGGACATAAGAAAAGCAGATAGCGTCCATGCAGCTTTTAATCTTATAGAAACTCATACGCAACGGCTTGATGCCATTGTTAATCTTGCAGGAGTGTATATTATGGACTCACTGGTCGAGGTGCCTGAAGAGGATTTCATAAGAATGTTTGATATAAACGTCAATGGCGCTTACCGGGTAAATAAACAGTTTTTGCCTCTTATAAAAAATGGCGGAAGGATAATTATTATTACAAGTGAGCTGTCGGGTCTTGACCCTCTGCCATTTAATGGAATATACAGCATTACTAAATCAACGCTGGAGGCTTATGCCCACTCATTGCGGCTGGAACTTGCCCTGCTTGATATTCCTGTAATAACTATTCGCCCCGGTCCTGTTGATACAAATCTTTTAAAAGACTCATTTCTGTCCATGGAGAAGATGTGCGCCAAAACCCGGCTTTACGGGATAAGTACCGCAAAATTTCATCAGATTATGAAAAAAGAAACCGGCAGGCATATATTGCCCCAGAAACTTGCAGAGCTGATATACCGCAGCGCAACCACATCTCACCCAAGACCGTCTTATTCTGTCGGAAATGGGTTTTTTCTGAGGTTTTTCTCGGCGCTTCCTGCTGGTATGCAGGCAGCATTGCTCAAAAAGCTTTTGAAATAAAGAAAAATCTTTAAAGCTCTTTTATAAAACCGGAACAGGATTGATATTAAATTTATTTTTTAAATGCTATCATTAAACAAAAATAGTATTTATAATAGAAATGCCTGATAATTTAATGATTGCACCGCTGTAAGCAGCAAAATTAATAATTTAAACTTAGAATAATTTAAAAAGGAAAAGAAATGCTTGATATTGAAAAATTAAAAAAAGCACAGGTAATGTCAAGGAGAATGTTTTTAATCAACCATCTTTGCGGGAAATCAGGATCGGATATATATTATCTTTTTGGCCTGCTTAATATGTATAATGCAAAAAACAGGGGGAAATGGTTCTGGCAGAAAGCAGCTTTTACAGGTGTTTTAAAAGATGATTTTGATAAATTTAATTCTTATATGGACAATTTTGCAAATAAATTCAAATCATACGACCAAAACCATATAGATAAGTCTCTTGAAGAAGCAGACGTCCTGCTTAAAAAACTTGTTGCAGACCTTGAAACGTCACTTTTTATATCAAAAGAGCAGGATGAATCTACTGTGAGAACCTATGTAGATGAAAATATAAAGAGCCTCATAGACCAAAGCCTGAAAGGGCTTTAAGTAACCAGTTATTTAAAGCATTAAAAATCTTTTAAATAATTTCCTGCGGAAAATTGCACGCTTTATGCATTAATTGCTTTACTCCTGCACTTCTTCCTGCATCTGCTGGTATATCTCCCTGTAACTGCCTCCATCCTCATAAGTCACTTTGCCAAAGAAGGGAACTGCTGCCGGGCTGGAAAGCTCTGCTGTTATGGTGTAGTCACCTGCAGGCAAATCAATTTCAATCTTTGTTTGTTCCTGCACAGAAAGTATGCTGTACTGGGGGCCCGATATATAAACTGCAAGCTTATAATCAGTTTTATTTTCAAAAGAAACTTTTGAAAAACCTTCCTTCTTTATACGCGCATAGGGATCACTCTGCAGTATCTGTTCGAATATAAGGTTTGAATTAACTTTTACCTTACATTCAACAAAATTCCTGGTTATAATTTCCTGGCTTTCTGCGTGATTGCCAAAAATATACTCATATAAAAATATTGCTTTATTATATGCTGATTTTATATAAAAGCTGTCTGCTGCACTTATAAGAACAGATGCATCCATTCCTGAAAAAAGAGAGCCGCTCCTTGATTCAAGAGTTTTTGCCTTATCCATTAAAATTTCTTCCGGAAAATCAAGTATGCTTAAAATGCTTGATATGCTTTCTGAATAATTACCTGATTTTTTCAAATCAAATGCCTTTGACATATAAATATTAAAAAGCATATTATTGGCATCATCGGTGTATTCGCTTTGGCTGTAATCCTGCGTCAGCTTTTCTAAAATAACAAGAGTATCATCCCACATTTTCTCCTTGGTGTACCCGGAGGCAGCCTTGTAAAGATATTCAGGAATCTTATACTTTGCTATAAAAGCTTCGTTTGTTTCCGGGAAATTATTTGATATAAAGCCATAATAATCCACAACTTTTAAATAATTATCAGATGAAGCCCTGTATTTCTTTTCATTGTAATATTTATCACCTAATTTGCTGTAAAGATCTGTGAGCAGTTTTGCAGTTTCAAGCTCTTCAGGGTTAAGTATGCCCTGAACTATTGCATCATGAAAGTAGGGCAGTGATTGTTCATAGCTTCCCTGCAGGTAATAAGTGTAAGCAATATCTTTTATTATCCCCCTGGCATATCTGCTGCCAGGATACTCTTCCAGTATTGTTTTAAATCCTTCTGCGGCTTCTCCGTATTTCTTCTCATCATAAGCATCCCTTGCCCTGATATTTATCGCAAAGGGTCCAAATAGGCTTGAAAGGACCACGCCTGCAAGAAAAATTATGAAAAATACAGTGAATATATATCCTGCAATACTTTTCTTTACGAAGTATACTATGAGTAAAATAAGATTTATTATGGCCGAGGCTATGCATGCAATGGGCAGCCAGTCCCAGAATATGCCTTTATCAATATATAGTAGAACGCCTGCTCCTGCGAATATGAAAATAAATAAAAGCATAAAAAAAAATGAGCCTATGCTTATTGCCCTTTTTTCTTTGTAGGAATACATGTCCTCTTTCTATATATAACGGTTAATGCCTGTTGCAAAATAATTCTGAGATTCTAAAGGCTTGCTGCAAATTAAATAACGGACAAGCTTAATAAATATCTTCAATTATTACTTATATATTTATTATATTTTTCAAATATTGTCAAATTTATGGTCTGTATTTGGGCAAAAAATTATTTTTAGCCTTGGGTTTTAAATTTACTGCAAAACTGGATTTATCTGTATTTTCCCCTAAATGGCTGTTTTTTTATTTCCCCTGCCAGCTTTTCCAAAATCATGCTGCATTATATATGCATCCCAGTATAAATCATTATAAAAATGATGTTTATTAAGTATCCCAACGGTGCAAAACCCGCATCGCTTGTATACATTAATTGCCCTGTGATTATATTCATAAACAGTTAGCCTTACATTCTCAAGGCCAAGTTCTGCACTGGTAAAATTCAGTATGGTTTTAACAGCATCAGTCCCAAAACCCTTTTTCCAGTATTTTCTGTCACCTATAAATATTCCGAACTCACAGGTTTTCCTGCAAATATCCACTTTATGAAGCCCGCAATTTCCGATATAAGTGCCGGATTTCTTATCATTTATTGCAAACACTATGTCTGTTTGCGAGCTTTTTATGAAGTTAAGCCATTCAAGCTCCTGCTGCCGGGTCACATTTTTTATATTATTGGTTAAGAATTTATTCACTTCAGGGTCTGCCAGCCACCTAATGCATCTGCTGATGTGCCTTTTTCCCATAATGTTGAGGATAATCTTTTTTCCTTCGATTTTAGTGCTTTGGTTTTTATAATAATTCAGGTTTTTTGCCATTTCTTAATTTTATAACATATAATGTTTTTTATCATGATATGTTCTTATGCCGTGTAGGATTATTTTAATTACATGCTAGCCTGACTGCCTGCCTGTTTACAAATCAAGGCAGTTATAATAATATCTGGAAAATACTAAAAAACTAAAAAACTGGAGATTATAAATGCAGAAATATGAATGCAATGTTTGCGGATATATTTATGATCCTGGAAATGGCGATCCTGATGCAGATATAGCGCCGGGTACTTATTTTGAGGATTTGCCCCAGGATTGGGTATGCCCTGAATGCGGCGCCTCTAAAGATGATTTCTCGCCTGTTGAATAATCAAAATTTTAAATACTTGCAGCCACCAAAAAGCAAAGTATATTTTGAGTAAGGTCAATAAATTTCTTTGGTTTTACATATAATATAAGCGCCATGCTGCGTTTATTATTGGACGGCTGTATTAAAAGAGCTATATTTTCAGCTTTATAGCATTTACCGGACAGCAGTTTTCACAGAATCCGCAAAGTATACACTTGTTTTTTTCAAACACTAACTCATAGCTCTGCCTGTTTATTATAAGAGCTTTGGTTATGCAGAGGGAGGGGCAAAGGCCGCAGTTAACGCATTTTTCTTTGTCTATGATTATATCCTTTGAAGCGTCCTGAATTGTAATGCCCTCGCTTAAAAGATAATTTATTCCGGCCTCTATTTTATCCTTGTCACCTTTAAGCTCTAAGAGTATTTTGCCTTCAATGTCAGCAGTAATTTCAGCTCTTAAGATATTAAATTGAATGTCAAAATCCTTTACCAGCCTGTATGTAATGGGTTTTGTGACTATTTTTTCAGGAAATGTAAGGACCAATCGCTTTGTTGCCATAATTAAAGCTCATCCTCGCTTAAAACATTTAAAACATTTACTTTCTGTTCAGACGGAAGCTGGCATACCGGGTTGGTAAGGTAAAAGCTCTTTTTAATAATCCAGCTTTTTAAAACATCTGCAATTTCAAGGGCAGTCTTATAGCTTGAAAGGCACCCTGTCAAAACTTTTTCCCCTCTTAATTCAACATTCCCGCTTCTTAACTGCCCGTAATTTACTTTTCCGTATGAAGGCTTGTTTCTTCTCTGGACTGAATAATCAAAAATTTCAGTGTATATATCTTCATCCTTTACAGAAAGAAATTCCACCATTTCCTCATCAATTACAGGAATTGGTATTCCTATGCCGACATAAAGTGAAACCCCGTAATTATAAAAAGTTGCAGCCCTTAAATATTTCGTGCTCATTTTCTTTAAGTCCCCGATAACTGCAATGGTTGCAGCCGGTCCTGATGGGGTGCCGTTTGCAAGCCTCTGCCTTTGCGGGTTATGCTGTGTGCCATGCCATGCAACATATCCTTCTGCGCCTGCAAGAAATATCCTTGTCCCAATCCCGATTGTCCTGCAGTAGGGATCATTTAATAAAGGGCTAAGCTGGCCGGCGCTTGAGTAGGTGACATTGCCCATATTTGGCATAAGCTTGCCCATATAAGTATATATAGTTTTCTTTGAAGAATTTGTGGCAGCAGCATAGTTCTGGTAAGCGTTTCTCGGATTAAAAAGATAAGCCTGGTTTAAATTTTCAATTGTGATAAATGTCTCTATTTCGCGTCTTGGATAGCAGTCGGTTCCATAAGAAGTTGCCCTCAGCTTAACAGGCTTTTTATCTATCAAATCCTGTATAACATGTGCGCCTCCATAAGCCATACCTTCGCTTTCAGATAATTCTGTTGCCCCTATATATGCATCAACTGCTGCAATACCGGAATATGCGGGGACATCATTGAGCCAGGTTTTTGTCATTCTTATTGGAGGGTCTGAGTGCCCGAAATTTAAAAATGCGCCGGAAGAGCACATGGGCCCGAATGTTGCAGTTGTTACCACATCAACATTTTTTGCAGTCTTTTTAATGCCATGCTCGGCTACATAGCCAATTATTTCCTCAGCATTTAAAATAACTGCTTCGCCGTTTCTTATTTTGCCGTTTATTTCTTCTATTGTTTTATTCATTTGCATAATAATACTATTTGTGCCAATTTTTTCAATATTCTATATGGAGTATTTTTACTGCCTGCTTTATAATTTAAAAATAGATTAACAGGTAAAAACGTATTGCTGTAAGCAAGCTTTATATTATTCTATTAAAAAAGTGATTTTAAAGAATAAATAAACAAAAAGATATATAGCTATGACAATGAATCCAAAAGTAAAAAATCCGCTTATACTGACAATTGTTTCAACAGTGTTTTTAATACCCGTGCTTATACTTACCTATTTTTTATTCAGGGAAGTAAAGGTTTCAGCCTGGGTTACAATACTTGTTAATGCAGCAATTTATTTTGTTGTGATATTTTTAGTTTTTTTGTTTTATGGAAATGCAGGAAAAAGGCAGTAAATTTATTAGAGGTAAAAGACCTGAGAGGAAAAATTTACCAGGACATGCTTTTTAGAAAATACCCTGGATTGGAACAGGTCAAACACTGCGGAATGGTTGCGTTAAGGTATGATTAAAGCATCATTTTTGAGCATCAATGACCTGGACCGGGAAAAAAACAAACTCCAGGCATACAGAAGTGCCGTTAAAAATAATGATTGCCCCGGCTGGCTGATAAGCTACAGGCATTCAGATATTTACATAAGCAGCGAAATTGACATAGGGAGTGAAGCAGCTGTTTACCTTGAAGAAGTTTATTGTGAGCTTGAAAACCATATCAAAAAAAACCCCGGTTTTTATAAAAGCCTTTCGCCTGTTGCAGCAAAGCCTTATTACCCGGAAATAGTAAAGAAAATGTGCGATTGTTCACGGCAATTTAAGGTGGGGCCGATGGCCGCTGTTGCAGGGGCAGTTAATGATTACCTGGCAGAACGCGTGTCTGGCCGCTGCAGCAGGCTTATAATTGAAAACGGCGGTGATCTTTTTATAAAATCAGGAAGTGATGTTACAGTAAATCTTTACCTTAAAAATACTTATTTTAATGACAGCATAAATATATTGATAAAAGGATGCGACACTCCATGCGGAATATGTTCATCATCAGGTGTATTTGGGCACTCTTACAGCATGGGCAGGTGTGACCTTGCAACTGTTATTGCTTCATCTTCTGCTGCTGCCGACGCTGCGGCAACAGCTGCTGCAAACAGTGTAAATAGCCAGGATGATATACAGCCGGCAATTGATTATTTCAGGACTTTTGAACATATTTCAGGTATCCTTTTAATAAAAGATGCAAAAATCGGCATGTGGGGAAAATTCCAGCTTGTATAAGTAAACTTAATTGGCTATGAAAAAGAATCCTGGAAAAATTACTGGGCTGTATTTCTTTTTTAACGGGGCTTTTGATGTTTTACATATTTGTTTGCGCTTTTTGAAAAACCAGACAAATGTCAAAGAAATTAAAAAACCAAAAGACAGGAATGATAAAAATAAAATTACTGAAAAAATTTATGGAAAAAAAGTTTCTTATTAAAAACACTGCAGGGTTTTTTGTCTTTATAACGACAATACTATTATTATCTGTTTTCTCATTTACATCCTGCAGCATATCCCCGCAATTAATTAAAAACAGGTTAAAAGATTTTTTTTATAATGACGGTTTTTCCGGGCAGTCGCAGGATACTGTGCAAGATTCAGAAAATGGCAATGAAGAGGATGACGGGGATGCTGCTAATGATGATGAGCGATCACCAATGCCTATAAATGTTTATATTGACAGCCTAATTGATTACCGGGACAGCAATATTATTATGCAGCAGCTTGAAAAAAGCCTTGAAGAATATAAATTGCTGGCAGGTGATGAAAGTAAAATATCAGCAGAATCCGGCAAAGCTTTTGGCCAGGATAATTTGGCTTTTAAAGCATACAGCGGTTTTATACAGGTTTATGATGCAGGTTCTGCAGATCTTGTTTTTAAAATAGTAAGCGGCAAGCAGCTGGATATTGCTGTGGCCGGGCCCTTTTATTATGCTGCTGTCACTTCTTTTTACAGCCTTGTTGAAGAAATATCATACGAAGATTTCGACCAATGCTGGAGAGGCATAAAAACTTCTTTTAATGACCTTGAGGGACACGATACAGAGATGCAAATAGCTGTGAGCAAACAGGTATTTGATGTTATGGAAAATATCACCGGCAAGTGCAATGCCCCAAATTTACATATTTTAAGCAGCCAGGATATCGAATCTGCATTTAAGACTGGCATAATTTTAAAATCTGGAGGAAAAGATACTAATTTAGATAAGGAAGCGCAAAACAGCAGTGATGCCGGAAACAGTATTGAAGATACAGCCCAGGGCACTGATGGAAGCGCCGTTATGCAGATAATGTCAATAGTTTCTTTTGATAATATAAATCCCTATCAAAAGGTATTGAAAATAGGCGGCATTAACCTGCTTGATAAAAATATAAAAGAGGAAGAATTTACCGCAAGTGATGGAAGTTTTTCTTATGATGAGCAAAATTCCTTAAATTATATAAGCAATTACCCCTTTGTATTTGCAATAGGGGCTGAATTTAACAATGACGTGATTGACCGGGAACTTATTGGAATTATAAAAGGCAATATTAAAGAAGCTATATCTTCAAACAGGTCCGAAGATCATTTGGCAAGCGTAATAATGACAGGCGTTACTGCCCTTACAAGGCAGGTTGCAGCAAGAATGGATGAAAAAGGCATACTTTATCCTGCGGAAAAAATAAGGGATGTTCTTCTTGATGCTGATATTACGCATATCAGCAATGAAGTGGCTTTTGTTCCTGACTGTTTTGCCGCAAGGCCCAATACAACAGTTTTCTGCAGTAAACCGGAATATATTGAGCTCTTAAAATACATAGGTACTGACGTAATTGAACTTACAGGCAATCATATAAATGATTATGGCAGTAAGTGGCTTGATTATACTATTGATATATATGACAGGGAGGGCATACCGTATTTTGGCGGCGGCAGGAATATTGAGGATGCCTTAAAGCCTGCACTTTTTGAAATAAATGGCTTAAAAATCGCATTCCTGGGCGCAAATCCTGCAGGGCCCTCTTATGCATGGGCCACTGAAACAACAGCAGGCTCAGCCCCCATTAATTCATTAAGTGATGAACTGATGGAAAAGGATATACTGCAGTATGAAGAGGCAATAAAACTTCTAAAAAGCCAGGGATATATTGTAATATTTACATTCCAGTACTTTGAGCATGAAAATTATTCCCCTACTGCAAAACAGGTTGAGGATTTTGAGAGAATAATTAATGCAGGGGCAGATATTGTAAGCGGCAGCCAGGCTCATGTGCCGCATGGCGTCAAGATCCTTGATAATGGGTTTATAAATTTTGGCCTGGGTAATTTATTTTTCGGCCAGCAGCCAAGAGATGCAATACTGGCAAAAAAAGTAAGGCAGGGAATAATTGCAAAGCACATATTCTATGAAGGCAAACATATAAATACTGAACTTATCACAACATTTATAGAGGATGCTTCCCAGCCAAGGCCAACAACTGATGAGGAGCGGGCAGATTTGCTGAAATCTGTATTTAAAGCAAGCAAGGGGGACGGTTCTATTATATACCAGGCGCAGCATAAATAATCCCGTAAAAAGAAATATATGATATAATATTTTTTTCTTGAGCCCGTTTGATGTGATTTTTATTTGAATAAATAAACATAAAACTGTTAAAGGAATTGCCAATATGAGTGAAAAAAAACCATTTTTGCACAAATCTTTTAATATGTCTAACGGCAACAGCCAGCCTTTAAAAAACCCTGAAAAGAAGCCCTATGCAATAGTGACTGACAGCTCATCCGATGTCCCCAGGGAGTATGCGCAAAATCATAATATAAATATTATTCCCTTATACATTCACTATAACGGACTGGAGTTTAAAGATGGAATTGATATACAGTCTGAAAAAATCTACACTCTCCAGAAAGAAAAAAAAGCCATATTTATGTCGTCATCTCCCTCGCCAAAGGATTTTGTTGATGCTTATACTAAATTGCTGGAAAAATATGAAAGGATAATATCTATTCATTTAAGCTCCAAACTTTCGGCTGTAATTAAATCAGCAAGGATAGCAGCAGAACTTTTAGAGGCTGAAAAAAGAATAATAGTGTTTGATTCGCTTTCCGGTACAATGGGCACGGGTTTTATGGCAATTGCTGCTGCAAAAGCCGCCTGCAAAGGCGTATCTTTCGAAAAAATGATGCAGTCACTTGAATTTTTAAGGGGCAATATGAAACTTTTTGGAACGATTAATACACTGCGCTATTTAAAGAGCAGCGGACGCGCCCCTGCAATAGCCTGGATAGTAACTGCTGCATTCAGGATAAAGCCGCTGCTGGGCATTAAAAATGGGGCGGTTGAAATGATTGGAATAACTGTTACAAGATGGGCATCTCTTTTAGCAATAACTGCAATGGCAATAAAAAGATTTAAAAAGGAAAAATGGGTACTGGTTTCTGTGATCCATTCGCTTGCCCAAACTGAGGCAATAAAAATAATGAAAAAGCTGCAGGGTTCACTTAACTGTGTTGAGTCAATGATTGTGGACTGCACCCCTGTAGTTGGAGCCCACACCGGTCCTGGCCTTATAGGCATAATTATCAGCAGGCTTGACAGGCAAACTGCAGAACTTTTTATATAAAAAATCTATATTATGTCTTTTTCACCGAAGACTGTTGCAGAGAATATGAAAATCTCACATTTACTATCTTTGTAGCAGCTGCGTCCAAGGCCTGCCTTAAGGCATGTATGCTCAAGAAATTCTTCTTTTGTCCAGCCATACTCTGTTGCAACCTGTGGAAGAAGCAGCCCCTGGCAAAAACCCTGCTTTATGAAAAGCCCATGAACCCCGACATGTATATCTTCAATGCTTTCTGTTTTTTCAAAAGGGGAAAGAACTGATACTTCTATGTCTATCTCACCAAGCTCACTAGGCTGCACCGGGTTAAACCTTGGGTCATGCACGCAGGCTTCAATTGCCATTTGCATAACTGTTTTGTACAAAGGCCCCCTGCCCACCACATTTCCTATACAGCCTCTCAAGTTTTTATTTTTATGAATGGTTACAAATGCCCCGCAGGCTTCATTAAGTGTTTTATCCTCAATTTTAAATTCAGGCAGTTTCTTGCCGAGAACTGTATGTTCGATTGTTTTTCTTGCAATTTCAAGCAGGGTTTTTTTCTGCTTTTGATCTAAATTAAGACTTGCCATATAAATTACCTTTCTTTATAAAATACGGCTGAAACATATCCAACAACAGCAGATCTATCGCCGCTGACATCCCCTGAATTTTTATAGCACAATATCTCTGAGCGCCCTGCCCCCAGCAGTTTTGATGCAAGCATGGTGGCTGCAACCGGTCCGCCCCCGCACATTTCATACTCGTCTTTAGCTATTGCATCAGTGAATTTAACCGGGTCAAATTCTTTAAGAGCATTGTTTACTTCTCTGTCAAGGCCTGCTGCAGTATCATATGGATGATAATGTGAAAGGTCGGTGCTTGCAATTATAAGTATGTCCTGGCCCTTAAAAACAGTTCCAATGGCATTTCCAAGGCTCTCAATATTTGCCCTGCATTGGCTTCCCATAACAACAGGCACTATTTTAAAATCCCCAAAAACAACCTGCAGGAACGGCAGCTGCACTTCAAGGCTGTGTTCCTTTCTGTGGCCATAGTTTGATATTTGTATAAAGCCTGAGTACTGCGGGCACTGGGCAAGAGCCCTGCAGCGTCCAATATCTACTTCCACTATGCCTAGAGGAGTTTTATACGCTTTTCCTGCAAAAACAGAGTTAAAGTCAAAATACTCCGCATGTGAAGGCGCAATTATAATTATGCACTCATAAGGTTTTTGCCCAATCTGCCTGTACGAACATGCAGCAACTTCACCTGAGTATATATATCCCGCGTGCGGACATACTAGCCCCCTTATATTTTCAATTCCTTTATAAGGGGCGTTTTTAAGATATGAAATTACTGTTTCTTTAAGGGTGGAAGGATTTGCAGAATAAAAACTTCCTGCAACCACGCTTTCCCTTACCTGGTTTTCAAACATTTTATATCACCGCCAAATGTTTTATTAAAATATTTATTTCCTGAACTTGAAAACTAGAAACAAAACAATATTTAAAATAATTGTAAGCACTATGCTTACAAGTATGGATGTCGATATGGGAAAATGAAAGCTGAAATTTTCCCTGCGAATATTTATATCGCCCGGCAGCCTTCCGAAAAAAGGTATTTTTGCGCCAAGGAAAATTATAAGGCCGATAACTGCAATGCCAATTCCTGCAAATATTAATATTTTGCCAATACCCGAAAAATTATTAAAATTCATGATACTATACTATTATAGTTAATGCAGGCATTTTTAAAAGTAATTAAAGAGTCTTAAATGTAAAAAAAGATTGAAAACAGGCTTCTGTCTTTTAATACTTCTCCAAAAATGTATTTGAAAGCATCTTGACATTGGCAAAATAGATTAGGATAATATGTAAGCTAATTTATGCAGGCTTTTAGTTAAATGTTTGCCGGCGTAGCTCAATTGGCAGAGCAGCTGATTTGTAATCAGCAGGTTGTCCGTTCAAGTCGGTCCGCCGGCTCCACTTTTTAAAGTGGGCTCATACTTATATATAGTTTTTTCAGAGAATAAGTTAAGCAATTTTTTAAGGTATTTTAAATTTCTGCATTGCTCGTATATAATTAACCAGTTGGTTAATTTTCATGTGGAGGGGTGCCCGAGTGGTCAAAGGGAGCAGACTGTAAATCTGCCGGCGCAAGCCTACAGAGGTTCAAATCCTCTCCCCTCCACCATTTTTTAAATCAAGCTGTTAATAATTAATACTATTTATTGGCAGGCTGGATTAACAGGAATTTTATATAACTGCCCAGCATTCATTTCCAGGCAGTCAAATTTTATTTATACAGGCCCGCATAGCTCAGTCGGTAGAGCGTTTCCTTGGTAAGGAAAAGGTCACCAGTTCAATTCTGGTTGCGGGCTCCACCTTAAGGTATAACCTTTTACAATATTTCCAAAATTTAATTGATAGCAAAGATAATGTAAAATTATCAAAGATATAATATTAATTTAAATTGACAGCAAATCTGTTCTTTAATAGAATTCGATTTTATTGTAAAATTATTGTTTGCACTGTGGCGGTGTAGCTCAGGTGGTCAGAGCACACGGTTCATACCCGTGTTGTCATTGGTTCGAATCCAATCACCGCTACCATAATTAATTATTTTAAACATTAAAGAAAGGAAAATATAATGGCAGCAAAAGCAAAATTTGAAAGGACAAAGCCTCACATAAACATAGGCACAATAGGCCATGTTGACCATGGTAAAACCACCCTTACATCAGCAATTACCCTTTGCCTTAAATCAAAGGGGCTAAATGTAGAGGCAAGAAGCTTTGATTCGATTGATAATGCCCCCGAAGAGAGGGAGCGTGGCATAACAATAGCAATAGCGCATGTTGAATACGAGACAGACAACCGCCACTATGCCCACGTAGACTGCCCGGGCCATGCCGATTATGTTAAGAACATGATAACAGGAGCTGCCCAGATGGACGGAGCCATTCTTGTAGTATCAGCAGCAGACGGCCCCATGCCCCAAACAAGAGAGCACATACTGCTGGCCCGCCAGGTTGGGGTTCCCTACATAGTGGTATTTTTAAATAAGACTGACATGGTAGATGACCCTGAGCTAATTGAGCTTGTAGAGCTTGAAGTGCGTGACCTTTTAACAGAATATGAGTTTCCCGGAGATGAGATACCAATAGTTAAAGGCTCAGCGCTTAAAGCAATGGAATGCGGATGCGGAAAAACTGAATGCCCCTCATGCAATTCAATACTTGAGTTAATGAGTGCAGTAGATTCCTACATACCAACACCTGTCCGTGATATTGACAAACCCTTCCTTATGCCAATTGAAGATATATTCTCAATAACAGGAAGAGGCACAGTTGTAACAGGAAGAATTGAAAGAGGAAAAGTTCTGGTTGGAGAAACAGTTGATATTGTAGGAATTCATCCAAAGACTGCAAAGACAGTAGTAACAGGCGTTGAAATGTTCAGGAAACTTCTTGATGAGGGCCAGGCAGGAGACAATGTTGGCCTGCTTCTTCGCGGCATTACAAAAGATGAGGTTGAGCGTGGCCAGGTAATAGCAAAACCGGGCTCAATTACCCCCCACTCATACTTTAAGGCCCAGGTCTATATACTGTCAAAGGAAGAAGGAGGGCGCCATACTCCTTTCTTTAAAGGATACCGTCCCCAGTTTTATTTCAGGACAACCGATGTAACAGGAGATGTAACACTTCCTGAAGGCATTG
>VGAZ01000024.1 GCA_016870615.1 Actinomycetota bacterium | reverse complement strand
CCTTTTGTTTAAATACAGCACTATTGATGAAAATAATAGAAGTACTAAAAAGAAGTAATAAGGAAACCACACTACATTTATTATGGCAAAGCCATCACAGAGATTCTGAATAACAAAGATTGCTGCAAGAATAATTACTGATGAAAGTAAAGATATAAAAGCGGCTTTTGTCACATCCTGGAACTGTTTTTCATCATACCATTCAGTTACGCGCTCCCGAATTTTTATTATGAGCCAGTAAACAACAACTGCTGCATACGGCAGGACAAGCACTATACACAAAATAATTATCCCCTTCTTTATTGCCCATAGCGGAGTAAATAGGGAAAGGGCGGTAAGTATTGCAATTCCGCAAACTGACGTCATTATCCCTATGTACTGCACATCAATAAAAATTGCTTCATCCTTTATAACATTAAGCGGCTTTTTACCATAAATTCCTTTTACACCAGTAGCTGCAATAAGTATTATCACAAATATATAAAACGCCAGGTGCAGAAGCTGGCTTGTATATAGAACCAGGAATTCTGAATAGATGCCTTCAAGCAGGCCTGCAGCATATTCTTTTGTAATGTCGCTTATAAGAGCAAAATCCCCAAATAACATAATAGTGGAAATAACGGAAAGGAAAAAAATAAATGAGCGCAGCAAGCTATCAGAGTTATATGCTTTAAGCTCCAGGACTATTACAGCTATTGAAGATATATGAAAGAGAAAAATAAAAATAATGCTTATGCCCAAATAAACAGATATTTTACCTGTAAATGCAGAAATATCCGCACCTGCTGCAATTAATCTGTGAAGCATTGCATAAATTGTGCATGTAAAAGCAAAACCTGCAAACGAGATAATGAGAAGCACTATATTTATTTTTCTGTTTATAACAGTAAACTTATCCAAGCTATTTCCCCTTTCCGGAAATAAAATATTTCATTCATAATAAAGATAAAAAACTTCTTCAGGAGTTTTATCTAAAAATTTAGCAATTTTTAATGCAAGCGATACTGAAGGATTGAACTTGCCTGTCTCTATTGAATGAATAGTGAGCCTTGTGACCCCTACAGCATTTGCAAGCTCCTGCTGCGACAGTTCATTATGCAAAAATCTAAGTTTCCTTAAGTTATTGCCCAGTTTTGCCTGCCTGATATCATTGTTTTGGTCAGTCATATTTTCAACCATATGTATATAATAATATACATAGTATATATAATAATATACAAAAAGCAAGAATAAATTAAAGATTTCCAATCTGTTAAGTTAAAGATTTCTCAATTTTATCTGTAATGATATCATATTTACCAAGAGCGGGAGGCACAGTATGAATAAGAGAAAAAACCTGATAAAAAATTTCACTAATATCATCAGGATGCTATTATTAATCCTGCTTCTTTTATCACCATTCCTGGCTTCTGGTGACTGGACCTGGGGTTTGGGTTGGCTCTATACGGGTTCCTGGATTCTACATTCCTTTATTAGCCGCATTATTGCAAGTCATCTTCACCCGGACTTAGTCCGTGAAAGATTTAGAGCCGGTTCGATGCAAGATACCAAGGGTTGGGACAAATGGATAGTGCCCATAATAGCCCTTTGGTTACCGCTTATAGCTGTGCTTGTTGCAGGATTGGATAAACGCCTGGGCTGGTCTGCTAGTATGCCAGGCTGGGTGCATTGGCTTGGTTTGGCCCTTCTTATCTTTGGCTATGCAGTTGGTACCTGGGCAATGGCTAGAAATGCTTTCTTTTCTTCGTATGTTCGTATTCAGAAAGATCGCGGCCAAACTGTGGTCTCTGCAGGACCTTACGCAATCGTACGCCATCCTGCCTATGCCTCTGGCGCAATTGCAATGTGTGGTATTCCACTATTGCTTGACTCTCTCCTGGCTTTTCCGCCAATAGTTTTACTCTGTGTTGTTCTTGTTGTTCGTACCGCACTGGAGGACAGGACTTTATACAATGAATTACCCGGTTACAAAGATTATTGCAAAAAGGTTCGTTTCCGGCTAATACCGGGTGTGTGGTAATTTTGGATATCTAAAATATATATTTGTAAACAAAAAATGCAAGTGCGGGAGTAACACCAGGAAGACCTATCTTACGTAAATGAATAGAATTTATGTAAATAAGTAAGTGTTATTTTACTGTACTTTTATTTCTTCCGGTTTCCTTAGAAATATAAAGGGCCTCATCAGCAAACTTAATAAGCTCAAGCTCATTTTGTATATTATCTTCCGGATAAGAAGCCACCCCCAGGCTCAGAGTCACTTTTATATTGTATCCTGAGTATAATACTTCGCTTTCCTGCACAGCAAACCTTATCCTTTCAGCTGTTTTAAAGGAGTCATCAGCTGATGCACCGGGCAGGACTGCACAGAATTCCTCTCCGCCATACCTTAAAACAACATCACCTTCCCTGAGTATGCTTTTTACAAGTCTTGCAATATGGGCAAGAACTCTATCGCCGGATATATGCCCGTATGTGTCATTTATTTTCTTGAAATGGTCTATATCAAACATTATGACCCCAAGTGAGTTTTCAGATCTCACAGCTCTTGAAAATTCCTCTTTAAGCCTTACAAGCCCATAACGCCTGTTTATAAGGCCGGTTAAAGAGTCAATGGTAGCAAGCTTTTGCATCTGTTCATGAATAATTGCATTATGCAGTGCAAGTGCCATACTCTGTGAAAACATTTTAATCCTGTTTATATTCTCATGATCATAATTTTCAGCAGAAGCAAGCAATATGGCTCCAATTGGAATACCATTATAGATAACCGGCTGAATAACAATTTCTCTTGGTTTAAAATCCACCAGAAGTCCGTCAATAACAATATCCTGGGGCAGTTTTGTGATTTTCATTTTTTCTGTTCTAAGCACTTCCATTATTAAACCATTATTCTTCAGCAACTCATAATTCTTAATTCCACTGGTCTCGCATGGTATTATTTCACCCTCTTTTTCAACAAGTATTGCTCCGGCATCCGAACCTGTAGATTCAAGTATTATTGATAATGCTTTCCTTGCAAGTAGTTCAAGCTCAAGATTGCTTGTAAGCATTTCGGTGTATCCAAGAAGTGCTCTTTCTGAAGCGATCGAGTTAGACAGGGCATCTACAAGACAGTTAAATGCATGCGCGCTTTCTCCTATTTCATCGTTTGAATCCACTTTGATTTGGCATTTCTCTGGTGTGCAGTCGCTCATGTCCCCACCTTTTAAGCCCCGCATCAGGCCTGCCTGGACTTTCTGCATGCTTGTAGTTAAAAGCCTTAACCTTTTGGCAACCACCACTCTTGATAAAACTATATTAACCGTCCCTACTATAGCCCCGGCAACAATGCATGCCGTAATGAATTTCCAGGAAAATGCTATTTCCCTGCTAACACCGAAACTGAGTATAAAAAATGGAAATATTATACCTACGACAACCCCAAAACCAATCATCCATATGGCAAGGTCATTAAATACTTTTTTTGTAATCCTCATATATTTTATTGCTTCCTACTGGAGATATTTGAAGAGCTCGTAAATTAAAAATCCTGGCCAGGCAATGGCTTTTAAAAATCCGAGAACTCCTGCCCAGAAAGAGTTTGCCTGCTGGATAAAATAAACTACTGCTCCGACAAATGCTGCAAAATATGCTGCCCCGAAAACCCCTGAGCCGATATGGTTTCTTGATTTTTCATCTGGCATACCACTTCTCCTGATTGTTTTTTAATAAACTTAGGATAGTTTTATATTTTTTTTAATACTTTATAAGCTTTATTTTACATTTACAATTTAAATATATAAATAATTATTTTTCTTTTTAGTTTTAATTATAAAAGCAGCTTGTCTTATGATTTAATATCATCAAAGGTTTATTTGTATCTTAAAACTGGGTATATATGGATTTGTCTCAGATTATTGAGATTTCTGTATTTTCGCCCACTCATCTTTTAAGGTCGCTGTCCTGTTAAAGATAATACTGTCATTGCTGCAGCCCGGGTCCACGCAGAAATATCCAAGCCTTTCAAACTGGTAAACATGCCCGGGCTCTACTGAGCTCAAAGACGGCTCACCCATACAATTTTCAATTATACTTAATGAATCCGGGTTTAAATTATCCTTAAGTTCCCCTACCTCTTGGACCTGGTAAGGGTTTTCATTTTTGAAGAGTTTTTCATATATTCTTGCCTCAAAACTAACAGCATGGCCTGCAGAGACCCAGTGAAGTGTGGCTTTGACTTTCCGGCCATCCGGGGCGTCTCCCCCTTTTGTAAGAGGATCATATGAGCAGTGTATCTCAGTTATATTGCCGTCCCTGTCTTTAATAATTTCATTGCATTTTACAAAATATGCATACCTTAGCCTGACTTCCCTGCCCGGCGCAAGCCTGAAAAACTTTGGCGGAGGCTCTTGCATAAAATCATCTTTTTCAATATACAGGATTTTTGAAAACGGGATTTTCCTTGTGCCTGCAGATAAATCCTCGGGGTTGTTTACAGCTTCAAGTTCCTCAACTATATTATCCGGATAATTATCAATTATCAATTTAAGAGGGTTAATAACTGCCATTCTCCTGGGGGCTTTTTTGTTTAAGTCCTCCCGGACAAAGTGCTCAAGAAACTCAATTGCAACTGTGCTGTCAGCCTTTGCAATGCCCACTTCTGCACAGAAATTCCTTATGGATGTGGGGCTGTAGCCCCTGCGCCTCATGCCTGAAATAGTTGGCAGCCTTGGGTCGTCCCACCCTTTTACTATTTTACTTTTTACAAGCTCCAGTAAAATTCTCTTGCTCATAACAGTGTAGGTGAGATTAAGCCTTGCAAATTCTATCTGGCGGGGATGATGAATTTCAAGCTCATTAAGAAACCAGTCATAAAGTGGCCTGTGGTTTTCAAACTCAAGCGTGCAGATTGAGTGCGTTATGCCCTCAATCGAATCTGACTGGCCGTGTGCCCAGTCATATGTAGGATATATGCACCACTTGCCTGAGGTTCTGTGATGTTTTTTATGTAGTATCCTGTACATTACAGGGTCCCTCATATTCAAATTCGGGCTTTTCATATCAATTTTTGCACGCAGGACTTTTGCTCCATCCGGATATTTGCCGTTTTTCATTTCCTCAAAAAGCATAAGGTTTTCTTCAATGGGCCTCTCGCGGTAAGGGCTGTTTTTACCCGGTATTGTTAATGTTCCTCTGTACTCCCTTATTTGCTGGCCGCTTAAATCACATACATATGCCTTTCCTTTTTTTATAAGGGCCAGGGCAAATCCATAAAGTTTTTCAAAATAATCAGAAGCATAATATTCCCTGCCTTCCCAGTCAAAACCAAGCCATTTTATGTCCTGCTTTATAGAGTTTACATACTCCATCTCTTCTTTTGTGGGATTTGTATCATCAAACCTTAAGTTACAGAGTCCCCCAAACTCCCGGGCAAGGCCAAAATTAAGGCATATTGCCTTTGCATGCCCTATATGAAGATAACCGTTTGGCTCAGGGGGAAACCTGGTGTGTATTTTGTACTGCCCGCCATCGTTTTCCTTAAGGTCATTTCTTATTATTTCCCTTATAAAATCTGTTTTTTGTTTAAAAGTATTCATAAATTATCTCTTTGTAAAAACACGCATTCTGTAAATATTTTTAAAGGCATGAGTTGAAAATATATTATAACTGAATATGGCTATCCTGCAAATGGCGCCTGGTATTGAATTGGCAGTTACAGGATTTATACCTGTTTTTAATATTTTTTACTGAAGAACTTTATCTGGTCCTGTACAGACTCTTTAAATCACAAAATAATCCAGCCCACAAAAACTGCCAGCAGAGTATAAAAAAGTGCAGGGAGCATATTCATGGCAATGATTTTACCCTCAGAACCAGTAGTTCCTGTGGTTGCGCCTACTGCAATAACATTGTTTATGCAAAACATATTGCCTATAGCTCCGCCTGCAACCTGTAGTCCAACAATAACCAGTGGGGACAAATTGAGCAGCAGGGCAGTTTGAAACTGCAAAGATCCAAACATAATACAGGAAACAGTACAGGAACCGGAGACAAAGGCGCCAAGAATTCCGATAAATGGCGCAACCAGCAAATATACAGGGCCGGTACTTTCAGCCAGCCTGCCTGCAATTTGTGTAAGCATACCCGGTAGACCGGAATTATTTAAATTGGAATTCATCATTACCTGCACCAGGGCAACTGCGCAAAACAATGCAATGGCAATTGGCTGTACCTGCCTGGCAGTAGCCAAAGTTACCCGGCCTATTTCCCGCCCTTTAATTTTGCGCCAGATTCCTGTAAGCAGGGCAACTAATACGAACGGGAAAAGACCTGCATTATATAGTACCTCAAAGGAATAATCCGCCGCAGCAACACCCAGAAGGCTTGGAATTCTGATTACCACTGATCTGAGCGGATCTTTTATCCCCAGCATCGGAATCCGGCTTATAAAGAGATAAAGAGCTATAACTATATAAGGGGCCCAGGCTGCAATTAAGCTGGCCGGCTTTTCCGGTTCAGATAAAAGGAGTTTTTCATTATCTTTTGCTGTCAAATCCTCTTTCTTGCTGGCCGGCTTTTCTGCTGCCGGAAAATCCCAGGTATTCCGGGGCACAAGGAATTTAAATTTTGCCGCAGCGATTACAGCAAGCAATCCAATAAGGGAACTTATAATTGAAGGAAACTCGGGGCCTGCAAATCTTCCCAGCAGGTAATAAGGGATAACAAAAACCAGGCCGGAAAAAAATGCGAATGGTAAAATCTCAAGAAAAGACCTTAAGCGGCGATCTTTACCAAAAACAAATGTAATTACAAAAGCTATAATTGCAGGAACAAAAAGCCCTCCTGCGCCAAGAATTACGGTAATAATAGTAGTTAAATCCCGGGAAAATCCCGCAAAGCTAAGCCCTGCGCCTACAATATCTGCTTCAATGGTTTTTAAGGTTATAATAACCGGTGTTCCTGCGGCGGCAAAAGGAACAGGCGTTGAATTGGCAATCAGTGCCACCATGCAGGCAGCCAGGGGCGGGAAACCCATTCCAACCATAAGCGGGGCAACAAGGGCAGCAGGTGTCCCGTAGCCTGCAGAGCCTTCTATAAAAGCTCCAAAAAGCCAGGCAATTATAATTGCCTGGATGCGGCGGTCCGGCGATATATTGGAAAAACCTGATGTAATGACCCGGATAAGCCCGGTTTTGCGAAGCATATTAAGTAGAAGTATTGCGCCAAAAATTATAAAAAGGATGTCCAGTGATTTAAGAACCCCAAGCAGGCTAAATGCGGCAATCACTTTGAAATCCATTTTCCAGTAAAACAGCGCAATTATAACAACGCTGGCAAAAGCTATAATCAGGGCCCGCGACGCCGGTAACCTGAATATGGCCATGAGGCTCAGGGCAATCAAAATAGGTAAAATTGCAAGGAATGTGTCCAAGATTATTGCTTATCCAAATACACTTTTATTTATATACAAAAAAACAATCTGGAGTATTATACAATATATGTTCTAAATGTGTATAAGAATTCCATAAATAACTATTTGGAATCAGTATAGATTTTTAAATTTATGATCTATTGGATAATTGTTTAAATGAAAATTTCTGGCCTGTAAAATAAATGGATTGGCTGTTCTTTAAGTTGAATTTTACTCATTTATTTTAGCATAATTATATGCTGCAGAGGCATGGTATGAAGATCTCACATATGAACCGGAAACTACATATTTAAAATCCTGGCTGTCTGCAAAATTTTTAATACTTTCAAATTCCTGAGGTGTGTAATATTTGGATACTTTAAAATTATTTCCCGAGGGCCTTAAATACTGTCCGATTGTCAAAATATCACAACCAGCTTCCCTGAGGTCAAGGATAAGCTCTTTTATTTCATCCCCTGTCTCGCCAAGACCCAGCATAAAACCTGATTTTATGATAATACCCGGCATGATTTTCTTAGCGTTTTTTAAAATACCGAGGGACCTGTAATAATCAGCGCCTTTCCTTATTAGGCCATAGTTTCTTTTTACGGTTTCAATATTATGATTTAGAACATCCGGTTTTGCATCAAGCACAAGCTCAAGGCTGCCCCTGGATCCCCCGAAATCAGGTATAAGGCATTCCACCTTTGCTCCTGGAATAATTATTTTTATTTGTTTAAGGGTGTTATAAAAACATACTGCCCCACCATCCTTAAGATCATCCCGCGTTACTGAAGTAAGGACTATATACATTAAGCCCAGCCGAAAAGAAGCTTCTGCAATATTTGCCGGCTCTTTGGGGTCTGGCATCTGCGGTTTTCCTGGCAAAACCCCGCAAAAGGCGCAGTTTCTTGTACAGGTGCTGCCCAGCAGCATAAATGTTGCAGTTCTTTTGCTGAAGCATTCAAAGATATTGGGGCATTTTGCGCTCTGGCAAACAGTATTTAGATTAAGGTTTGCAAGAAGTTCTTTGACTTCCTCTATATTGCTGTTATTTAAACTTACTCTTTTTTTAAGCCAGAGTGGTTTGGCATCAAAAACCTGCTTAGCTGTCAATTATTTTATGCACAATCCTTTCAAAATCTTTAACGGAGCCAAAAAGAATTTCTATCTTTCCCCTGTTTTTTCCCATTTTAATGTTTACAGGAGCAGATAAAAAATCAGAAACAGCTTTTTCCACGTCCGGAAGTTTATTAAGCTGCATCAATTTGAGGCTTTTTGAACCTGCCTGGCCTGTTTCGTCATTTTTAAGCCTATTCTGCCTGGCTACAAGCTTCTCAGTGTCCCTAACATTTAAGTCTTTATCGATTATACTCTGTGCAATAAACAATTGTTCATTTTTATCTTCAACAGAAAGAAGCGCCCTTGCATGTCCTGCGCTGAGCTTATCATCATCAACCATTTTCTGGATTTCAAGAGGCAGCATAAGAAGCCTCAATGAATTTGTAATAGCAGCCCTGCTTTTACCCACCCTTTTTGAAAGTTCTTCATGAGTAAGTTTAAATTCATCAATAAGCTGTTTAAAAGTATGGGAAAGCTCTATTGGCGTAAGATTATCCCTCTGAATGTTTTCAATAAGCGCCATTTCAAGAGATGCAAGATCATTTATATCATAATTAATTATACATGGCACTGAAGGCATATTAAGCATTTTTGCTGCCCTGAATCTTCTTTCACCTGAAACAATTTCATACATGCCTCCCCTGTCAATATTCCTGACTATTACAGGCTGTATTATGCCAAATTCTGCTATTGAGCTTGCAAGCTCCTGTAAAGTTTCCTGGTCAAAATTATGGCGGGGCTGGTTTTTATTCGGAACAATTTTTGATACCGGAATATCCATTATGCTGCTGCCGGCTTTATTATCACCGGGTTTTGTGTTAACACCGGGTATTAATGCACTCAATCCCCTGCCAAGTCCTCTACTTTGGTTCATTCTTAACCACTTCTCCTGTCAGATTTTTATATGCAGTTGCACCCTTGCAATCGGGATCATAGTCAATTATAGGCTTCCCGTAACTGGGCGCTTCACTTAATCTTATGTTTCTGGGAATAATTGTATCGTAGACCTTATCCGGAAAATAAGCCTTCACCTCATCAATGACCTGCTCGCTTAGCCTGGTCCTGCTGTCATACATAGTCATAACAACACCTGTGATTATAAGGCTTTCATTTAAATTTTCCCTTATAAGGTTTATTGTATTAATAAGCTGCCCAAGCCCCTCAAGCGCATAATATTCGCACTGGATTGGTATAAGCACCTCCCCTGCCGCAGTTAAAGCATTGATTGTAAGCAGCCCCAGCGCAGGAGGACAGTCAATTACTATAAAATCAAAGCTATTTTTTATATTATCCATCACATGCTTTAGTTTATATTCCCGCTTCATTGCCGATACAAGCTCGACTTCTGCTCCTGCAAGCTGTATCGAAGAGGGTATTACAAAAAGATTTTCATAGGGGGTTTCAGTTATGGCTTTCCAGGGGTCCTCATTTAAAATAATTACTTCATATATACTTTTACTTATATGGGTTTTATCAATCCCCAGGCCGCTGGTCGAATTACTCTGCGGATCAAAGTCAATAATAAGTGTTTTGTAACCAAGCTTCCCAAGGTAACCGGAGATATTAACTGCAGTAGTGCTTTTGCCCACCCCGCCTTTCTGGTTGGCAATTGCAATTATCCTGGCATTTTTGTTTTTATCAAATCCCGTGGCATTGACATTTTCAGGTTTCCATTTTCCTTCTTTTACAATTTCGCCTTTTTCTTGATTATTATATTCCTGCAGCAACGCCTCTTCTTTTATTTCTGCCTGCATTTTGTTTTTTTCTTCCTCAATAATATTTTTATCTTCATTTACTGCGATATTTACAAAAGAGCCCTGCTGTATTTCTTGCAAGCTGGTGCTTTTATCCGGCATATCTGTATTTCCAGTTTTTTTAGATTTAAATAACCTTTTTAAAAACATAAACATATAAACACTATAACATATTTGTATAATTACATATAAATATATATATACAATATATTATATTTTTAACATTTTACCATATTATCGCGGATTTTTAAATAAATTCGTAAATTCTTTTTTTAATATTAAAAGTGCCCTGTATTCATCAAGCTCCGGTATATCTAAATCAATAATACCTTCAACTTTTGCCCCCATTGCCTTTATTTTCGATTCTGCTTCATCAAGCTCTTCATGAAGCTTTCTGCTTTTATACAGCACTACCGTACCGCCAACTCTGCAGAAAGGTAATGTTATTTCTGCAAGTATTGAAACCTTTGCAACAGCTCTTGCTGTAACTATATCAAATGAATTAAAGTACTCTATATTTTGTGCAACTGACTCCGCCCTGCCTGATAAAACCCTTGTATTTAATAATTGAAGTTTGGCAGCTGTACCTTCAAGAAAATCTATAATTTTCTTTTTTGAATCCAGAAGGAATATTTCAGAATTTTTTAGAAATAATGAAATGGGAATTCCTGGAAGACCTGCGCCTGTCCCGACATCAATGATTTTTATATTCTTTTTTATATCAATGCTGCAAATATTAAAATATTGGAAAATGCCGAGGCTGTCAAATATATGCCTTATAAGTATCTGGTTTTTATCTTTGGTTCCGGTAAGATTTAATTCTTTATTGCCAGCATACAAGAGTTCAAGATACTGCAGAAGCCTATTTATTTCTTTATCGCATGCATTTATGCAAAGTTTTTTTAAATTCGCCCTCAGCGACAGATTATTTTTCATACTGCTTTAAATATATCATTAATATTGAAATATCTGAAGGTGAAACACCGGCAACTCTTGATGCCTGGCCAAGTGTTTCCGGTTTTGTTTTTGTAAGTTTCTCTTTAGCTTCATGTGTAAGTCCGTTTATTTTAAAATAATCAATTTCATTATTAATATAATAATTATCTATATTTGCAAGCTTCCTGGCTTCGGAAAGCTCCCTTTCTATATAACCCTTATATTTTATATTTATTTCTGCCTGTTTAAATATTTTATCATTAAATTTTTCTGCCTGTGCAAATATTTTAACAAGATCCATAATATTTATCTCAGGTCTTTTTAAAAGACTGTACATACTTGTTGTACTGTTAACAGCACTGGTGCCAATCTCTTTTAAAAGAATATTATTTTTGACTGTGGGATTAATTTTATATAATGTTAAAAATTTAATGCATAAATTAATATTATTTATTTTTTCCAGAACCTTTTTGTACTGGATATCTTTTATAAGTCCTGCCTCATAGCCCTTTTTACACAATCTTATATCTGCATTATCGGGCCTTAATATCAGCCTGTATTCAGATCTTGATGTGTATATCCTGTATGGTTCATATAATTCTTTTGTTATGATATCGTCTATGAGTACTCCTATGTAGCACTCATTTCGTTTTAGAATAAATGGCGGCTTTTGTAAAATATTTAAAGATGCATTAATGCCTGCAACAAAACCGAGCGCTGCAGCCTCTTCATATCCTGAAGTTCCTATTATTTGCCCGGCAAAAAACAAATTTTTTACTTTTTTTGATTCAAGTGTATGTTTTAGTTGTCCAGGTAACAGATAGTCGTATTCGACTGCGTAGCCGGGCCTGACAATTCTTGCCTTTTCTAGGCCGGGTACTGTATTTATCATTAGCTGCTGTATATTTGCAGGCATGCTTGTAGTAAGACCCTGCAGGTATGCCTCATTTGAATATTTACCTTCTGGCTCAATGAACACCGGATGCCTTTTTTTATTTTCATAATTTATTACTTTCCTATCTATTGAAGGGCAGTGCCTGGGGCCGTGTGTGTTTACCATGCCGGATTTGATAGGAGAAAACTCTATGTTCTTTCTTATAAAATCATGTGTTTCTTCATTTGTATAGGTAAGAAAACTTGGAATATTTTCAAATATTTTTTCTTTATTCCAGGAAGAAAAACTTACAGGTATATCTTCTCCTGCCTGTATCTGAAGCCCAGAAAAATCTATTGTCCTTTTATCAAGTCGTGGTGGTGTGGCGGTCTGGAACCTGTCCATCTCAAAACCCAGGCTTTTAAGGCTGTTTGTTAGTTTCATAGAAGGGTATTCCCCCATCCTGCCAGCTGCATAGTCTTTTTTTCCTATTATTATTCTTCCCTGCAAAAAAGTTCCTGATGTAACAATAATACTGTCTGAATAAAAAGCCGGACCGCTTTCAATTGTTACACCGGCTGCCCTGTTATTTTCTACAATAATATTATCAACAGTGCCCTGTACAAGTACCAGGTTATTTGTATTTTCAAGAATTTTTTTCATTTCTATTTCATATTCTTTTTTGTCAATCTGCGCTCTTAAAGCCTGTACTGCAGGACCCCTGCTCCTGTTCAAAATCCTCATCTGTATGGCTGTTTCATCAGCTGTTTTTGCCATTTGCCCGCCTGCTGCATCAAGCTCCAGCACTAGTTGTGTCTTTCCAACGCCCCCAATAGAAGGGTTGCATGGCATAAGAGCGATTTTATCAAGGTTTATAGTTAATATCAGGGTTTTTAAACCTAAGCGTGCAGAGGCAAGGGCAGCCTCGCAGCCTGCATGGCCGGCACCTACAACAATTACATCATAATGTTTATTTTTTTTCCTATATCCTGTATTCATAATAAATATATTATTATTTAAAATTATGTTTCACGTGAAACATTTTTTAAATGAACTGCCAGGGCCAGAACATCTGTTGCCCTAACACCTTCGAGCCTTCCTGCCTGTTTTAGTGAAGCAGGTTTTTTTATATCCAGTACTTCCCTGCCTTCAGCTGACAAATTTTTAACGATTTTATAATCAGTATAAGCAGGAATATTTGCATCAGGCAAAGATTTCATTTTTTGAATTATTTCTTTTTCCCTATCGATATAGTGTTCATATTTTATATTAATAATAAGGCTTTGCAACTCTGTATCATTTAGTAAAAAATCATTTTTAATATTTTTAATTATGCTCATATTTATTCTGTCCTGCTTTATATTTTCAAGGATATCCCTGGATTTATAATATTTTGTACTTTTTATATTTTTAAATGCATTATCTATTTTTTCATATTTGTCAGTAATTAAACTTGCTTTCTGGAAATACCCTAGTTTTTTTAAAAACTTTATCATTCTGAAATCAGCATTATCATGCCTGTGGTATAGCCTGTATTCATTTCTTGATGTGAGCATCCTGTAGGGTTCGGTTGTACCTTTTAAAACTATATCATCAATTAATACCCCGATATATCCGTCTTCCCTTTCGATAACTATAGGTTTTTTCCTTTTAGATTTTAATGCTGCATTATATCCTGCAATAATACCCTGTGCAGCTGCTTCTTCATAGCCGGTGCTGCCGTTAATCTGTCCAGCAAAATAGATTCCTGTATGTTTTTTGCTCTCAAGATTACTATTTATCTGGAATGGACATAGATAATCATACTCGACTCCATATCCTGGTCTTGTAATAATTGCATTTTCAAGCCCTTTTATTCTTCTTATAATTCCCTGTTGTACCTCTTCAGAAAACGTGGTAAAAAGCCCATGCAGATACATCTCATTGCTTTCCGTTCCTTCGGGTTGAATAAAAACCGTATGTCTTATCTTGTTATAAAATTTATTTACTTTGTCTTCAATTGATGGGCAGTATTTGGGGCCTTTTGAGTTATTTTTCTTTTGGAATGCCGGCGCTAAGCTAATATTGTCAAGTATATAATTAATACAATCTTTTTCAATATAAGTAATGTAGTTATTTAACTGTTTTCTCTCTATCTTGCTGCTTTCATATGAAAACATTTCAGGAATTTCATCATATTGCTGCAGCTTTAAAGATGCTGTGTCTATTGTTCTTAAATCAACTCTTGGGGGTGTTTCTGTTCTCAGTCTTGCAAATTTATATCCTAATTTTTCAAGAGAATATGCAAAACTGACAGAGTTTATTTCACCATGCCGGCCAGCTTTAATTTCATTTTTCCCCCAGAAAATTGAAGATCTTAAAAAAGTTCCTGTCGCAACAACAACACAATTACATCTATATCTTTCTCCATCGCTTGTCTGAATTATATAAGTTTTATTATCTCTATAAATGCTTTCTGCAAGCCCTTGTCTTAAATCAAGGTTTTCGCAATTTTCAAGCACATATTTCATATTTATAGTATATCTTTTTTTGTCTACCAGTGCTCTTATTGTTCTTAAAGCGGGACCCTTTGAAATGTTCATGAGCCTGCTGTGAATGTAATTTCTATCGCTATTTTTGGCCATCTCGCCGCCAAGTACATCTATTTCCCTTACAAGCTGTCCTCTTCCAGGACCACCGATAGCACTATTGCATGGCATTAACCCTATACTGTCCATATTTATATTTATGATTAATGTTTTTGCTCCGGCTGCTGCAGCTGCTTTTCCAGCTTCGCATCCGGCATGTCCGGAACCTATAATAATTACATCATATTTATATATATCATTATTTATGTATTTCTCCATTTTTTGGCCTGGTTTTATATTTATTATGCTCAATAGCGATTAATTATTGTAGTTGATGTTTCACGTGAAACATTTCGCCATTTTTTCACAAAGTATTGATTTTTGGCAATTATTTTCCAATGCAGAATTTAGAAAATATTTTATCCAGCACTTCATCAGCAATTATTTGGCCTGTTATTTCTCCCAGCAAATTATTTGCTATTTTTAAATCTGATACTGGAAATTCCTCAGACATATTTATTTTCATTGCATCATTTGCCGATTTCAGTAACGTTAATACATTTTTCAAAATATTTTTTTGCCTGTTATTAATAAATATCCTGTCCTCAATATTAAATTCCTTACCATCAAACACCGAATTTTTTATGCACTCTTCAAGCCGTCCAATACCTTTGCCGTGCTTTGCAGAAATCTTTATTATGTTTTTTGCTGATGCAAATTTATTAATATCGCTTTTTTTTATTATACAGCCAAGATCAGTTTTATTAATGCACAATATATTATTCTTGTCTTTAATTTTTTTATATATTTCTAAATCGGTTTTATCTATTGTTCCAGTGCAGTCAATTACCATTATAACTAGATCAGATTCTTCTATGTGCCTGATACTTTTTCCTACACCGATTTTTTCTATTATGTTTCTTGATTTTCTTATTCCTGCAGTGTCTGTAAGTATTACGGGTATCCCGTCTATGTATAATATTTCTTCAATTGCATCTCTTGTTGTCCCCGGAATATGCGTAACAATTGCTTTTTCTTTTTTTGCAAGTGCATTTAAAAGACTTGATTTGCCCACATTTGGCTTGCCTGCAATTACAATTTTTAAACCATTTTTTATAATTTCTCCACGTTTTTCATCTTCTATTAATGTTTTTATCTCCCCGCTAATATCTTCAATCTTTTTTCTGATTTTTTCATAAGGTGTTATTTCGAGATCCTCTTCAATAAAATCTATAGAAGCCTCAAGCTCTACAAGCACATCAAGAACACTGCTTTTTAAATTTTTTATTTTTTCTCCTGTCTTTCCATTAATGTTTTTTGCAGCAATTTTCATGCTTTCTTCAGTTTTTGCATTTATAATTTCAATTACTGCTTCTGCCTGGCTTAGATCAATTCTTCCATTTAAAAAAGCTCTTTTAGTAAACTCACCAGGTTCTGCAAGCCTCGCCCCATTGTCAATGCAAAGTTCAAGTATTTTATTGGCAGCAAAAATCCCGCCATGGCAGTTTATCTCAACAATATCTTCCCTTGTATAAGATTTAGGTGCTTTCATCAGCGTAAGAATAACCTGGTCAAGAGTCTCTTTTTTTTTATCAATAATAAAACCGTATGAAGCAGAAAATGTCTGCATCTGCTTAACCGGCCGTCCATTCTTTGCCTTATATATCCTGTCAGCTATTTTTACAGAGGCGCTGCCGCTTAGCCTTATTATGCATATTGCTGATTCACCTGCTCTTGTGGCAAGAGCCGCAATCGTGTCTTTGGCTGTTTTTTTTACAATCATTTTGATATCAGTTATTATTTTTATAAATCATAAATACAATAGATTTTATCATAAGTATAAATATTATTATATTTTGGCAGGACAATAATATAAAAAGTTTATTTAAAATATTTGTTATGGGCAGCAAATGAAATTAGCGGTTTTGTGTCTTATAACTAACTACCGGTTTGACCCTGGCTATTTAAAGGATATATGACAATTCTCCTGTTTGGTTCAGCATCCCTGCTTATCGTTTTTATATCCTTTATTTTAGAGAGCAGGCCATGAACTATTTTTCTCTCATGTGAAGGCATTGGCCTCATTGTTATTATCCTGTTTTCCTTTATGGCTTTTCCGGCCATCTTTAAGGCCAGCTTATTTATTTTTTCAATATTTTGTTTCCTGTAATCTTTTACATCAATCGCAATTGCCCTGTTAAGTATTTTTTTTCTTTTGGCAGCAAGATTGACCAGGTATTCTATTGCATCTATTGTTTTGCCGTTTTTACCAATCAATATAGAAAGGTTTTTTCCGTAAATATAAACTTTTAAATTTCTTATGTCCTTTTCAAGATTTACTCTTTCGCCCGGGCAAATATAACTTGCTATTTTTTCTATTATTTTAACTGCTTTTTCAAATCCGCTATCATTATCTTTAAACCCGGTAATATTTTCCTTTTTATTCTTCTCCTCTTCTTTTTCTCTTTTTTGTTCTTCTTCAAGTGATATTATGAAATTGCTTACAGCATCCCTGATTTCAGCATTACCCTCCAAAATTAACACCTCTTTGAAAAATACAAATATTCTTTTTTACCTTCTTTTTCTTTTCTTTTTCCTTTTTTCCGGTTCCTGTTCCTGTACAATGGCAGCCGCTTCTGCTTTTTTCTGCATTTGCTCCGCCTTTGTTTTTGATTCTTCTTTTCTTGCTTCTTTTTTTACATACTTATTTACTAGCCACTGCTGTCCAATTGACCAGATATTTGTTGTTGTCCAGTAGATTAATATTCCCGACGGCATGCTCCATGATATAACGCCAAATAGAAGGGGCATTGCATATGTAATCATTTTTTGTTTTGGATCAGTGGATGTCATTTTTGTTGATACAAACATTGTTGCAACCATAAGTATTACAAGAATATAATAAGGATCTCTGGCATTTAAATCCATCCACAGAAAATTAAAATTAGGGTTTGGTATATTAGCAATAAAATTTTTAATACTGCCAAGCATATATGCCGGTAAATATGGGGTTCCGATAACATCTGTAACTATTTGTGACGGTAGTCTTAATGCCTGGAAAAGTGCAAAAAATACAGGCAGCTGAAGAAGAAGCGGCAGGCATCCTGCAAGAGGATTAACATTATTCTGTTTGTAAAATGCCATGGTTTCCTGCTGTAATCTCTGTTTATCATCTTTATATTTTTTCTGCAGCTCTTGCAGTTGCGGCTGCAGTCTCTGCATTCTTGCCATTGATTTTGTCTGGGTAAGAGTAAGCGGCGTCAGCACAAGCCTTACTATTATTGTCAGCAATATAATTACTATCCCGTAATTTGCAATTACATTGTTATATAAAAATATTACAACATATTCTATAGCGCTTTGTATAGGTTTTAAAAGATTTAATAATTGACCCAATTTAAATAAACCCCCGTTTTAAATTATTTATTATGCCGGATCATATCCGCCTTTATTAAAAGGGTTGCATCTTAATATTCTGTATATGGATTTAATACTTCCTTTTAGTACTCCATATTTATTTATTGCATTTGCTGCATATTCAGAACATGAAGGATAAAACCTGCAGCTTTTCGGCAACAGGGGAGATACATATTTTTTATATGCTTTTAAAATTATTATAAAAATTTTTTTCATTTGGCTAAACCTACAAACTATTTCAGTTCTCAAATACCCTATATTGTTATCGTTTAATTGCTGCGCAAATACTTCTGCAGGTTATTATATATCTGATCTTTTAAACTATAAAAATCAAGGTTAACCATAGGTTTTTTTGCTATAAACAAAATATCTATGCTTTTTGTATTTTTCTTTTCCAGGTTCCTGAATATCTCTTTTACCTGCCTTTTTAACTTATTTCTTACAGTAGACTTACCAATTTTTTTGCTTATAACATAGCCGAACCTTATTATATCGTTACACCCATAAAAACCATTTATCAATATTTTAAAGTATTCCGATTCAATTCTTTCACTGCTAGTCCTGAATTTTTTAAAATCGCTGGATTTTTTTAATGTTTCAAATATTATTTTATAACCCCTGGTTTTAGGTTTTTTATCTTAATGCAAAGAATTAATTAAGCAGTCAGCACTTTTCTGCCCTTTCTTCTCCTGTTTGCAATAATGCGCCTGCCGGCTTTTGTGCTCATTCTTATCCTGAAACCATGTGTTTTTTTTCTCTTCCTCTGATTTGGTTGAAATGTACGTTTCATGTTTTACCTCTTATTATAAATATCTGTTTTTTTAAGTACTGGCTAAAACTTGCATTATACATTTTTCTTATGTTCTTATCAATATGTAATTTTATCCCGGACTTTTTTTTAATATCAATATGTTTATTTTATTTATTATTATTTTATGTCTTTTTCATTTTTTTTTCTAACTAAAAAGGCCTTTTTGTTTATTTTAGTTTTGTTTTTTTTGAT
>VGAZ01000023.1 GCA_016870615.1 Actinomycetota bacterium | reverse complement strand
CTGATTATTATTTTGTAGGCGCCATTACCAACACTTCCTTCTATTTTGCGGTTATTTATTAATTTTATATCTGCAGGAAATTCATTTTTAATATTTCCTGAAACTGAACCGAATTCAAAATCAAAAGCACTGCTGCCGGGTAATTCTATTTCCGCTTTTCCGGAAATTGTTTTTATATTTATGTCCCCTTCAATAGCGGCAATTACTGCATCCACTTCACCTGATATTGAATTTATTTTTATATTTCCGCTTATATCTTTTAAATAAGCTTTTCCCGAAGCAGTTTCCATTTCCATTATATCTGCAATTACAGACTCTGTATTTATATTTCCTGAGATGCTTTTAAAGACAAGCCTGGCCGGATTTAGCTTCCTTATATCAAGATCTCCTGACACTGTTTCCACCTCAATGCTGCCTGAATAATTGTCGGGTATATAGACATCAAGGTAAAGCTTTTCAAAATTTATAAGGCCAATATTTATGGTTTTTGGATAAGATATTTCTATTTTAAGAGTGCTGTTTTCAATATTTGCAGCAAGCTCAGGCTTAACATCAGCCAGATTTGTCGTGATATTTCCATAAAAATCTATACCCACTTTCCTGTCTGCAACAGGTATGACATTTATCTTTGTGCTTACTGTTTTAATTACAATATTTTCAATTTCCTGGGCAGAAAAACTTTTTGAAGTTTTCACCTGGCCTGCCCCCGCTGACAGGACGCTTATTCCCCCCGTAAAGTACAGCGTAATTGCTGCAGCAGTAAAAGAAACAAGCATTATCAAAACCAGGACTATTACAAGTTTTTTTATATTAAATTTCATTTATCTGCCTCCTGTTTTTTACAATACTTATATTCAGTTTTAAATATTTAACTATCAATCTGTAAATAAGTTTTGCAAGATATATGTCCCCTATGAAAAATAAAATCCCGGATGCCCCCATTCCGATGAATGCAAATACTGGCACTGCAGTATTTATAGTAAATGTAAAATACTGGGAATAAAGCGGATAAAATAAACTTGCAACTGTTCCTGAAATTCCTGCAGCGCCAATTGATACCGCTGCTGCAAAAAGTGCAGCCAGTATAGAGAAAATTACTGCAAAAACAGGCAGCATAAAAATGATATTGAAAAAGCTAAGGCCGACAGTTGTAAATACTGCTCTTGTTATATTGGCGGCGCTTGTGTTTGCTTCTGCTTTTTTTATATAAGACTCGGCTTTTATCTGTTTGGCAATAATTTTCGGGTTTCCGAATGAAAGTATTATTTCATCTTCGGGCCTTCCCCTTTCGGCACCAATATCAAAATATTCCCTGAAATCTTCAAGAATATCATTAATTTCCTCTTTCGGTATGCCCCTTAGATTCTTTTCAAGATTTTCAAGGAAATGCTTCTTTTTATTCATCTTTGCCACCGCCTTTTAAGAGACTACTTACTTTTTTTACAAAATCAAACCAGTCGCTTTTTAATTCTCCTGTTATTTTCCGCCCGCTTTCTGTAAGCCTGTAATATTTTCTCGGGGCGCCTTCCTGTG
This sequence comes from Actinomycetota bacterium, assembly GCA_016870615.1. Taxonomy (GTDB): domain Bacteria; phylum Actinomycetota; class Humimicrobiia; order Humimicrobiales; family Humimicrobiaceae; genus VGAZ01. Next base: position 17,870 of record VGAZ01000023.1, on the reverse strand, counting down.
ATTCCTGAAGATAAGTAGTAACATAGCCAACATTTTTTAGTCTTCGCAAAAGCGGATATATGGTACCCTCAGAAATCTGTATATTTTTTGATATCTCATTTACAAGGTCATATCCATAACGGTTTTTTTCCGTGAGAAGTGCAAGGACGCAAAGTTCCAGCACACCTTTTTTAAACTGAATATTCATGTATTTTGCCTTTCTTTTAATCAGTGCGAGGCTATAATAGCACATAGTATCTTATAATGCAAGATACTAATTAAAATATTTTACCTTTTTATTGATAATACTATTTTTAATGTTACTCTATAAAACAGGACAGCTTTGAATTTTCAATATTTTTGCGCCTAGGGGTGCAGGATTCTTATTGAAATTATGTTCACTGACTCTTATAATTGCTGCAAATGCCAGAAAGCAGCCCTGAAGCATTAAGGGGTATTACATTATATTTAATATAAAGAATAACTGATTTATTTTTTATGGGTAAAGGAGTATGGCTGGTTAGCTGTACCTTTTTGTAATTGTAATGGGGATTTTTGGGAAAATGGAAATGGTTTTTTAATTATTTCATAAGAAGCTTTAAAGTATCCCATATCCTTATTGCAGCTGGCCCCAGCACAACAACCATGAGCGCAGGGAATAAAAAAAGTATAGTAGGAAAGACAAGTTTAACTGGTGCTTTCATTCCTTTTTCCTCTGCCAGCTGCCTTCTCTTAACCCTCATTTCTGCAGCCTGCACCCTTAAAACTTTCCCTACCGATATGCCGAAAATATCTGCCTGTATAATCGAAAATATAAAAGTATTAAGCACTGTGACATCTGTCCTTTTGCTTAAATTGCTCAGGGCTTCCTTGCGGGAAACTCCAATTTCCATTTCTTTTATTACACGCTTAAACTCAGGCCCCAGGCATCCTTTAATATTATTTGCAACCTTTATAAGCGCCTGGTCAAATCCAAGGCCTGCCTCAACGCTGATTGTCAAAAGATCAAGCGCATTCGGCAGATGCCTCCTTATTTCATCCTGCCTTTTTGCAGTTTTATTCTTCAGGTAAAAATCAGGAAATATATATGTAAAAGGTATCATTATCACAAGAAACAACCTTGCAAAAGCAGGTATTTCAAAAAAAAGCATGAAGAAAACAAGCATAAATAAAAAGATAAATGGCATAAAAAACTTAATTGCAAGAAAAACATCAATACGCATTTTTTCCTGTATTCCGGCAAGCTCAAGCCTTGTTTTTACAGATTCCACAAGATTTTTTGGCAGCATCCTGCTTGTAAAGGAAAACATCTTAAGTAAAATTTCTGCCAGGGATTTCCTGGAGCCTGCCTTTTTTTCTTCACCTTTCTTTGCAAGCATAATATAATCATTAAGTTTTGAAAGGTCTTTACCTTTTTTGTCGAATATTTTTGGCATTATTAAAAACATTATAAAACTGAAAACAGTTGCAAATACAGAAATTATTATTATATATATGTACACTTTTATATCATCTCCCGTCTATTAAAATCAGTATTCAATTTTAATAATCCTCATTATCCATACAATTCCTGCAAGCATTAAAAGCGCTGCAAGAAAAAGCATTAAAAACCCGATTTTTGTAGTAAAAAGAACATCAATGTACTGCCTGTTGAGTATCGACAGGGCTATTCCAAGCACCACTGGCAGACCTATGAGCACATAAGCTGAAAGCTTTCCTTCTGCAGTAAGTGATTTAATCTGGCGAAGTATTCTTTCCTTTTCCCTTATTGTGTTTGCAATTATGTCCATGATTTCTGCAAGGTTGCCGCCAACTTCCCTCTGTATATTTATTGCAAGCACAACCCAGTCAAAAAGTTCGCTGTTTATCCTTTTTGCCATATTTTCAAGAGCAGCCCTTTCATCAAGGCCCATTCTTATTTCATTGAGGACCACCATAAATTCTTCTGAAATAGGAGGTTTTGTTTCCTTTATAACCATTGCAAGAGACTGGTTTAAGCTGTACCCTGCTTTTAAAGCCCCCTCAATAAGCTGCAGGGTATCAGGGAGCTGTTCATTAAATTTTTTTACTTTCTGGGCCGTCTTGAAATTAATAAACAGAAAAGGCATAAATATCACAAGGATTACAGCACAGCAAGTGACCAGGAAATTTTTTGTAATTAGAAAAACTGCAAGAGTCAGTACAACTACAGAACTCAAATGAATAAATACAAATCTTTGGCCTGAAATACTCATTCCGGCTCTTCTAAGCCTCTGTTCAAAAAGATCAGAAAATCCTTTTTTATCATTTTTACCCCTGTATTTCCTGAAGAGCCTGGAAAAAAATCCGCTGTATTTTTTTTCTTCATAAGGGTAAACTGGTTCGCCGCTGCCTGAAAGATTATAAAGATAATTATCTGTCCTGGTTTTAAGGTCCTGTTTATTGGGCACCATAATGGTGGAAACAATATATATAAAGATTGTAACGCTGACAAAAATAAGCATGTAAGTTACAAGCTTAATCCACCATTTATCAAGAACCATCAATTTGCCCATTACCTGTGAAGAGGCCTCTTTGGTCTTTGATTCATTTCCTGTAAGAGCAGAAAAAGGGCTTTCGTATGAGAGCTGCAGCGAGTCCTTTAAACCAAGTTTTTCAATAAAAATGCTCGCATTGAAAGATTCGGCATTTTCAGAAGCGCTTTTAAAAGTTATCCTGTACTGATTCCTAATTTTCTCGGAAATATTTGCATAAAGCTCTTTAAGGCGGCTGCTTTCATCGGTCATAAGGAATTCGCCCCCGGTATTTGCTGCAATTGCCTCAATCTGTTCAGGGTTAAACTCAATTGATGTGAGCGCAAGCGAGTAAATAGTAATGCCTGCCAATTCTGCGGCTTCAATTATACTTTCAGGGCTGCTAAGGCTTACAGTGTCTGCGCCGTCTGAGAGAACAATAATATATTTATGCCTGATATCTTCAGCCTGGTTAAACTGCTCTATGCCTTTTAAAATACCGTCAAATAATGCTGTTTCACCGCCAGCTTCTATGCTATCAATTGAATTCTTAAGAGCTGGCTTATCTGATGTGAAAGAAGAAAAAACTGTTGCGTTGTTTGAAAAACCGACAATAGCAGTTTTGTCTGTCTCACTCATCTCTTCGATAAAAGCAGTTGCAGCAGACTTTGCATTTATCAATGGCTGGCCCTTCATGCTTCCGCTGGTGTCAATTACCAGAACTATTCCAAAAGACTCATCAGTCTGCCCTATTTTTTCGATATCATAATCTTTAATTTCTTTATTGTTTTCGATTATTTTAAAATCTTCTTTTTCAAGATTTATGAGCCCGAGTTTTGAGCCTTCCCTGAAACTTAGGTAAAGGCTTATATTTGGAAATCCCGCTGTGTCTACATTTTTTATTACTGCCTCACCGGATGTTGAAATTATCATGCCCTGGCTTTCATCCTGGCAAACTGCATCATCCGCAAAAACAGTAAAAAATACTGCAAAAACAGCTGCAATTATTAGAATCGAAAATATTATCCTGGTTTTCATTAGTATAAATTCCTGAAATAAAATAATATTATAAAATTTATCAGGCTAATTATTGCTCCTCTGCAAAAACTGACGCAGGTATTTCAACACCATAATCATTAATCCTTCTCATAAATTGCGGCCTAAGCCCTGTGGCTTTTATCTTACCCTTGTAATTGCCGTTTTCATCAAAACCTGCTGAGTAATCAAACTGGAATATTTCCTGGAGTGTTATAATATCGCCTTCCATTCCCTGTACCTCTGAAATTTTTACAACTTTCCTTGAGCCGTCTTTCAGCCTGTTCATATGCACAATTAAATTGATTGCTGAAGATATTTGTTCCCTTATTGCCCTAACAGGCAGGTCCACCCCGCCCATAAGCACCATTGTCTCAAGCCTTGAAAGCACATCCCTTGGGGAATTTGCATGCACTGTGCTAAGGCTTCCGTCATGTCCGGTATTCATTGCCTGTAGCATGTCAAGGGCTTCCCCTCCCCTGACTTCGCCAACCACTATCCTGTCGGGCCTCATCCTTAAAGCATTTCTTACAAGATCCCTTATTGTAACTGCACCTTTTCCTTCAATATTGGGCGGCCTTGACTCAAGCCTTATTACATGTGTCTGGCTCAGTTGAAGCTCGGCAGCATCCTCAATTGTTACTATTCTTTCATTATCAGGCAAAAAAGATGATACAACATTTAAAAAAGTTGTTTTTCCTGTTCCAGTGCCGCCTGATATGAGTATGTTTATCCTTCCCTTTACGCATGCTTTTAAAAATTCTGCTACTTTATTTGTAAATGTATCCATTTTTATCAAGTCTTCCGCCTTAAATGGGTCGGCAGCAAACTTCCTTACAGTCATTACCGAGCCATTTAGTGCAAGGGGCGCAATTATTATATTTACTCTTGAGCCGTCAGGAAGACGGGCATCCACATATGGGGACGCTTCATCCACTCTCCTGCCTATACGGCTGACTATCTTGTCTATTATCCTCATTAAATGATTTTCATCCAAAAAAGTCCTGTCGGTTTTATAAATTTTACCCTTCTTTTCAATATATATTGTTGAAGGGTTATTGATCATTATTTCAGTTACTTCTTTATCTCTTAACAATTCTTCAATTGGTCCGTAACCTACTATGTCATCAACTATCTGGGAGGTAACCCTGTTTCTTTCATCATGAGTAAGCGGAAATTCACTTTCAAAAACCATCTGCTGTGCGCTGTTTGATACTTTTAGCTTAAGCTCATAGTCTGTTATGTTTTTTTTGAAGATTACATCAGAGAGATCCTCTATTATCTTCATATGCACTTTCTGCTTTATTTCTTCTATCCTTTTTGCCCTGGCAGATAAAGAAGATTCGCTTTCTGCCTGGAGCCTGCTTTCATAATCATTTAAATCCCTTATTTTTTCCTGTAAACCCATTTTAACCCTTCCGGTTATGTCATCATTGTTAATAAAATAATATTTATTTGTCCGGTTTTATTCTTGCGCAATTTTTATTAACTGCCTTAAAACAATTTCCGGCTAAAAATTATTAAGCGTATTTCAGCGGATTTTTATATTCCCTTCCTCTGTATTTAATATTTCAAGCATCTTTATTATGTTTTTTACAACAAGGGAGCGTGGCGCACCAGTAATTGCCGGTATGCCTTTATTTATGCTTATAGGGACCATTCTGTCGCTCGGTATTTTAAAATCAATTTTGCGTTTTATGGTTTTTTCGATTTCATCTATCTCAAATTCCATCTTGCTGTCTGAGCGGTTAAGAATCACGGATATGTTTTCCCTCGAATAATTCAGCCTGTCCAAAAGCTGCAGGCATATTTTCAGGTTTTTCACGCTAGGCACATCTTTTGTGGCTGTGATAAATAGGTGATCAGCTTTTTTAATTGCAGAAATCACTAAATTTGAAAAACTGAAAGGCGCATCTATTACAACATAGTTATTAATCCTGCCCATTGCCTGTAAAATCTTGCTTGTAGCATCAGCATCAATACTTTCGCCCTGAGACGGGTCTATTGGCGCAGGCAGTATCCTTATTCCTGAATTGTGGCGTATAAGGAACACGTCCAGGCTTTCATCATCATATTTATTAAGTGATATAAGGTCAAAAATAGTGTTTTTGGGATAAATATTAAGCATAAGCGCCACATCGCCAAACTGGTAATTCAAATCATATATGCTGACTTCATTCTTTGTTTTCTGCTTTAATGCTATAGCAAAGTTAATGGATAAGAATGTGTTTCCTGAACCCCCTTTTGTACTGAAAAACATTATTTTTTTGCATTCCTGAGCGGCAGATTGCAAAATACTTTCCTTAGTCTCAAATAGATATGATGTCCTTTTTAAGGATTCCCTGAAATCCTTTTCCTGCACAGGATATTCAAGCACATCATGAATATTCATTTTCAGCGCATGTTTTAAAAGTTTTGCAGATATTTCACTGCTAAGAAGTATAACTCTTATCCTGTTGAGTGCATCAGCATAGTGCTTTAGCATATCTTCTATAGTAGTTAAACTGTAAGTGGGGCCTATTAAAACTACTGCCGGTTCTTTTTTTGCAAGCACAATCTCAAGATCATATATATCATTTGAATACCTGGTCTTTCCTATTTCCGGAAAAGTATCAAGGAAATTTAGTAGAAGATCTATTTTTTTTTCATCTTTTTCAATCAATACAGCAGGTATTTTATTCATTTAAATCCTTTTTAAACAAATTATTCAATTATATTGAGGTATGTCCTGCCCAAAGTTTCCTCTTCATCTATGCCGCCAGCTGGAACAAGCGCAAGCCAGACGCTGCCAAGTTCTTCAATAAATACAAGCGTTTCAGCCTGCTCAGGGGTAAGCGCCAGGGTTACTGTTTTTATGGCCTCTTTATCCTTTGAGCTGCTGCCGGATGCTGTTATGCTTTTCCCTTCTTCAGTATCTGCTGCAGTTACTTTCATTGAGCCTATGTAAAGTACCTCTATATTCCATAATAGGATTTTTGTTAAAGGGTATACTATGTAATTTGATTCATCCATAATGCTGTCCATTGACAAAAAACTGCTGCTTGGCAGGCCTGATTCTGTCTCTGTTTGGCTATTATCATCTTTTAACTGGATAAGCATCTGTGTCACCATGTCCTTATTTAAAAGCAAAAGGTCATCTTTTGACGGCTGTAATGTGCCGATAACATTTACCTTGTCGCCGGCTTTTACAAGATTGGAAACACCTTTTATCTCATTATAGGGAATCGATACGGCGACAAAGTCCTCAGGTACGGTAAATGAAATTCTTACTTCCTCTATTTTGCCAAACTTGGCTGCCGTTAACTGTTCTCCTTTTGTGATTGCAACCTTTGCAACATAGTCTTCATACCCCTGAAGCGAATCAAGGGCATTTTCAACCAGGAATTTTTTCGGTATTTCTTTTATTTCAATAATTTTTGATGAAATCATGGCTGATACCCTGGTCTCAACAGCAATATTTTCAATAGCTACTGCAACTTTTGCCGTCTCTCCTTCTTCCTCTATTGCTGATCTTACATTATTCAGGTATATCATCACGCCAATTACAGCGGCAATGCCAAATACAACTGCCAGTAAAAGAAGTACTATTCTGATTTTCACTCATCATCACCTTTTTTAAAGCCCGTTAAAATTTATTATTATGAAAACTATCCAGGAAAAATAAATACAAATTTGTAAACACCTGTAAATAATTTTCTATTAATATATATCGGCAAGTTTATAAAAATGTTTAGAATAATTTTTTTATTTATTAAAATTTCCTGATATAAAATATTTCAAGTTTTTTTAAAACAGGGCAGTCTTTCATAATTAAAAAAAAGAAAAGCAACTCATGGGGCTGAAATATTAAAAAATTAATTGAAGAATCCATTGAAAATTAATACTCTAATTGAAGAGACTCACAACCCTTATGCCCAAGCTACCTGTTCATGCTAATTAAGCTTCATAAATGATAAGAGCCCTGTTTAAAAACCTCTGCTGCGGTATCGCCATAATGAGCTGTAATAAGTAAAGGCGCAAATTACAAAATTTGCACTTTAAAATAAAAACTGCAATAAAACCCTGTGTATCATTGCCATAATATTAAAAAATCCTCATTTTTATTATTATTAACCCTTATTTTATTATTTTTGTTTAAGGAGTAATAATTTAACCGGAATGTTCAAGCCTCATGGATGCTGTACTGTTAAGCTGTACAGGCCAGGAACCAACAAAAGGAATTTCAATATTTAAAACACTACCTGTTACAGTCACTGTTACAGTATCGCCAATATCCCCGTCCTGGCCGCTTATATCTATGTTCTGTATTATTACGCTGGGAGCTGAGTTTCTTACCGCCTGCTCATCAAAATCACCTACTGCAGCAAGCCTTGCGCCTTCCCTTGCTGCGTGAGTTAGAGCAATCCAGTTATTAAAAGCAATGCCAAACTGGAAAATTCCAAACAGTATCATTACAAGCACAGGCAGGATAAGAGCCATTTCTACTGCTGTTGAACCCCTTTTATTTGAAAAGATTTTATTTATCATCTTTATAAATATTCCTTTCGCTCCGCTCAAAGGCAAGAAACTTGAGTAAAGAAAAGGCGGATGCTTTTTTTGGTTTCTTTTGGACTTTTAATTTAAAAATTGTTTTATTTTAGTTTTATCCTGCCTAATTGATAATTGTGTTATACAACTTAAGATGTTTTAGCCAATCGTATACCGGCAGGAAATTTTCCTTAAAAACAGATATGATATCCGGCTCAGCTAATTTAAAAAATTAAAGCCGGATATCAATATTTCAGTCCTATGCACAGGAGCAATTTTTAAATTAGCCGCCGCCGCCGCCACCGCCGAAAGCAGCACCAATCTGTGTAGAAATGTTTGTGAAAGCAGTATTAAGGCCGCCTCCAACTGCTGTAACACCAACTACAATGGCAAGTGCTATAAGTGCAACAATAAGTGCATACTCAACTGCAGTTGCCCCTTTCTGTTTCTGTGTTAGATAGAACATCACTTTTGATAGAAACTTTTTCATTATGTCACCTCCTTATAGCTTTCCTTAAAGACATTGTTTTCCTGCTGATATTTAATGTCTTTATTTTTATAATTAACCTTCTTTAGCAAAACCATTATCGCTGCTGGGCTTTCTCGAAGAATTTATAAGTGTAGAGAGATCCTCTTTATAAATATACCAGCTTTTGCCAAATTTTCTTGCGCTCAGATCTCCCGCCTGGCACCATTTGCGTATTGTTATTGGTTTTACTTTAAAGATCTTTGCAACATCGCTCACTTTGTAAAAGTTTTCCATTTGACTGCCCTGTTTTAATTATAAAATTTGCTTATAAAATCATTGAGAATATTTAACATATTATAAAATTATTTATATATGTATATATACTTATCTATTATTATGTATTATTACATTTAATGATTAGTTTGTCAATACATTTTTTATTTTTTTTGACATATTTTATCGATTAAATAAATGGATATTTTATGATAATAATATGTATATTTATGTATTATCGTTAGACAATGTTAAAAACTTTAGTTTTTTATAAAAATTTTAAGTTTTTAAACAGTTACTAATGCAAAAGGAATTGCATCAGCATTATTTAAAGTGGTAGTGAGCTTTCATAATGTTTTGTGCCTTAAAGCGGTGGTAAAGAAAAGCCTGCAAATATGAGGTATTAATTTTTCTGCTCTATATTAATAAGATTCCGGGATATCCCGAATAAAAGGTCGCCAATTCTTTCCAGGTGCATGATTACATCAGAAAACACAACACCTGAAAGCGGCATGCACTGGCCTTTTTGAAGTCTCTGTAAGTGATTGCTTCTTATTTTTTTTACAATCAGGTCAAGTTCTGCCTCAAGTTTTTCAATCAGGGCGATTTTATTAATATTGTTTTCAGTCATGCCTGAAATAAGCGTATCAAAAATTTCATTAGTTTTTAAACATGCTTCGGCAAGCTCGTCTGAAGCAGCTTTGGAAAATCTCATCCTGCTTTCCTCTTTTATTTTTCCAAGATAAAGTATGCTCTCAGCATGGTCGCCTGTTCTTTCAATATCATAGGCAATATGAAAAAGATTGGTCAGTGCGTTAGATAATCTGAACCCCATAGCATTCTGTGATACTTTTGTTAAATACCGTACTATGTCTTCAGTTATGCTATCTACAGCAGCTTCCCTGTCAAGTACCTTCCGGTCAAGTTCCGCATCCTTGCTTTCCAGCCTCTGCATTGACAGGTTAAGCATATAATGCGCTATGCCTATTACCCGGATAAATTCTTTTTTTGCCTGATCCATTGCAATTGTTGGGGTTGAGATTAACCGCTTTTCAAGATAAAGCGCATTTTTGTTTACCACGACATCCTTGCCGGGAAAAATCTTTGTAATTACTTTTTCAAAAAATCCTATCATTGGAAGAAGAATAATTAGCGTTATAAAATTGAACATAGTGTGCATGTTGGCTATCTGCCTCGGCACACTATCTCCCGAAATGGATATTATTAAATTCTGCAGCCTGAAAACATAGATTAAAATAAAAAATATTATTGTTCCGAAAATATTAAACATTAAGTGTGAAAATGCTGCTCTTTTTGCAGTTATAGTTGTTCCTATGCTGGCAAACATTGCAGTCACACATGTGCCTATATTATCTCCAATCAATATGGGAATAGCAGCTTCTATGCCGATTAAGCCCTGTGATGCCATAGCTATCAGAAGGCCTATTGTTGCAGAGCTGCTCTGAACTATGCTTGTGGTGACAACACCGATTAAAAGCCCTAAAAAAGGATTTTTTCCAAAAGTCAGCAGCAGATTCTTGAACGTATCACTGTCTTTTAAAGGGACAAAAGCATCTGTCATAATATTCATGCCAAGAAAAAGTATGCCAATGCCAATTATGGCAATACCGGTATTTTTTATAACTCTCCTTTTGCCTATAAAAAAAGTAAGAAAACCGGCAATTATCAAAGGGAAAGTTATCATGCTGACCTTAAGCGATATAATCTGCGCTGTTACAGTTGTGCCCAGGTTTGCGCCCATTATAATGCCTATTGCCTGACGAAGAGTCATAAGGCCTGCATTTACAAAACCTACGGACATAACGGAAGTCGCACTGCTGCTCTGTATGATTGCAGTGATTCCAACCCCAGCAAGTACGCCAGCCCAGGGGTTTTTTGATATTATATTAATTACTGCTTTTAGTTTGTTTGAAGCAAGTTTCTGAAGGCTGCTGCTCAGCCTTTCAAGGCCAAAAATAAATAAGGCAAGTCCGCCAAGAACCTGTAATGCTGTTTTTAAATATTCCGGCAAATTATTATTCTCCTGTTATGCTTTAACAGCTTTTACAATTATTTTTATAAACCTGACAATTAACCCGACAGACAATCCGACTATTACAACAATAAGGGCAATCCATATTAAGGGAAATAGGATGGCGCTTAAAACAGAGGTTGCAGGCAATACTGTAAAATCAAACGGGAAAATTATAAGCAGCGCTGCAGCAGCTAATATACTGAAAAAATGCATAATTATATTTGTTATATTATTAAAATAATAACTGTCATTTATAATTAATACAACATTGCCGATTATAGATACCAGCAGCGAGGCATTTACAAATGGAAGCCAGGCACTGAAAGCAGATGTTATAAAGGGTATTATTATCCATGTATCCGACTGGGAGTCAAAAATGTAGAATGCAATGTATTTATTAAAAAAATTAAAAAAAACAATAAATATGATGCTCCAGGCTATTGCAAAACAGTATCCTGTAATTCTTGCATTCCTGTCCCTTTCTGAGCTTGAAATTACCGGCGCCTTTGCAAGTCCACAAGATTTGGCACCACCTTCTTGTTTTTCTTCAACACTGTAAATTACTGCCTCATCTTTACCGGATTGCCCGGGTGTTTCCGGCTCTTCCTGGCCATCGTCCTCCCCGCCATCCGGAGAATCCCCGGATTGTCCTGCAGATTCCGGATCTTGGCCGGTGCTTTCACTTTCTGTTTTATTTGCATCATCTTTAAAATATGAAGCTACACTGTCGCCAAATTTTTTTGCAGTAATACCAAGGTCCTTAAACTTTTTCTTTACATCTTCATCCTTGAATCTTGAAGCAAAAGTTTTTGCAGAATCTGCAGCGCTCTGGCCGAATTCTTTTGCTCTTTCTTTTAAGCCTGGGTCATTGAAGATTTCTGCAATCGCGCCTCCAAAATCTTTCATCATTTCTGCAAAATTATCAGCTGGACTGTTTTGAGGATTTTTTTCAGCCATTAACAACTCCCTTCCACCTTAAAGCAGGCAAATCAAAAAAAGAATATAAATAATATAGAAATTTAAATGATATTTTTTATCACTATACTATTATATTTTATTATAAAATTTTTTTCTCCAGTTTTATAATATTTTTTAAAATTTTTTTAATTTATAAAACCGTAAATTTTCTCCTCCTTATTTCTAAATTACCTCTTTAAATTACTATTAAAAAGTTATAATATTTTTTCCATTATGTTTTGGATGCTTTTTACAATTGCAGTAGTATTGATGGTTTTTTCCATAATTGCAGGGATTTTTGGATTCAGGCCTATAGCAAGAGCAGGCTGCCTGGTATCAAGAATAATCTTTTTTGTGCTGGTTGCAGGATTTTTTATTACAGTCATTCTCATGTTCTTAAGATTTATTTTTTAGAGAGAAAGGTATTTAAAAAATGATATAATTAATATAAGGTTCAACTCCAGAAAGAGTTTTAGCATATCCATTATATTTTACACATTATTGGCATTTAAAAGCGGCAGAATACGGTTTCATTGAGCAGGCATTATTTTTGAATAAAAAAATATTTATAAAACAAAATGGATTTCATCATATTATACAATTACATAGCCTTATCAATACTTATTATTTTTGGTATTAATTTTCTTATTAATAATATAGTATTCCGCAGTTTGCCGGAATTTTTAAAACCAGGTCTTAACTGTGCAGCCAGCCCTCTTGTATCAATACTTATACCTGCAAGAAATGAGGAAAAAAGCATAAGGCGGTGCCTCAGGTCACTGGTGCGACAGGATTACCCCAATTTCGAGATTATAGTCCTTGATGATAATTCAACAGACACAACTGCAGCTGCTGTTAACTCATTTTCCTTAAAAAATCCTGAAGTCAGGCTGATTAGCGGAAAACCCTTAATACCCGGCTGGCTTGGCAAAAGCTATGCGTGCCAGCAGCTTTCTGAAGCTGCAAATGGAGAGTATTTTTTATTTACAGATGCTGATACCCTGCATTTTCCAAATTCAGTTTCTTCTGCAGTCAGCGCCCTTGAGCAGAACAATCTTGGCGCTTTAAGCGTTTTTGCAAGGCAGATAACTGTTACTCTTCATGAAAGAATGATGGTTCCTTTCGGTAATTTCATCCTAATGGTATTTCTTCCCTTTATTCTCATCTTAAAATCACGCAGCCCCCTTTTCTGCACTGCAATAGGCCAGTTTATGTTTTTCAGGAAAGATGTTTATAGAAAAATAGGCGGCCACGAATCTGTTAAAAAGGAAATACTTGAAGATATACATATTTCCAAACAGGTCAAGAGGTATGGTTTCAAATTTATGATATTTGACGGAAATAAAAGCCTTTACTGCAGAATGTACAAAACTTTAAAAGAAGTAATACGGGGATATTCAAAAGTGCTGGCAGCTGCGTTTGATTATAATATTTTTACACAGGGATTTGTAACTATTCTTATTTTTTCCCTGTTTTTGGCTCCTTTTATTATACTTCCGCTTGCAATATTTTTACTAGACTGGCCCCAGCTTGTAATAAACCTCATAATAGCCCAGGTCTTTATTGCACTGATGATGAAAATGTTTTCTATAATAAGATTTAAGAACCGTTTTTCTGATATTTTTTTATTTCCGCTTTCAATTGTATATTTGATTTGCATATCCATTCACTCTGCTGTAAAAAGCAAATGTATAGCAGGCGTTTACTGGAAAGGCAGGACTTATGATGTAAGGAAAGAAGAGCATCTGGGTCTTGTAAAAGATAATCTTCATCTTAAATAGAAGCTGCTGCATTTAATTTTCTGGTTTTTCTATTTTAGAGGTCCTCTTTTCAATAAAATAAAGCAAAAACATCAGTATTGAAGAAATAACTGAGAGAATGAACATAAACGGCCAGATATTTTTTATTCCTGAATAATTAATGAACAGTCCTGCAAGAAGAGGCCCTGCAGTAAATCCCGCACCACTTATAAAAAATATAATCGCATTAAACCTTCCCCTGTGGGTGAGGGGCGAATAATTTGCAATTAAGACGTTTGAGCTCACAGACTGTATAATCTCACCCAGAGTCCATATTACAGTGGATATTATAAAAAACACAAACAAATTGGAAAAATAAAGCATGCCAAATCCTGCAGCAAAAAGAAGTCCTGACAGGCTTATATTGATTATGGGATTAAACTTTTTCATGAAAGAGATAAGAAGCATGGTTACAAAAATAACAACTAAGGCATTGATTGTCATAAGTATTCCGTAATATTTCGGGCCGTTTACAGAAAAAACTTTCTCCAGGTACAGGGGCAGGCTAAAAGTTGACTGCGCATAAACAAATGAAAATATTATTGAAATAAGTGCAAATCCGTATAAAACAGGTTTTTTTAACAATATTTTTAAAGCATTGCCTGTTTCAGGCCTTTCATTTATTGATAGATTATCCCTGGCAAGGTAAAAGCCTGTTTTTTTGTAAAGAGTTTCTTTTACAAAAATAATAATTGGTATTACTGCAAAAATTGTAGTAATAGCATCTATTAAAAATATAAGATAGATATAATTAATAAATAAAAAGCCCGCAGTTAGAGGTCCGACGGCATAACCGAGGTTCTGGCCAAGATAAAGCAGTGAAAAAGCGTCATTGCGGTTCTTTTTTGTAGTAACGTCAATGGTAAGGGCATTTATCGCAGGCATGGCCCCTGATTTTATAAAGCCTGCAAGGATTATAAGCACCGGTATTATAATTGTTGCATCAATAATAACTATAATAATATAAATAGAAGCAGAAACAAGGCTCATTACCACAATGACTATTTTTCTTCCTATCCAGTCAGCAAGTTTGCCTCCAATAAGCTTTCCTAAGTTCTCGGAAGCAATTACTGCTGTCAGGATAATGCCTGCACAGTAAATTCACTGTATCCCATCTTAAGTGTTAAAAACATTGCAAGGAAGGGGTATACAAAGCTGCCTGCAGCATTTATCACATTTGCAATAAACAGAATATATACGTTTCTTGGAAGCTTTGTATAAGATTTAAGAAAATCAAATCTTTTCATAAAATTATTAGTTATTATGAAATATTTTTAATTTAATAATTTTATATGATACATATATTATATATTTATAATAATTTATATTTATTTATTTAATGATTTATTAATAAGATTATTATTATGATTATTATATAATAAAAATTTATAAAAGTTTACAAATTATTTATTATAATAAAAAATGTAAAATCAATGGAAAAGTAGGTAAGGAAATCTTAAGGGTAATTACCCCTGTTTTTTTTGCCATATAATTACAGTAAATGTAATTTGCCAGGTTATTTATAAAAATCTGTATCAACTTTAAAAATAATTATATAATTTTTAAAAATTATTTATCGGAAGGACTTTATTGATGATAAAAGCAATATTCTTTGATATGGACGGAACAATAGCAGACAGTGAAAAAATAGTATGGAAAGTCACAAGAGCATATATGGAAAAACATGGCATTATACTTTCGCACGATGAGGAAAAACTTCTTTACGGTCTGGTATGGAAAGAGTCCATCAAAAAAATACTTGAGAGCAGGGGGAGGCAATACAACCAAAACATAAAAAATACAATTAAGGAAAGGTATGTACGGAATTTAAAAAAAGAAGTAACTGCAATGCCTTATATACATGACTTGCTTGAGAATCTTAAAGGTCATTTTAAAATCGGGCTTGCAACAAACAGCCGCCTCAGAGAAGTCAATATTATTTTTGACAGGCTTGGTTTTCATGAGTTTTTTGATATAAGGCTTGCAAGAAATCATATTAAAAATGTAAAGCCCCATCCCGAAATATATTTAAAAGGAGCTGAAATATTTGAAGTCCATCCTTCTGAATGTGTGGTTTTTGAAGATTCATTAGTTGGTATTACCGCTGCAAAAGGCGCAGGCATGAAATGCATTGCAATAGTAAACACTTATGCTGCAGAAGATTTAAAATCTGCAGATGCAATAATTAATGACTACAGGGAAATAGATATTAAAAAAATAAAAGGTCTTGGCAGATAAAAATAACAGGCATAATTTTGTGGTCATGCCTGTTATTTAAATATACTGTCTTTGTAAAACTGTAATTTTCCCGGCTTTGTTTTTATTGTGATTACAATAATTTTACAATCAAGGTTTAATTAAATCCGCTGTATATCTCAACGGCTGTTGCCGGTTCTGTATTAAATACCAGGGAAAAAAACTACTCTTTAATATCCCAGTATTCTTCTGCTTCCTCCTCCATCTCATAGAGCCGGTCATAATAATCCGGAAATTCATTCAGATGAGCGAGCGCTATTTTACCGGTAAGCAGCGGGTCATCGTTGGTAACATTGGTTTCAGGGTCAATCTTACCATGCTCAAGCTCTACGTCCATTCCCATCCTGAACTGCTCAACATCAAATTTGCTCCAGTCAATACCAAGTTTTTCACCAATTGCTTTTGCCTCTTCAGCAGTGAAATGCTTTTGGACAGACATTTTTTCAGTTTTCTCCTTACTAAATTAAAAAATACCATAATAAAATGGTGTTTATATTATACTTAATTAATAAGCAATGTTTCAACAATTATTTAATTCAGTCTATATTTTAAATAAAAATACGTACAGGCGCACCTGGCTCTTGTTAATTTTATACAGGCATATTGTTGCACATTGCCGCCAATTTTTATAAAAATTCTACCAGTATTATTTTTTGTTTACAGCAATAACAAAAACAATTATAAAATGATAGAATAGATAATTGTTTTTAATAAAATACTATTATCTAAGAATTAATCTTGTATAAAGTTATATGAATGAAATAAAAAATTTACAGGCAAATAAAATGGCATCTCAAACAACTGAAGAAGAAGTGGCGATAAAAGCATGCACCCAATATAAAAGTAAAAATGTAGAAAAATCCATTGAAGAGTGCGTGGGGCTCATTGGGGGCTTTAAAAAATATATCGGGGATGCAAAAAATATTCTGCTTAAGCCCAACCTGCTTTCACCAAGCAGGCCCGAACTTGCAGTTACAACGCACCCTGTTTTTGTTGAAGCAATGACCCGCCTGGTAAAGCGAAATGCCCGCCCTGATGCGGTTATTACAATAGCAGACAGTCCAGGGATTGCTACATTACACACTGAAAAAGATCTTATCAGGCTCTACAACCAGTGCGGTTATCCAGGTTTTGCAGATATTGAAAATGTAAAATTAAATCTTGATGAGCGGCATTTTCCTGTATCTTTTAAACAGGGAAAGCTTTTAAAGAAATTTGAAGTTATAAAACCGGCAATTGATGCTGACATAATTATAAATCTCCCGAAGTTTAAAACCCACAGCCTTACAAAAATAACGGGCGCCGTAAAGAATATGTTCGGCATAATATACGGAAGAGAAAAAACACTCCTTCATACAAAGTTTATGGATATAGGCAAATTCTGCGATATGTTGCTTGATATTTACCAGTTTAAAATTCCTGTGCTTAATATAATGGACGGAATTACAGGCCTTGAAGGCGAGGGTCCTGGAGCAAGCGGAAAACCGAGAAATGCCGGCATTATACTTGCAAGTTCAAGCGCAATAGCCCTTGATAATGTGATGGCTTCCATTATGGGATTTAATTCTGAAGATATCCCGATAATTTTAAGTGCAAAAAAAAGAAATATCACCGGCTGGGACAGCAATTATATAAAAATTTTGGGCGGGCAAATAAAAGACTTCATAATTGATGACTATAAGCTTCCCCGCAATTCCGCCGTGGGCAAAATTTCTTCAAACAGGTTCATTAATGCCTTTATTCTTCCATTTGTAAGAAACAATCTGTCTGTTTCACCATACCAGAATCAAGAAAAATGCACAATGTGCCGAATATGCATAGAAATATGCCCGGAAAAGGCAATAAAAAGCCGGGACAGCGTACTGGTTTTTGATTATAAAGAGTGCATAAGGTGTTACTGCTGCAGTGAAATGTGCCCTGAGGGAGCAATTGATTTAAATTATTCATGGTTTGGTAATTTAATTTTCAGGGAAAAAAAGATAAAATAATGAATATGATGTCTGGCATTTATAAAAATATAATAATAATAGGCGCAAATTCTGCCGGTC
>VGAZ01000022.1 GCA_016870615.1 Actinomycetota bacterium | reverse complement strand
CTATTCCAAGTGCCTGATCAGACATTTTTCCTCCTAATCAACTAATGTTATATAATTATGTTCTTCTTTAAGCTCTTTAAAAGGCCTTCCCCCGCCTTCATAGAATTTTGAGAAAAACTCAACATACTGCAGCCTTAAAGTATGTACAAAACCTCCCAGTATGTTTATTCCCATATTAAAAATATGGCCGAATATAAGGCCCACTATAATTATTACTATGCCAATAACAGGTATGGAGCCAAGATCAAAAGCTATCCTGTTTATGGCAACTCCAATGCCTGCAGTTACAAGCCCCAGTGCCATAAGCCTTATATATGAAAGGAAGTCACCAAGAAATGAAGTTATGCCATTAACAATTGTAAGATTTAAAAAACCCATAAAAATCCTGAAACCCCAGCTTTTCTGGTCACGCGCAGAAAAGAACACAATGACAATTGCTGAAGGAATTATGAGCCATATAAGTATTTTTGACATAAAAGCCGGAAACAGCGGAGCATCTGCAAGCTGCATATTTACAGCTATGTCACCTGAAAGCAGTATTATAATAAGAGATACAACAATTAGTATCCAGGGCAGGGTGTCAAGAAAAGCAACGCCGTAGTTCTTTTTCCTTATGTTATCAAACAACTTTATAAATAAGCCGAATATCACCTGCACTACTCCAAGGGCAAGGGCCAGCCTGAAGAAATTCATCGCGCCTGATTCTGATTTCATGGGATCGCCAAAAAATGCAAGCCTGTCAAAAAATTTTTCCCCTCCCAGGTATGATGGAAGATCCCCGAACCAGCCGTTAAATAGGGCTCCCGCAATTATGGTAAATATGCCAAGGAAAAAGATAAGAAGAGCCATTTTCCTGGCGCCCCTCATCTTAAAATATATGAGGCCTGAAAGTATAAGGAAAATAAAACCGTAACCGGCATCTGTGAGACACAGGCCAAAAAACATTGCAAAAAAAAGTGAAACAAAAGGAGTAGGGTCTATTTCGAAATACCGTGGTACGCCATAAAGATTTATTATCAGCTCAAAAGGCTTTATGACTGGTTTATTATCCAGTATTATTGGAATTTCTTCCCCTTCTTCAGGTTCAATTTCATAAACCTTTGAATTCTTAAATCTTTCAAATAAAGATAAAGCTTTGTCTTTATTATTCTGTGCAACCCAGGCAGTATAAACCGAGGCACTTTCAACAGGAAAATGTGAATCAACAGCATCCTCAATTTCCATATTATTTTCAAGATAGTCAAGATACACTACAAGATCCCTGCAATATCTTGTATCCAGGTCCCTCAAAAGTCTTAAAAGTATTGCTTTTCTTTCTTTATGGTATTTAAGGGATTTTAAAAGACTATTTAAATTTTCATCAACAGTCCCTTTATATGATGAAAGATCTGCTTCTTCAAAAGAAAAGCCTGCAAGACATTCTTCCGCCTGCTGTTTAAAATCATTATGATAAGCAATTAACAGATAATAAATATCAGCGCTATTAAAAATTATTTCAAAAGAGATGCCCTGGTTTTCCAGATCTTTTATTATTTTTTTAAATCCTGCAGCTTTTGCCCTTATGAGTATTAACCTGATTTCGTATATTGATTCTGTACCAATATCCTTTATATCGCCTTTATAGTGTTTCCATTTTTTAAGATAATTAATTTTAGTATTAATTTCAGCAATTTTTGCATCATTGCTTTTTAACTCATTCTCATAACCGAAAATTTCCTCAATTATATTTCCAAAATCATCCCTTTTACCTATATTTTCATATTCAGATTTTTCTACTACATATTTTCCGGCTTTTGAGGCAATTTTTTTTGCAATTTTATCCCTGCTGCTGTCCAGGATTTCAAGCGCTTTTTTAACTTCCCTGTTATCTTTATAACTTTCACTGCCCGGATTGGGGTAACTGGCCCCCAATTCTTTGGAAACATAGGGGGTAATTTCTGCCACAGCTCTTTTTTGAAGAGCTTTTAAAAGCGCAGTTTCATCTGATTTATGAGTGGTTATTAATAATTTTACCAGCCTGGCAACAGCCATTATTCAAATACCTTTCCTATGATTAAATCAACAGCTTCTTTCTCTTTTAATGCAGCGCTGCTTATAATTTTTGTGCTTTTTTCTTTATACTGTTTTGTAAGTTTCTCTATTTCAATTTTAGAATCAGAAACAGCCCTGTCTTTAGCATCTTTAAAAACCTTAATTATCTCCGCACTGGTCCTTTCTTCAATAGCTGCGCTTTCAGAATAAGCCTTTTCAATTATTTCACTATGCTGTTTCCTGGCATCCTGTATTATTTCTTTTGATTTTTTTTCAGAGGTTTTAATTTTTTCTATTATGTTTTCTATCATGGGCATTAAATAAATAGTAATCCTTTTTATTGAATATATTTTAAAATTGTTTTATTCAAACGCTGCTGCTGCAAACAAACAACCATTCAAATAAGCTATAAAAACATTATATAAATTTAACGGACGTTTTATAATATAACTATTTTTACAAAATAAAAAAATAAACTTTTTTATTATAGCAATAGTATAAAAACTGTCAATTTAATAAACGGTTTAAAAACATAAAAACCAGACATTAGCTTAAGCCGGCTTTTTTAAATTTTAAATTTTATTTATTCCTTTTTGGATTTGCCTGATATCAGTTTACAAATAAATTACGCGATGAAAATTTGCCGTCAGTTGTGAGATTTACACCCAGCCGCTTAAGCCCTGCTTCATCTCCCGGGGTCGGTATATGAGTCATGTGCATTTCACATCCCCTGAGTTCAGCAAGTTTGCTCATTGTAAGCTCAGCAGTATGGCTTGTAGTTGCGCTTATGGATAATGCAATAAGTGTTTCTTCAAGGTCAAGGCTTTCAGATTCGGCTTTAAATATGCCCTGCTTCAGCTTTGATATCTGGCCAATAACCTGTGGAGACAGAAGAAGTATTTCATCCGGTATATTTGCAAGCACTTTAACTGCATTTAAAACAAGGCTTGAAGCCGCATGCATCAGCTTTGAATTCTTGCCTGTAACTATTCTTCTGTTATTTAACTCAATTGCTGCACCACAGTATATGCCATAATTTCCTTTACCTTGCGCTTCTGCCTCTTCTGCGCTTTTCCTTGCAGTTTCAACAACCTTCCTGTCGGCAATTTTAACCCCCAGCTCTTCCATAAGGGCAAGAACTTTTTCAGCAGTTTCCTTTTTTTCTTTTCCAAGCACATATTCTGTATTATACCTGAAAAACCTTCTTATAAGTTCCTGCTTTGCAGCATTTTGAACAATATCATCATCAACAATACCGGACATGGCCCTGTTTACGCCCATATCAGTCGGGGAATTATATGATAGTATGCCCTGGATATTCGAAGACACTATCCTGTCAAGTATAAGCTTCAGTATCGGGAAACTTTCCACGTCCCTGTTATAATTTACTGCAGTTTTGTTATAAAAATTAAGATGAAAAGGATCCACAAGGTTAAAATCCTGTATGTCTGCTGTAGCGGCCTCATAAGCAATATTTACCGGATGTTTAAGCGGGAGATTCCAGATTGGAAATGTTTCAAATTTTGCATAGCCGCTTTTATTGCCTTTTTTATATTCATGGTAAAGTTGTGAAAGGCAGGTGGAAAGCTTTCCGCTGTTAGGTCCCGGACCTGTTACAATTACGATGGGTTTAAAAGTTTTAATATATTCATTTTTACCAAAACCATTTTTTGAACATATTGTGTCCACATCTGACGGATATCCGCTGATGGGATAATGCAAATAAACTTTTACACCCCTTCGCTCAAGCTTGTTCTTAAAGATTTCAGCTGAAGTCTGGCCGCAAAAACGGGTAATAACCACTGCAGCAGTATCAAGGCCCCAAGTTCTTAAATCATCTATCAGTTTAAGCGTTGCAGAATCATATGTAATACCAAAATCCCCGCGCACTCTTCCAGTTTCAATATCATGCGCATAAATGCAAAGTATTATATCAATCCTGTCTTTTAATACTTGCAGAAGGCGGATTTTTACATTTGGATCATACCCCGGGAGAACCCGGGCAGCATGATAGTCAGAACAAAGTTTTCCCCCGAATTCAAGATAGAGCTTGTTGTTAAACTGCTCCACTCTTTCAAGTATTGCTAAAGTTTGCTCATTGAGGTATTTTTCATTATCAAATCCAGTTTTATTCATTTATATCCTGTCCGGGGCTTAATTTATTATATGGGTATTATATTTACTTTTTTTAATAAATAATACTGAATTTGCGTTTTAATCCAAGAAATATTTAACACAGGTTTTTTTATCTGGCAGAATATTTAAATTTATAATATTATTAATTAATGTTATCCAGTTTAAGTTAAGAATTTTTTCAGGTTTTTCTGCCGTAAGGTTATAATAAGGGCGGTTAGCTCAGCTGGTTAGAGCGCTGCGTCGACATCGCAGAGGCCATTGGTTCAAATCCAATATCGCCCACCATTTTTAATCCCGTTTGGTTCGAATCCTGCCTGGCCAGCCAAGCCGTACGAATAGGCTCCAAAATCTCATTTTTGTGCGTAAAATCGGCAGTTTTTGCCGGTTCGAACATTTTATATTCTTTCTCAAGGGCTGGATATTTGTCCGCTATGGGTATAAGCCATTTCATAATTGATTTATATATTTTAAAATTATATACTTAATAAAATTCAGGTGATGGAGTTCACCCATAACCGCTCAATAATGGAGCTGATAACTCCTGCTAAATTTAAGATTTAGGTAGGAGTTTTTTTGTGGCTATAAGACTTTTATATGTTGTGATTGGTGGGGGGCTTGGTGCGCTCTTAAGGTACCTACTCTCAGCAGTTATCCAGAAACAATCAAAGCAAGAAATGAAAATATATTGTCCAAACTGTTTTTATCCAAATGATGAAAATACAAAGTATTGCGAGAAATGTGGTTCAGAGATTTCCTGGAAGGAAGAAAGTTATAAATCAAAGCTTATTGGTTCCCTTTCCCACAAAAGAGCTGAAATTGTAATACTTTCTGCAAAAATACTTTCAAATTATCCTGGCATTAAAACCGAAAAAGCCCTGCTTAAACTGTTAAGATCTTCTTGTAATCCATATATACAGGCAGCAGCAGCAGAATCACTGGGGGTAATTGGAACAAGTAAGTCTTTAAAAAATTTAGAAGATTTGTCAACCTCTGGTTCAGTTATTGTAAGAGAAAAAGTAACAATTGCAATTGAAAACATTAATAAAAGAAATGAATAAAAAAATAATTAATAAACCTGGTCATCCTGAAAAAATTATAAGTAAAAGCTATACTGAGCTTATCGAAGCCTTTAAAAAAGATGGCTGCCCAATATGCAGTCTTAACAGGTTAAATGTTGACTCTTATTTTTCAAGTATTTTATATGAATGTGTAAATGATCCGGGAGTCAGAAAAAACTTAAGAAGTTCACTTGGCTATTGCAGGAGCCATTCAATTCAATTTATACAATTTGTGGAAAGCTCATATAACCGATTTGGAGCTTCAATAATAATTGCAGATATATCTTCGGAAGTGATTAAAGAACTTGATAGATTATCAAAGTTGCAATTAAAAGAATTAAAGAAAATAGATATTACAAATCATAAATGTCCTGCATGTATTTACATGCAAAGCCATGAACATATTTATTATTCTGAAATAATAAGTAATTTGGAAAATGACATTTTTTTATCTGAATTTATAAAAAGTGATGGACTTTGTCATGCTCATCTGGTGCAGTTAATGAAAATTATAAAGAATACTCATGTAAGAAATAAAATAATTGAAAGCCAGAAGTTAAAACTTTGCCAATTAATTAAAGACATGGATGAGTTTGTTAAAAAACATAGCCAGCAAGCCAGCGGAAAAATAACTTCAGATGAAGCAGAAGCTTTTAAAAAAGCTATAAGAAAAATATCCGGAAGCCAAAGTGAGTTTGAAAGATAAAATAAAAGATAAATTTAAAATTCCAAGAAATATCTTTGCGCTGGGTTGGGTAAGCTTTTTTAATGACCTGGCCTCTGAAATGGTCTATCCTATTGTTCCAATATTTCTCACATCTTTTCTCGGTGTTCCTGTTTCTATTGTAGGTATTATTGAAGGTGTCGCAGAGTCAACAGCATCGATCTTAAAAGTTTTTTCAGGATGGTTATCTGATAAGTTCCAGAAAAGAAAACCGTTTACTGTTGCAGGGTATTCCCTTTCCACCTTTTCAAAGATAATCCTTGGCCTGTCATATATCTGGCCTTTTGTTCTTGTAGCCCGTTTTATAGACAGGTTTGGAAAAGGTATAAGAACTTCTGCAAGAGACTCCTTAATTACTGAAAGTTGTTCTGAAAATATCAGAGGTAAATCATTTGGGTTTCACAGGGCGCTTGATACGCTCGGAGCCGTTTTTGGTCCCCTTGCTGCAATTATGTTTCTTGCAATATTTAATGATAACTTAAGACTTATCTTCTATATTTCAATCATACCCGGCCTTATCGGAATAATACTTCTTATTATCTTTGTTCGTGAAAAAAAGAAAAAGCCATTATGCTTTGCTGATTTAAAGCTTAAATGGCGGGATGTAAATCCTTCATTTAAAATATTTTTATTTATAAGCATAATATTTTCAATTGGAAACAGTTCTGACGCTTTCCTGATATTGCGTGCCCAGGACCTTGGGCTTGCAATAAAGATTACCATTTTAGCTTATGTCCTTTTTAATATAACTTACTCTATCTTTTCTGTTCCTGCAGGAATCATTGTTGACAGGATAGGCGCAAGAAAAGTCTTAACCACAGGCCTATTTATTTTTGCTGTCGTTTATTTCTTTCTTGGTTTTATTAACAGAAGCCTCTTTATATGGGTCTTATTTCCAATATATGGAATTTACATGGCCTTAACTGAAGGTGTTGGAAAGGCATATATATCGTTACTTGTTCCCCAGGAAAAATCAGGTACTGCTTTTGGAATATACCAGACATCTATAGGCATATGCAGCTTTTTTTCCTCCCTTATTGCAGGCCTTATGTGGAATTATATTGGCGTTAGAATTCCTTTTTATTTTGGAAGTATTACAGCACTTATTGCTGCTGTTCTTTTTATTGGGTTGGGAAATAAGGTAAGGACTGTAAAATAAGGCAAAAAGAGATTTCACTTAATTTTTAAAAATCTGCTGAATCTGCGCTGCCTGCAAAATCAGAGACATTGGCATTGCAGTTTAATTTAATGACCGTAAATTTTTTATCTTTATACTCTATAATATTTATGCAGCCTGTGTCCTGTTTAATTTTCCAGAAACCTGTTTTTGGAATACCAAGAATTTTTGAAATTAAAAGCTTATTTATCACCCTGTGTGAGACAATACATATTATTCTATCTTTACTGCTATTGGTGATCTTTATTAAAGCCTGCCAGGATCTTTTTTGTGCCTCATAGAAAGATTCGCCACCTGGTATTTTTATATTATATGGGCTTATCTCCCACTCATGATAGAGTTTGGAATAATTATTTTTAACTTCATCGTGGCTTTTTGCCTGCCAACTACCGTAATTTAAATCAGTAAAATTATTTTCTACATTAATACTTAACTTTTTGGTCTGATATTTATTTATAATTTCAGCAGTTTTTTTTGCTCTTATAAGTGGACTTGCATATATTGCATCAAAGCTAATTGCCTTAAGTGCTCTACCAATTGATTCAGCCTGGCTTATTCCGTATGAGTTAAGAGGTATATCCAGTTGTCCCCTGAAAATACTTTTGTCATTATATTCTGTCTGGCCGTGCCTTATTAAATAAATTATCATTGTATTATTAAGTATGGCAAAATTATAAATTGTCTATCCAAACAACGGTCTTATTTTTTTAATATTTGGCAAATATATAAAAAAAACTTTTATAAGTAAAATATTTTTAAAACGGAGCTTTAAAAATTTATCCAGGGTTATGGCCACAAGAGCTATATCCTGCCAATAGCTCCTAATATGTATCAAACAGGTACTCTATCACAGTAAAAAGCTGGTGGATAATAAAATCGGAATTATATCGCAAAAAATATGCCTTTAAATCATTTTATTGAAATAATAAATCGTAAGCAGCGCTGGGGGGTAAATTGTTTAAAAACTCAGTTATGGTATAAAAATAATCGCATCTGCGATCATTATCCTGGTTCTATCGTTCGCTATGCCCAGCCAAAGAATACAAATTCGAATCATTATTTCTTTTTATGTTTTAAAATCCACTCTGTTATTTGTATAGGATTTATGCTTCCATCATCTATACAAGTTCCAAGATAAACCAGTTCTGATTGGTTAAAATTCAGCTTAATATTATTAATTTCCAGAAAAACCAGCATAACAAAAAGCCCTGTACGCTTATTTCCGTCAGTGAAAGGATGGTTTCTAATAATTCCATAAGCTTGCCTTGCAGCTTTTTCTTCAATAGTCTTATAAAGATCTTTTCCTTCAAAGGATGCATAAGCGTGATAAATAGCAGATTCCAGGCCTGCTAAATCACGGATACCGGGAAAACCTCCAGTTGCATCACACATAAGATTATGAAGATATAATACTTGGTCAGTATCAAGTTTTTTCATCTGGCAAGTTCCATAAATGCCTCAAGATTATCTTTTAGAATACGGGACGCAATAGACTCCAGGTCATCATCTGCAGAAAGCCCAAGTTGCTCGAATTTTTTAAAATCAATAATTATATAGTGCGGATTATTGTTTTTTAAAATTATTGCTGAACCTTTTTCATCAACAGTTCTTGCAACTTTAGAAAAGTTCTGGTTAGCTTCTGTTAATGAGATTAAGTCTTTTGTATTTATTTGCATTAAATATCACCTCGATTATATTATAGAATAATATAGGATAAATACAACCTAATTATTTATTGGGAAAAATTACTATTGATAAAGAAAAGATTTTTGAGAGACAACAAAGTATTTATAAAAAGTTTCGAAATTTCACTAACCGGGCCGGTCATTCCGGTATTTATGTCATAGTTTTTATATTACCTGATTTTGGTAAAGCCTCAATGCCGCAAGGATTGCTCTGGCCTTACTGCCATTTGCTTTCCTTCTGTCCAAAATTATAATTGAAGCATTTATTTTAAGCTGTTTATTTTCTTTTAGGTGAAAACCTTATTCATAATTATTATCATATAGTATAATATGTATAATTAAAATCATAAATAATAAGGAAGAATTATGGAAAATAAAATCAATAGTGATTTAATGGTTTGCAAAGCATGCGGTTATAAGATAAAACCCAAAAAACTTAAAACTTTATGCCCTGCTTGCGGAGTCGGTAAAAAATATTTTGAACCTTTTAATGATAATATTTCGCCGCTGAGGCGTAAAATTCTTGAACTGCACCTGCATCCGATAGTTGTCCATTTCTCAGTGGCCATATCTGTTTTTTTATTTCTTGCAGTGCTTATATCCTTTTTTACATCAGGTAAAGTAACCAATACTTTATATGGCACATCTGCAGTTATGTCTGTGACTCTTCCATTTTTTGTGGCAGCGGGCCTTGTTTCAGGAATTATTGATGGTATTACAAGATTTAAAAAAATTAAAAGGCCCATGATTTTAAATAAAATTTACTTAAGCATATTTTTTCTTTTAATTTCTGTCGCTGTACTGGCGCTGGTCCAGGTTTTTAAATTTGATATTTTTTATATAAATATTTTGTTGCTTATTCTTTGTTTTGTTTCAGCAGTTTGCGGGTCTTTACTTGGAAAGCTTGGGGGACGCCTTACAGATGCGATTTTACCCGGTAAATAAAGGTTAAATGATTCAGCTAAACAGCCAGGCTATTTGTATTTATGCTAATAAAAAAATTCAAGTTTTTTATATTTTGAAGCCGGATATTTTTTACCTTAAATAAAACCTTTCCCAATTCTTTATAAACTGTTTATTAAGGCTTTCATTAATTTTATTTCCAGTGGTTTGAGGCTTGTTATTGTTCCATATATCAATAAACTTATAATAATCCTCAACACTGTTTATATTAAAGAAATTAAGGCTGTCAATTTTGTTTTCATCAAGTTCTTCCTGGCCCACTATCTCAATTTTTATATAATCAAAAATTTCTGATATTTTATACCTGTTCTTTACAATATTATTCTCCAGATATTTAAGGCAGGATGCGTTGTAAAAGCCGCAAAGAACTTCAAAACCTTTAACTGTTTTTATTATGCGTGCATCAATGCCGGGCGTTGCTCCTTCTTTGGCCAGGCCGCCTGCAAGAACAGATAAAAGTTTTTTTGATATAAAAGGCATGTCAAATGCAAGCACTATACTGTATTTGCCGCAGGCATTTTTTAAACCTGTATAAAGGCCCATAATAGGGCCCGCGGCCTGCTCCGGAATTAATAAACCACTGCTGCAGAATCTTTCATCATTTATCACTTTTGCAATCTCCATACCTGTAAGCCCTGAAAATGGATAATATTTGCTGTAGGCGTTAATATTACTAAGCTCTGAAGTTATAAACTTACGGTTTTTTTCTGAAGTAATAATTAAGACTTCATTGCAGAAATCGCTTAACTTGAAAACCTGGTCAATAAAAAGAGGTATTTTACCAATCTTTACTTCAATTTTATTAAAACCAAACCTTCTGCTTTTTCCGCCAGCAAGTATTATTCCCGATAAATTATTTTTACTTATACTCACATTTTATCCCCGGTAATAATTCTTGAAGGCACAGAGTATATATTGAACCTTCCTCCCCTGGCATAACCTATTGCCGTAAGGTTCATTTTTTTTGCAAAAAGAGCAGCGCTGTAAGTTATTGATGAATTTGTGACAACTGCAGGTATTTTCATTTTAATAACTTTGTAAACAGCATCCAGGCTCAGCCTGCCTGTGGTAAATAATACTTTGTCGCTAACATCAATTTTTGATATCGATATTCTTCCTGCAAGCTTATCAATGCAATTGTGGCGTCCGATGTCTTCTGCCATCGCAAGAAGGGAACCGTCCCCTTTAAAAAGAGCTGCGCTGTGAAGACCGCCAAATTGCTTTTTATATTCCTGCATGCCTGCATTTTCAGTATTCATTTTAAGAACGTCCAAATAATTTATTTTAAAACCGCTTTTAATTTTCTGGAGCCCGGAATTCAATACAAAATCGTCAATGCTGCCGCACGCGGAACTTATGAATTTTGGATGGCCGGGGTTGCTTTGCATTTTAATGTTAGTGTGTACTTCAATATTTATAAAAAAATCATTTTTGCTTATAATGCAGTCTATTTCTTTATGGCATATCTTAAGCAGGTTTATATCTGAGTAGCTGCTGATATATCCATTGTTAATAAGGTATCCCACTGCAAGCTCAATAAGATTTTGGGGCGAGCATGAAATCATTGCAGCTGCATTACCGTTTAAGGTAATTGTCAGAAAAAGCTCAGCAGGTATTATGTCCTGCATTTCTTCCACTTTTGATGATGCCCTTATTTTTTTTATCTTTATTTTCCTGCCGAAGTTGGTTCTTTTTTTCATCAGTTTATTTCCGGACAAATGTGTTTTAGCATTTATAAATTATATTATAATCCTGGATGATTTAATAAGCCGGGAAAAATATTTATAAACAGATTTCCAACCGGGTTGCTATACCTTCATTATTTTAACTGCACATGCTTTAAGTTCAGGAATTTTTGCTTTTTTATCGTATGCGGGATTTGTGAGCATGTTTGCAGGAGAGTCAGCATAATGAAACGGAATAAAAACAACACCTTTCTTTATATTTGCATCCACATTTGCTCCTGCAGTAATCTGCCCCCTCCTGGACTTAAGTATTACTTTATCACCATCGCTTATACCTGATGACTCTGCATCCTCTGCATTAATATGCGCAATATTTGCAGGGGCTATTTCATTTAAACCTTTGACTTTGCCGGTCATTGTCCTTGTATGGAACTGGTACAATATCCTGCCAGTTGTAAGTATAAAGGGATAATTATCATCCGGCATCTCAGCAGGGGGGGTGTGGGTTACCGGTATAAACCTGCCCTTTCCGCCAGTAAAATTTATTGTGTGAAGAATGCTTGTCCCCGGATCATTATGCTGGCGGCATGGCCACCTTAGCTCACCTTCTTCTTCAAGCCTGTCATAGCTTATTCCACCATAAATCGGGGTAACGCTTGATATCTCATCCATTATTTCTGAGGGGTTTCTGTAATCCATGCTATAGCCCATTGCGCTGCTTAACATGCATATTATTTTCCAGTCCTCAAGCGCAAGCCCTGGCGCCTTTACAGCCTTTCTTACGCGCTGAACCCTCCTGTCTGTATTTGTGAAAGTCCCGTCTTTTTCCGCAAAGCAGGCCCCCGGAAGAATAATATCTGCAAATTCTGCTGTCTCAGTTAAAAATATATCCTGGACAACTAGAAATTCCAGTTTTTTAAGAGCTGATGCAATATGAAGGATATCCGGGTCGCTTATCATTGGGTTTTCACCCATGATATACATTGCTTTTATCCTGCCTGCCGCAGCGCCTTCAATTATTTCAGTAATGGTAAACCCGTTTTTATTGGGCAAAGTTTTTTCCCACCTTTTTTCAAAGCGCCATCTCATATTGTCATTTTCAACACCCTGATAGCCGCTGAACATATTGGGCAGAGCCCCCATGTCGCAGGCCCCCTGAACATTATTCTGGCCCCTCAAGGGATTTACACCTGCACCGGGACGGCCAACATTTCCTGTCATCATCGCCAAATCAGCTATTGCCATGACATTTTCAGTTCCGCAAGTATGCTGCGTGATGCCCATTGCATAGAAAATCAATGCATTTTTTGCTTTTCCATAAATTTGCGCAGCTTTTATAAGGCTGTCTATATCAACTCCTGAAATACCTGCAGCCTTTTCGGCGCTGTAATCTGCAAAGCTTGCCTTAAAAGTCTCGAATCCTTCAGTCCGGCTATCTATGAAATCCCTGTCAACCAGCCCGTTCTTATAAATTTCATTCATAAGTCCAAGAAGCACTGCAATGTCAGTTCCGGGCTTCTGCCTTAAATGGAGCTCTGCGTATTTTGTAATGGGAATTTTCCTCGGGTCAATTACTATAAGTTTTAAACCGTTTTCCTGCACACACCTTATAAGTTCATAACCTATAACGGGATGCGCCTCTGTGGTGTTGGAGCCGATTATAATTGCTGCATCTGCATATTTTATATCATCAATGGAATTTGTCATTGCCCCGCTTCCAAATGTCGGAATAAGGCCGGTAACAGTTGAAGCATGGCAAAGGCGCGCACAGTGGTCAATGTTGTTTGTTCCTATAACTGCACGGGCAAATTTAGACATCAGGTAATTCTCCTCATTGGTGCATTTTGCAGAGCTCAATACTGCAACCGAATCAGGGCCGTATTTTTTTATAATTGAACCAAGCTTTGAAGAAACTTCAGATACAGATTTTTCCCAACCGGTTTTTTTAAATTTTCCGCTTTTATCCTTTATCATGGGCGAGTTCAGTCTTTTGGGGCTTGAAACAAAATCGAGGCCAAACTTTCCCTTCACACAAAGATTGCCCTTGTTAGGATTGCCGCCTATATCTGAATCCACGTTTACTATTGTATTATTTTTTACCTGCAGGTTTAATACACAGCCTACGCCACAGTAAGGGCAGACTGTTTTTACTTCCTCGGTCTCCCAGATTCTTGCTTTTTTAATATATGGTTTTGACTGCAGGGCCCCAACAGGGCATGTTGATATACAGTTGCCGCAGAATACGCAGTCTGTATCAAGAAGTGACTGCTCAAAGGCGGGTATAATTTCTGATTCAAATCCCCTGCCTGCATAGCCTATAGCATTTGCGCCAACCACCCCGTCACACATCCTGACACACCTGCCGCAAAGTATACATTTTTCATTATCCCTGCGTATAAAAGGATTATCGCTGAAAACTTTCTTCTCATGGACCTTGCCGCTGTATGCAATATCTTTTACATCATAAATATATGCAAGATCCTGCAGCACACAGTAGCCGCATGCCTGGCAGGTCATACAGTCAAGGGGATGGTCTGATATTATTAGTTCCAGGTTGACTTTTACCATTTCTCTAATATATGGGGTATCCGTCTTTATCTTCATACCCTCTTTTACCGCGGTAACACATGATGCAACAGCGCCTGGCATACCCTCGATTTCAACTACACAAAGCCTGCATGCCCCCTGGGATTTGAGTCTTGTGTCAAAACAGAGATTTGGCACATATATGCCATTTTCAAGGCAGGCTTCAAGAACACTTTTACCCGGAAGCGTGAAGAAGGCCTTATTGTTGATATGTATCTTAATGCTCTCAGAGCTTTTTCCAGGCGGTTTCTGCCTGTATATCATGTCTGCTATGCTGGCGCTGTTATATGGTACTTTTTTATCATGCAACAGCGGAAATAAGTTTTTAGGGACGCTAATTGATCTGCTTATCAACCTTTTCTCAGGCATTTTTTCTCCCTGGTCTATAATTTACAATTTAGAATAAATCTGTACATCTTATTAATTACCAATTGATGCCAATTTTATACCTTTTTAACCTTAGCCTTTACATGGAGGCGTTCGCAGGATTTCTGGGTTATTATATGTTCCTCAAACTCCTGCCTGAAATACTTAATTGTGCTGAAAACAGGATTTGGCGCAGTTTTGCCCAGGCCGCAAAGCGAGGTTTCCTTTATGACTTCGGCAAGCCTTTCAAGCTTTTCAATGTCACCTTCCGCACCCTTGCCTTTTGTGATGCGCTCAAGGATTTCAAGCATGCGCCTTGTGCCTATCCTGCAGGGAACACACTGGCCGCAGGATTCATCCTGTATAAAATCCATGAAATACCTGGCAAGATTTGCCATGCAGGTCTCTTCATCAAGCACTATCATGCCACCTGAGCCCACTATGGAGCCGGCTTCTTTTACTTTTTCATAATCAATGGGAATGTCGAGATATGTTTCAGGGATGCATCCTCCCGAAGGGCCTCCAAGCTGCACTGCCTTGAATTCATTATCTCCTGCGATTCCGCCGCCGATTTTAAATACAATGTCCCTTAATGTCATCCCCATGGGAACCTCGACAAGCCCCACATTATTAACTGCCCCTGCAAGTGCAAATATCTTTGTGCCTTTGCTGGTTTCTGTTCCTATGCTGTTAAACCATTTTGCCCCGTTTAAAATTATCTGTGCAATATTTGAAAAAGTCTCAACATTATTTATAAGGGTTGGCATGCCATTCAGGCCCTCATTTGCCGGAAACGGCGGTTTGGGTTTTGGCATCCCTCTTTTTCCTTCAATGCTTGCCAGCAGCGCTGTCTCCTCCCCGCACACAAATGCTCCGGCCCCCTGGTAGATCTCAATATCAAAACAGAAACTGCTGCCAAGTATATTATCTCCAAGCAGGCCATACTCTCTTGCCTGCTTTATTGCATGATCAAATGTAGTAACAGCAAGAGGATACTCTGCCCTGATGTAAGCATATCCCCGTCTTGAGCCAATGGCAAGTGCAGATATAATCATGCCTTCCAGTATTGAATGGGGATCAGACTCAAGAAGGTTTCTGTCCATAAATGCCCCCGGGTCCCCCTCATCTCCATTGCAAACAACATATTTAATACCTGAAGGGGATTTTGCAGCCCTGCAAAGTTCCCACTTTTTGCCTGTCGGAAAACCTGCCCCACCCCGGCCCCTTAAGCCGGATTCAGATATTATTTTGATAATTTCGCTGCTGTCGGCAAATTCAAGCGCTTTTGCAAGGCCCAGGTAACCATCATAAGCAATATAATCTTCTATATTAAACGGGTCAATCCTGCCCCTGTTGCGAAGCACCCTTGATTCCTGGTAATTGAAAAAATCTGCAAGTTTTGAGCCTTCAGTGATTGGCTCAAGTTCATCTGCTATTTCTCCACCATCTATGTGTTTTTGGAATAATTTCTTGATTTTCTGCTCATCAAGGCTGTAATATACTGCCGGTTTTCTGTTAAAAGACTGTACTGTAAGCATTGGTTCAAGAGCGCAGAATCCCACACATCCTGAAGTGGAAAACATAATAGAGCGCCTGTCCCTTGAATTTATTTCCAGCTCTGCGGCCTCCTTTATAATGTCGGCGCCGCTTGCAATTCCGCATGTGCCAAGATGAACCGTTATTTTATGCTTTTTAGCAACACCGTCAAGAGCGCTGGCGTTTTTTAACTCATCCCTTATTTTTATTAGCTGGCCGGCTGACTTTATTTTTTCTTTTTTATTGCCCACTATTTTAATATCCCTTCATATAAATAAATTACTCCTGCCTTTTTATTTATTATAAGAATAAATTATATCCATAACTTCTTCCGTTTTTACCTTCTGATAGATTTTATCATTTATAATAATTATGGGGGCAAGACCGCATGCACCCACGCACCTGTTTACCTGGAGTGAATATTTCCTGTCAAGAGTTGTCTGTCCAGGTTTTATGCCCAGCTCTTTCTGTATCTTATCAGCAATCTTCTTGCCGCCTTTTACAAAACATGCTGTCCCAAGGCATACGCGTATATCATTTTTGCCTCTCGGTATCATAGAAAAAAATGAATAAAAGGTTGCAACTCCGTATACTTCTTTCTCGGCAATATTTAACTCTGCAGCTATTTTTTTCTGCACTTCAACAGGCAAAAACCCGATGTTTTTCTGTATTTCCTGGAGAACGGGAATGAGAGCGCCTTTTTTATCCCTGTATTTTTTTATTACCTCATTTATAACAGTTATTTCATCCTGGCTGAGGGGGTATTTTGGAAGGTCAGAAATTTGCATGGCCACCCTTTCTTTTTAATACTTGCGAAAATAATTTTAAAAGATTATAGCAAAATACGGGACATATTTGTAACTATTTTTACACCCGGTTTTTTTAAATTTTAAGCAAATTCAGTAAATGATGGCATCAGCAAAGCCCTGAGGCAAAAAATGCGCATGTTTTTGGAGATAAAACCTGCAATTTTAATATATTTTATGCTAAAAAATAAAAAATGTTTTTTAAAAATAAAAAAACTTTCTATAATGGTAAAAGACATAAAATATTTATTAATTTTTTAGCGGCATAACCAAACTGCTTTAACTCTTGAAAGGGGATATAAACATGCTTAAAAAACTTACGCCAAATCTTATTGTTGATGATGTGAACAAAACAATAGAATTTTACCAGTCTACACTTGGATGTTTTGAGCTTGTTTTAACTGATCCAAAAAAGGGGCAGTTTGACTGGGCGCTTATGAGATGCGAAGATGTCGAGCTAATGTTTCAGTCAAAGAAAAGCCTGAAAGATAAAATACCAGCATTTCCGGAAACGGAATCAGGCGGCTCAGTTATTATATATATTGAAGTTGACTCCATAGAGCCCCTTTATAACTGGATAAAAGACAGGGTAAAAGTTGTAAGCGAGCTAAGTGACACCCAGTACAGGATGAGGGAATTTTTAATAGAAGACTGTAATGGATTCATAATTGCTTTTGCTGAGTGGGCATAAGCTGCAAATGGCGGCCTTTTATTCTTTTTTAGTAAAACTTTCTTTTGCTCCGCATTCACATTTCCTGGGTTTGCACCTGCTGTCTTTTTCATAACCGCAGGAGCTGCATTTCCATATTGCCATAATTATTGCCTTTCTTTTTTATTGCCTGAATTTATTTTTGATTATTTTTTATTTCTATAAAATTCCTGTTTAAGGAAAGCTCTTGTTACATAAAAGTTTTGACGAAATTAAGCTGAAGGTTTGACAGTGAAGATTTTAGATTTTCAGCTTCCTGTGCACTTATTTCCTCAGACAGGACTTTAAAAAGCGCATCAAAACAGTCAACAGCAAGCTTTGCCTGTGCCTTATCTTTATATTTGTCATTAGTTCCGGCGGGAATTCCCATCTTCTTGTATGCAAGGCTTGATAAGGACATCATCATCTGCATTACAATATCCTTTGTTGTAAGCTTGTCTATTTCCTCCTGCAGTTTATTTATAAGTTCAGCTTCTTCCTTTTTTCTTGCCTCTTCATCAACAGGCGCTTCCTTATCCAGCCTGTCCTCGCCATTTCCGCCTTTTTTCTTTTCTTTTTTTGCCGCCATTTGTATTTCCTCCTTTATTTAGAAAAACATATGTGTGCAAATATAATATGCATTAATAATAATCAATTTTATATCCTGTTATATTCAAATACAATAAAACCACTATATGCGCATTTATAAATTATATTTAAGCTATCCTGCCTACTCGGAATCATATTTTATAAGGGAAAAAACATCATAACCTTCAAGAAGTTTTCTCGGGTTTAAGAACTCAAGTTCAACAAGAAAACAGAAACCGCAAACTTTTCCGCCGCAGTCTTCAATAAGCTTTGCCTGGGCCATTGCAGTGCCGCCCGTTGCAACAAGGTCATCGACAATAAGTATATTGTCCCCCGGCTTTACGGCATCGGTATGCATTTCCACAGTATTGCTGCCATATTCAAGATCATATGATACTTTGTATGTTTTATATGGAAGCTTGCCCGGTTTTCTTACCGGAATGAATCCGCATCCAAGCTTGTATGCAATGGCCGCTCCAAACATAAAGCCTCTTGCCTCTGCCCCTAAAATTGCATCAATTTTGATGCCATCATACTTTTTTGCCATTTCATCAACTGCCTGCCTTAATGCGGCCCCGTCTCTTATAAGGGGGGTGATATCCCTGAAAACAATGCCTTTTTTCGGGAAA
Organism: Actinomycetota bacterium; assembly: GCA_016870615.1. GTDB lineage: Bacteria > Actinomycetota > Humimicrobiia > Humimicrobiales > Humimicrobiaceae > VGAZ01. Next base: position 957 of record VGAZ01000022.1, on the reverse strand, counting down.
TCCGGAATATTCCTTATTTTCTCCTTTAAATCCAATTCCTTTTCCTTTCATCTTTTGCTAAATAGAATTTGTGTTTTAGCCCTGCATTATTTAATCTTTCCAACCGGGCCCAATTTTGCATAATAATATATATTGATTAAAACTTTTTCATATCAGGGGCCTGTACTTATTTGTTCTTTAAGGTTTTCCACCAGATATGAAATATCAAGCCCTCTAAAATCAAGCTGGCACAGTACTTCCTCCGGTCCATATTTCTGGCCGTAGCTCCAGATCTCCTTTAAAAAACTCCCTGCCTTTTTCTGCGCAAACCATTCATAACCAAACTTCCTGCACATATAGTCCTTGAGCTGTGCTTCAAATATCCAGGCCCTGATGTAATTTGTACAGTAAAAACCCTCATCAACATCTTTCAAATAATCCTGGGGGCCATAGCTCATCATAACTGCATCGCCCAGGACCTGGCTGTAAATTTCGTCCCTTCCGGCAAGACCTTTGCCGTCATGCAGCATTAGCTCGTATTTTAATTTGGCTGCATATCTTCTTAAAAACCAGAGCTTTGAAATATTTGAAAAATATACAAATCTTTTTGACATATCAGGCGCCATTTTAAGAAAACCTGATAGCCACATAGTGCTTTGCATAAGATGTTCAAGTGTAAAAGCATAGCCTTCCGTAACGGCATTGTCCCCTAAAAACTTAAATTCAAAATCAAGGTTTTCTTTTGTATTTGCAAAATGCTCTGCATGCCCCCCTTCATGAAACATCGCCTCAAAGTCATCCTGTCCGCCTTTTGGCATAACCACAAGATAAATTTCACCAGGCACTTTAACTGTTGCACAGAAAGCCCTTGGTGATTTATTCTTGCGCTCGCTGACATCAAGGATTATGTTGGGTTGCCTGTCAAGGTCAAAGCCCATACCCAAAAGTGTGTCTTTAAATAAGCTAACCAGTATTTCT
>VGAZ01000021.1 GCA_016870615.1 Actinomycetota bacterium | reverse complement strand
AGTTGCTGATTTCATTTTTTGAATTTTCTGCGCTTGAAAATTCTATATTGCATCTCGGTATTGCTTCTGAAGCAATTGCTGCATTTACTCCTATATCAAATTTTTCTATGAGCTTTGCAGCCTGCCCGGGATTACTGTTTACCCAATCAATGCTGCTTTTATAGGCATTAAAAAATTTATCCATTATTGCTGAATTGTTTAAAACACTGTCTGAGGCAGCAACAAGGCATGACATCGGAAGCCTGGAGCCGCCCTGGATCTTGCCCCATTCTTTTTCCATGTCAAAGGCTATTTTAATTTTATCATTCTTATTGATTGCAAGAGAAACAAATGGCTCAGGGAGTATAGCGATGTCTGCTTTTGCTGATATCATTAATTGTGAGATTTCAACCTGTTCAAGAGAATAGTCAAGCTCTACATCCCTGCCGGGTTCCAGGTTATTTTTTTCAAGAATATATCTTAATAAAATATCCGGAGTCGATCCTTTTGATAAAACATATATTTTTTTGCCTCTAAGATCCTCCCAGCCCGAAATTGAAATATTCTGGTATACTATATAGAGGGTACCATAACCAATAATTGCAGCAAGTTTTAAATTTGTGCCTTTATTGTATAATTTTGCAGCGACATTTGTCGGCAGTGTAGCAAGGTCCATTTCACCTGAAAGAATTTTGGAAATCATAATATCCGGGCTAGCTACAATTTCATAATTTGCAGAAAAACTTTTGCCCAGTGAAGGCTTTTCTTCGTGGAGTTTAATCATGCCGATTGAAGTAGGCCCTTTTAAAGAACCAATATTTATGGCAATATTATCTGCAGCACTTTTGCATCCGCTGACAGGTAATACTGAAATAAATACTATACAAAATAAAACAAAAATACCGGAAAATCTTTTTAACATAATGCTAATTACCTTTCATCATAAAAACATCTTTTAGATATTACCAAACTCCTGTCTTCATATAGTTGTCCATAGCCCTTGCAGCAACTTTTCCTGCGCCCATTGCAAGTATTACAGTCGCTGCGCCCGTTACTATATCCCCGCCGGCAAAAACGCCTTTTTTATTCGTTTTTCCAATATCATCAGCAATAATATTGCCCCATTTGTTTAAACCAATATCGGGGGATGTCTGGGTAAGCACAGGATTGGCGCCCTGTCCAATTGCAATAACCGCAATGCCGGTATCAATATCATATTCGCTGCCGGGGATTTTAACAGGCCTTCTCCTGCCGCTTTCATCCGGTTCGCCAAGCTCCATTCTTATGCAGGTTATTTTTTTAATCCATCCATTTTCACCTTTTATTTCAACAGGATTTGTTAAAAATACCATTTCAATGCCTTCTTCCCTTGCATGTTTTATTTCCTCTATGCGACCGGGCATTTCAACTTCACTTCTCCTGTATATAAGGTAAACCTTTTCTGCTCCGAGCCTTTTTGCAGTTCTTGCGGAGTCAAGTGCAACATTTCCGCCTCCAATAACCGAGACAATACTGGCTTTTTTTACAGGCGTATCCCAGGCGGGGAAAAGATAGCCTTTCATGAGGTTTACCCTGGTAAGATATTCGTTTGCAGAGTAAACGCCATTTAAATTTTCCCCGGGTATACCAAGAAAATACGGCAGCCCTGCTCCTGTTGCAATAAATATGCTGCTGTAGCCGCTTTCAAGAATCTCGTCAATTGTATAAGTTTTTCCTACAATTGAGTTTAGTTTTATTTCAACTCCCAGGCTTTTAACATATTCAACCTCACCCTCAACAATTGATTTGGGAAGCCTGAATTCAGGTATGCCGTAAACAAGAACCCCACCTTCTTTGTGGAGTGCTTCAAAAAGTGTCACGGCATAGCCCATTTTGGCGAGTTCCCCGGCGCATGTTAACCCTGCAGGACCTGCGCCAATAACTGCAGCTTTTATTTTTTTGCTGTTGTTATTTTTTAAACCAGTATCTCCCTGGCTGTTATTTTTGCTGTTTTTTATTCCATAATCTGCCAGGAATCTTTCAAGCTTTCCTATGGCAACAGGTTCATTCTTTATTCCAAGAATACAAGTTTTTTCACACTGGTCCTCCTGCGGGCAAACTCTTCCGCAAATACCGGGCATTGTATTTTTTTCCCTTATTTTTTCCAGGGCTTCACTGAACCTTTTCTCTTTTATAAGTTCAATAAAACCTTTAATATCAATTTCAACAGGGCAGCCGTCTGTGCATTTTGGTTTTTTGCACATAAGGCACCTTTCGCTTTCAAGAAGCGCCTGTTCAGTAGTAAATCCAAGTTCTACTTCACTGAAATTCTTTATTCTTGATGCCGGCTGTTGTTCAGCTATTTTATTGCGTGGAATTTTTTTCCTGGCCGGTTTTAAATTTTCATTTTGCATTCGTGTTTCTCCATATATTTCTCATTTGATACTTTTTCCTCATCACAGTATATGTTAAGCCTTGAGTTTAAAAGCCCGAAATCAACAAGGTGGCCGTCAAATTCAGGGCCGTCAACGCAGCCAAACCTGGTTTTTCCATCAACTTCCACCCTGCAGGAACCGCACATGCCGGTTCCGTCAACCATTATAGGGTTAAGGGAAACAATGGTTTTAATGCCGCCAGGCCCTGTAACATCACAAACTGCTTTCATCATGAGTACGGGTCCTATAGCGACAACTCTGTCCGGTTTTTTACCAGGATTTTCCTTGAGATATTGTGACAGGAATCCGGAAACAAAACCTTTATAGCCCATGCTCCCGTCATCGGTGCATACATGATACTGGTCGCTGTATTTTTTTATTGTATCTTCAAAAATAAGGCCGCTGCAATTGCGGGCGCCTATAATTGAAATTACATAGTTTCCAGCTTCTTTCATTGCTTTTATAATAGGAACAGTAGGAGCTATTCCTACACCGCCGCCAATAATGCATACAGTGCCGAACTTTTCTATTTCTGAGGGTATTCCAAGAGGTCCGGCAACGTCTGTTATATAATCCCCCTTATTTAGTGAGCATAAAAGACTTGATGTTTTGCCTCTTTTTAAAATGGTTAGGTTAATTGTGCCGGCAGCAGCATCACTTTCAGCAATTGTGAGCGGGATCCGTTCTCCTTCTTCTGAGGCTCTGACTACAACAAACTGGCCGGCTTTTGCTTTTGAAGCTATAACAGGCGAAAAAATGATGAGGCTGACAGTGTCTGCGCACAAAACAGATTTTTCCAGGATTTTGTTTTTCTTCCAAAAATATTCTCCCTTAGTATAAATGATTTAATATTACCGGAATAAATTGTACAAAATAATTTAAGTTAAAGCCTTTTTACCGAATAATGTAGTATACACTTTTTAACTGAAAAAACAATAATTTTAGAGTAAAAAATTATTGTTTTTTATAAAATATGTGAAAATATATTTGTTATAATTGTTTCAATGTAATATTTACAGTGATATAATTAAAACACTTTTTTAAATAACTTATTACCAGCCGGCAGGCTATTTGCAGCAAAGGTTATATGATAAATTTTTTTGTATAATTTTGCATAACTGTAATAATCATATTTACAGTGCCTTGCTTAAGTTATTATTTTATTTAATTAATAAAAAAAGGATTTTTAAAAAGTGGACAAAGATTTAAATTCAGGTGAAAATTTAAACAATAGGCAAAATTCTATTAAAGAAAATATCCGGGCCAATGAAGGCGCCGGAGGAAATATTATTAAAATTATAGGGTTCGGCAATCTTTTTATGGGAGATGACGGCATTGGTGTTAAAGTAATAGAGGAATTAAGAAAGCATGATAGCTTAAAAGGGGCAAATAATATTGAAATCATTGATGGCGGCACATCAGGTGTTGACCTTATATTTTTATTAAAAGATGCTGATAAAGCAATAATAGTCGATGCTGTGGATGCTGGCCAGGAAATTGGTGAAATTAAAGTATTCAGTTTTGATGACATAAAGTCAGTAAATTCAAAGACCAGGCCATTTAAGAGTTTTTCAATGCACGATATGGACCTTGCTGAAGTGTTTGAGCTTTTAAAAACCTTAAATCTTAACAAGCAAATCATGATTATTGGGATAAAGCCAAAAAATATTGGCTACAGTGACAGGCTGTCCCCGGAGATAGCAGAAAAAATCCCTGAAATAATAAATCTTATTAAAAAAGAATTGCATTAAAGCTTTATGCGGTTATTCCGGTTTAACAAATCCTTGGAAGCTGCTCGCTGTAATGAAGATCAAGCACTCTTTTTGTGCCAAGCTCTGTAATAAGTGTTACTGAGGCATTCCTGTTTTTATCTTTAATGCCTTTGACCCTGCCAATTATTGCAGAATGTTTTCCATACCTGTTTTTCTTCATTGCGTCAAGTATGCGTATGCTGTTTTTTTCTTCTGCAAAAACAACCATTTTACCTTCATTGGCAATATAGAGGGGATCCATTCCCAAAAATTCACATATTCCCCTCGTCTGTCTTTGAATTGGGATTTTGTCCTGGTATATATCAAAATTCATTTTTGAACTTCCGGACAGTTCTATAAGAACACGTGCAAGGCCGCCCCGGGTGGCATCCCTTAAAGCGTGCAATCCGCTGCCGGCTGCATCTTTAATATCTTTTACAAGGCTGTTTAAAGGGGCACAGTCGCTTTTTATATCTGCCTTGAAGCCAAATTCCTGGCGGCAGTTTAAGATGCATATGCCATGGTCAGCAATATTGCCGTTTATTATTATATTGTCGCCTTCTTTTATATTTGAAGGGGATATACCAGGGCCATCTTCAATAAAACCTATGCCGCTTGTATTTATGAATAATTTATCTGCATTTCCTTTTTCAACGACTTTAGTATCACCTGTTACAATTTTTATGCCTTCTCCTGCTTCTTCAAGCGTATTTTTTATCGACTCAAGAACTTTTTTAAAAACATTTATATCAAGGCCTTCCTCAATAATAAATGAAAGGCTCAGGGCTGCCGGCCTGCAGCCGCTTGTAACAAGATCATTTATTGTTCCGCACACACAAAGTTTTCCTATGTCACCGCCCGGAAAAAATAAGGGGCTTACAACAAAACTGTCAGTAGTAAACGCGGCTTTTGCGCCTCTGCATGGTATTATAGCGCTGTCTTCAAGCCTGTCTAAAATATTGTTTTTAAGCGCAGGGCCGATTATTTCAGAAATCAGCCTGCCGGTCTTTACTCCGCCGTCACCATGCGAAAGAAGTATTGAATTGTTTTTATTGTCTTTCATATTTATAATCATTCTTTTTGCTTTGCTAAAGCCATAAAACAGGATGAAAAATGCTGCCTTTCTGATTTCTTTTATGACTGATGCCTTAAATTCCTGCCATGTATTTAAAATATGCTGCGCAGGTTCCCTCACTTGAAACCATACATGCCCCAACCGGGTTTTCCGGGGTGCAGGATTTTCCAAACTTTTTACAATCAAATGGTTTTATTATACCTTTAATAACATCACCGCAGCGGCACCCTGGAGGTTCGCAGGATACGGGATTTGCAACAGGAAAGATTTTTTTTGCATCAAATCCCTCAAACTTTTTTTTAAGTTCAAGCCCGCTGCCCAAGATAAGGCCAAGGCCCCTCCATTCTGAATCTGCAGGTTCAAATACATCAAATATCAATGAAAAAGCTACAGGATTGCCTTCAGGCCTTACGACTGATTTGTACATGATTTCCACCCTGAAATCATTTCCTGTAATCTGTCTTAAAATGGCATGGATGGAAAGAAGTATGTTTTCGGGCTCAAAGCCGCTTATAACGCAGGCAATGCCGTATTTTTGCGGTATGCCCTCATACATTGACGACCCGGTTATTGCTGAAACATGGCCCGGCATTAAAAAACCGCCAATGTTTATGCAGCTGTCTGAAAGCAGGGCATTAAGCGCCTGGGGCAGGGTCTTATGTGTAGAATATACAAAAAAATTATTTAGTTTTTTTTCAAAAGCTCTTTTAACAATAACAGCGGTTAACGGTATGGTTGTTTCAAAACCAATAGCAAGAAAAATTATTTTTTTATCCGGGTTACTTTCAGCAAAATCCAATGCGTCTGTCGGGCTGTAGCAGATTTTAATTTTTTTGCCCCGGGCTTTTTCTGCAAGAAGGCTTGAGTTTGTGCCGGGTACGCGCATCATATCGCCAAAAGTAAAAACAGTGGCATCATATTTCTTTATTATTTCAATTATTTTATCTATTTCCCTTATGGGCGTTACACAAACCGGGCATCCCGGACCGCTTATAAGATCAATGCTGGCTGGTATTAATTGCCTGATTCCATGTTTTGCAATTGCCATTGTGTGTGTGCCGCAAACCTCCATTATTTTTAAGGTTTTATATTTTTTCTTAAAAACAAGATTTTTATTTAAATCTTTTATTTCTTCAAGAATACTTTCGACCTGTTTTTTCATTATCTAATCCTTACTTTAAAATCCGGCACCTTTTTGCATTTTATGCAGAATTTTTATTCTTTTTTTATGACCGTTTCCCAAATGCCGGACAGGTTCAATAAAATACAATCATCTGAAAAGGCTTGCCGAAAAAATTTATATAAAGAATAACGTAAAAAGCATTCCGCCGGCAACGGCTAATCAATTATTAAAAACAATGCAGACAGCCTTTACTGGACGTCTTCATTATCGCCAGCTTCAAAATATTCTTCTTCGTTATCCTCAAAGCCTGCCTCATCAGTAAAATACTGTTTCCAGTAATCCTCTGTTATGAGAGCCTCTTCTTTATCAATAACCTGGATTGCAAATCCTGCATGTACAATTACATAATCACCTTTCCGTACATCCGGAACCAAGGATATATCTATTTTTTTTAAAACGCCAAGGCTTTCAATCTCGGCAATATTCCTGTTTATTTTTTTAACCACTGCTGGTATAGCAAGACACATGTATATTCACCTTTACTTCAAATATATTTATTATAAGAAATAAGATTTTATAATATTTGACGGTTTTTAAAAACACTCCTTTAAGTTATTTTTATATAATTATGGTGATTGAGAATAATTATAAGTCATTATAACCATTATTTATCACCCATGATAAGGTGCATTGCCGCCATATAAGCCTGGCCAAGGCTAATACCGCCGTCATTTACGGGCACCCTGTAATTGGAATAAACTTCAAATTTATGTCTTTTTAAAGCTTTTAAAGCTTTTTCAAAAAGAAAACTGTTCTGGAAAACCCCGCCTGAAAGTGCAATCATGTTAATTTTTGTTAAATTGCGCACATTGAGGGAAATTATTAATATAATCCTTGCAAGCGTATTATGGAATTTTGCTGCAATTACAGGAGCAGGAATTTTTTTCCCAATATCACCGGCAATTTGGCTGAATATGCTGAAGTCATCAATCTCAAAAGAAGGGAAGTCTATACCGGTTTTTTCACAGTTATTTTTTTCAGGCGCTGCCCCTCCACTTGTGCCGCCAGAGCCGTTTACAACAGAAGTAATATTTATTTTATAATAACCTTGCACTTTTTCAGCTGCAGCCATTTCAAGATGAACTGCTGCTTCACCTTCATAGCTTGCTGTGTGTGTGAGGTTTAAAACTGAGCTTACCGCATCAAAAAATCTGCCCATACTTGTTGTCAGTGGTGAATTGAACCCTGTTTCTATCTGGGATTTTATTATATTGGTTTCAGTGCTGCTTATAATATTTTTATAAAAAGGAAAATGCTTAAAAAAATAAGATTCAAAATCAATGTTATTATTATTTTTTTCCTTTTTAAATATTTCATATAAATATACAAAGGCCATCCTGTAAGGCTTTTTAATTGCTGCGTCACCGCCGGGAAGAATTTTTTGCCTTAAATGGCCTATTCTTTTAAAGTCCGGCGGTAAATTTTGCCCGGTTTTAAAATTATCCTGCATTACCAGTATCTCGCTGCCCCATATTTTTCCGTCATCACCGTAGCCTGTACCGTCCCAGGAAAACCCGAGAACTGCATTAGAAGTTTTGTTGCTGCCTGTATTTTGCATATTGCCGGTTTTAAAAAGATGGTTTTCTGCCGCCACTGCTGCGATATGCGCACTGTGATGCTGTATATTGATTTTTTTGGTTTTTTTAAAATTGTCTTGTGCAAATCTGGTGGAGCCGTAATCAGGGTGGCTGTCATATGCTACCAGGTCAATCTTATCTATGCCAAAAAGGTCCAGGTAATTTTTAAAAGTAAAACTGTAAAAATCGAGGCTTTCAGGATTTTCCAAATCGCCAATATGCTGGCTTAAAATCGCATAATTTTTTGTAAGAAGGCAAAAAGTATTTTTTTCATTTGCCCCGGCAGCAAATACTGCCCTGTTGCCTATGTTAATATCAAGCTTGACAGGATAAGGCGCAAAACCCCTTGCCCTTCGCATAAGCATTTGCCTGCCGGAGGAAATTTTTAAAACAGAGTCATCATATTTGGAAAATATATCCCTGTCGTTGATTAAAAAATAGTCGCAGATATTATTGAGTTTCTCAATGGCTTCATCATTCAGTGATGCAATCGGTTCCTCTGAGACATTCCCGCTGGTCATAACAAGCGGAAAATCAGTTAATGAAAACAGCAGATGGTGCAGGGGGGTGTATGGCAGCATGGCGCCTTCATATTTATTATAAAATGAAACCTGCTCTGCCAGTGAAGCAATTTCAGGCAAACCAGTAAAACTTTGCACTTTCTTGCGCAGCAGTACAATGGGGGCAGCGGAAGATTTTAAGCTCGACTCCTGCTGCCTTGAAACCTCAAGGTATTTTTTTACCATGCCAATATCCTTAAACATTACAGCAAATGGCTTAAAAGGTCTGTTTTTTCTGGCCCTCAGCTTTTTAACTGCTGCCCCGGACAATGCGCTGCAGGCAATCTGGAAACCTCCAAGGCTTTTAATGCCTATGATTTTACCATTTTTAAGTAATCCGGACGCTTTTTTAAGGGGATTTTTTTTATCAAGTATTTTGCCAGAATTGTCTGTAAGAAACAGAACCGGACCGCATTCAGAACATGCATTCGGCTGCGCGTGAAATCTCCTGTCTGAAGGGTTGCGGTATTCCGTGCCGCATTCAGGGCACATCCTAAATTTGCGCATAGTTGTGTTTTTCCTGTCATAGGGCATTTTTTCAATTATGGTAAATCTTGGGCCGCAGTTGGTACAGTTAGTAAATGGGTAAAAATATCTTCTTTTATCCCGGTAACGGTAAATATCTGCCTGGCAGCTCTTGCATGTTGCAATATCAGGGGAAATAAGCTGGAACCTTTGCCCGGATTCAAGGCTTTCTGAAATTGAAAAATCTTTAAATGTTTTTTTCCCTGTTTTTTCAAAGGTTATTTCCTCAATAAGAGAAGGTCCCGGTTTTTTCATGACAATGCTGCTGCATATGGAAGCAACTTCAGATCTGTTTTTTGCATTGAGCTCAATATAGACACCCTCAGTAGTGTTTGTAACAAAACCTTTTATTCCAAGCTCATTAAAGAGCCTCCATATAAATGGCCTGAAACCCACACCCTGGACTATTCCCTTAATATTTATGCTGTATGTATCGCTCATTTTTATTTAACAGCTTTACCTTTATTGACTAAAGTAATAATATTAATATAATTACTATCATTTTAATAGTATATGTTTTAATTACAGGCTGATTGCAATAATGATAGTTTATTAGTATTATATTGTCAATTACAAATAAAACAATATGGTAGAAGCTTATATTAGGGGCATATTATGAATGTTGTAATATTTTATTGAAATCAAGTTTAATGTAAGGCTTAAGCAGAAAAAAAAGCTGAAAAATTTATGGAAAGAAAAAACATTGTAAATACCAGGTATATTACGTTTGAAGGTCCGGGCAGCCAGCTGCTGCTTGACAGCGGACAGAAACTGACTGCGGTAACGATTGCCTATGAAACCTACGGCAATTTAAACAAAAAAAGGGATAATACAGTGCTTATATTCCATGCACTTTCAGGCGATGCCCATGCTGCAGGCTTTAACTCCGAATCTGATAAAAAACCCGGCTGGTGGGACATAATGATCGGGCCGGCAAAGCCTTTTGATACTGATAAATATTTTGTAATATGTTCAAATGTTATAGGAGGGTGCAAGGGTTCCACTGGCCCTTCTTCTATAAATCCTGAAACGAAAAAGCCGTACGGACTTTCTTTTCCAGAGATTACAATAAACGATATGCTAAAACCCCAGAAAAAGCTTCTTGAACATCTGGGCATAGAAAAGCTTTTCTGCATTGCAGGGGGCTCAATGGGAGGTATGCAGGCGCTGCAATGGATAGTGGCTTACCCGGAAACTGCCAAAGGGGCAATAATAATTGCGGCAGCAGCCGGGCACACTGCACAGCAGATAGCTTTTAACAGTATAGGAAGATATGCAATAATAAGTGATCCCGCATGGAATAACGGCAATTATTATGATAAGAGCTGTATGGGCAAAAGACCGGATATAGGGCTTTCGATTGCAAGGATGATAGGGCATATAACATATATTAGTGAAGAATTGATGCATAAAAAATTCGGGCGTGACTTCATAAATAAAAACAGGATAAAAAAAAGTTTTATAGATTTTACCAAAGAATTTGAAGTTGAAAGTTACCTTTATTACCAGGGTGAAAGTTTCATTAAAAGATTTGACCCGAATTCATATCTTTACATTACAAAAGCACTGGATAATTTCAATTTAAGCCAGGGTTATAAGAATCTTGTTGAGGCAATGAGCAGGGTAAAGTCAAGGTGCCTTGTTCTTTCTTTTAAATCAGACTGGCTGTATCCCGGCCAGCAGTCAATGCAGATTGTCAAGGCATTAAAAATTAATGGAGTTGATACAACTTATGTGGACCTGGATTTACCATACGGGCATGATTCTTTTCTTATCGAGGATAAAAAGCTGATATCACTTGTTAAGGGCTTTACAGGGGGGCTGGAAGACTGACAATTTTATAATTTAACTGCTGCAGGAAATGCGGAGGCAGAAGGCATATGCGAAGATTTGAGATAATAAATAACTGGATAGATAAAAACAGCAAGGTGCTTGTCCTTGGCTGCGGAAACGGGGATTTTTTAGTTGAGCTTAACAGTGCCAGAATGACAAAATCCCAGGGTATAGATATTAATAGCGAAAAAGTATATGAAGCAATATCGCGCGGGCTTTCCGTGATACAGGGTGATATAAATACCGATCTTGCGGACTACCCGGAAAACTCATTTGATTACATAATTGCCCATGATGTAATACAGATAATGGAAAAGCCTGATGCGGTGGTAAAACAGATTATAAAACTTGGCAGGAATGTTATTATAAGTTTTCCCAATTTTGCATACCTTCCCATAAGGCTTACTATATTCTTTTCCGGAAGAATGCCAAAAACAAAAGTCCTGCCTTACGAATGGTATGACTCCCCAAACATTCATTTGTTTACGATAAAGGATTTTAAGGATTTTTGCAAAAAAGAAAACATAATTATTTCCCGGCAGCATTATACAGGGTTTGGCAAAAGAAATATTCCCGGCTGCGCCAGCCCAAATCTTTTTTCCGAATTTGCATATTTTATGATATCCGGTATTAAAAAATAACCAGCTCTTTTTCTGCAACTTTTTTTATTCCATTTTAAATACTGCAATAAATTACGAATTAATTTATTTTAAAAAAAATATCGCAATTAATTTAAAAATCGTATAAAATCATAGAGGTTTTTTTTGCATTCAAACGGAAGGACATTACAAATTGGATGATAAACAGATTGGACAAAAAATTGCAGACTCTGTGAAGTCTGATAATGAAGTATCTGTAATTAAGGAATTTAGCTCCTGCTCCAGAGAAAATGAAACACTGTTTTTTTTAAAATCTGAGTTTTTTCATATAAAAAATATCAACTTAATAAAATCTCTGCTTTCTTTTGTATTAAATGAAATCAATAATTTTAATATTGATATTGCAGGAATAGTTGCCCTTAGCGGCAGTTTTTTAAATAATTCAAGGATAATGGAACGGCATTATGGCTTTATTAATAAATTTTCTGTAAAAGGCTCTGTGCTTGTTGATGATGCACAGAAAGAGAAGATAAAGGAAGTCCTTTCAATAAAAGACCTTTACAATCACAAAATACTTGGGGGGCATGAGGTAATAAATCGTTATAAAAATGTTGATGATAGAATGCTTACTGAAATGTGGTATTCTAAAAACTCCATAAGGATAGGGGAAGGGTTTTATATTCAGCCGCATTACATAAATGAGGAAAATGTTATTCTTATCAACGGATTTCATCCCAACCAGTTACAGCATTATACAAATACTGAAAGCAGGATTGTGCTGTTTCTGCTGCAGACAGATACCGGCTGGATAAAACTCAGGAATAATTTTGTTGGCGACACTTTCCCTCAAAACGCTTTAGACGGCTCAATAAGGGCAACTCTTTATAAAAATTCCGCTGATTACGGCATAGAGAATATAAATGTTGCAAATAATTTTGTCCATGCATCAAGCGGGCCTTTTGATGCGCTTTTTGAAATATGCAATTTTGTCGGAAGCATTGAAGAAATTGATTATTGCGATAAAAATACCAATATTTATAACCTGATGAAGAATAAATACAACCTTACTGAACTTGATTTTCACAATGCCCTGGATAATCCATGCCGCAAAGTAGGGGGCAAAGAAACGGACCTTTTTACATACACAAAGAATAAAAATACTTTTAATGCAATTTCTGATTATACAAGGTATTTCAGGAAAAGCGGTTAGCCTGCAGATATTTTACGCATAAAAAATCAATTTATCCTGCTTAAAATTAAACATAAATAATTTAAAATTGATTGTCTAATATTTAATATATGTTATAATGTTATGACAATGTTAGAGAATATAAAAATAAATAAAAATTTAAAAGTCCCTTATTATTACCAGCTTTATGAAAAGCTTGCAGAGAGCATAGAAAACAGCAGCATTCCGGAAGGATTTAAGCTTTCGGGTGAAATGGAGCTCTGTAGAACTTACGGTTTGAGCAGGATTACTGTAAGACAGGCATTGCATGAACTGGAAATAAACGGGTATATAACCCGCCACAGGGGTAAAGGGACTTTTATAAGAAATCCCATAGAAACACATTCGCTGCAGAAAGTTTCAAGCATTATTGACCAGTTAAAGATTGAAGGTATTGAAACTGTTAATAAAATACTTGCAAATAAAGTTATTGAGCCCAAGCCGGCTATAAAGAAAATTTTAAAACTTGAAGAAAGTGAAAAAATACTTTTTGTAAAAAGGCTGGTTTTTGCACATGGCTCGCCGCTTTACATTACAAAAGCTTATTTTCCTGCAGATGTAACAGGCAAAATTACAGACAAAGTGCTTTCAGCAAATTCTTTTACAAAAATTATAACTGAGATTCTTGATATAAAACTGGTTCATTCAAAAAGGATACTTGAAGCTGACATGCCGGACAGGGATACTGAAAAGCTGCTTGGGCTTGATGAAAGCGCAAAAAAAGTTATCAATTACCTGCGCACTTTCTGGACAGTATTATATAAGGCAGAAGAAAAACTAATTTATTTTGAAGAATTTTTTAATCCCGTAAAAGGGCGTTTTATTTTTGAAAAAACCTATTAGCATATTTATTTAACTTACGTGATAAAGCTGGTTCGATATAATTTAAATTAAATATAGGTTTTTTATAAACAATAATAATTGCATTAAACATTAAAAAAACAGGCAAACTGAAGGGAGCAGTAAATTGGCAGTAAAAATCAGTGGCGGCGAGTTATTTAACGAGCTGCTGGAGCATTCAAAAAAAATCAGTAAACGCATAGTATTTAGTGACGGGGATGACATCAGGCTTGCAGAAGCTCTTGATTTTTTCCAGGATGTCAATGATAGCAGTTTTATCCTGCTTGGAAATGAGCAGAAAATACTCAGCAATATTAAGCAAGCAGGGATTAAAAACACTGACAGGTTTACAATAATAAACCCTGCTAAATCACCAAAACTTGAAGATTACAAAAGCATAATAAGGGATAGTTTCAAAGCAAGGAACAAGGACATAAGCGATGAAAAATTAAATAAAAATGTACTTAATACCTCATACTGGACATCGGTTATGTTAAAAACAGATGAAGCTGACTGCGCCATTGGCGGCTCCATAAGCACCACCGCTGATCTTGTAAGAGGAGTAATTAATGTGCTTGGGCTTGTGCCCGGAAAAAAGTTTTTAAGCGGAGCTGCATTTGTGGATGTACCGGACTGCAGCTATGGCATAAACGGGAAATTCTGTGTTGCTGACCCTGCAATAATACCCAAACCAGGCGAGGACCAGCTTCTTGATATGGCGCTTTCAAGCTATGACACTGCAAAATCTGTATTTGAAGATGAACCGAGGGTTGCAATGCTTTCATATTCAACAAGAGGCAGCGCAGACGGGGAAGAAATTGAAAAAATCAGGAATGTAGTGGACAGGATAAGAAAAATGCGCCCGGAAGTAATAATAGACGGTGAAATTCAATTTGATGCGGCAATTGTTCCAGAAGTATTTGCCATAAAAGCGCCCAACAGCGTGCTTGAAGGCAAAGCAAATGTCCTAATATTTCCTGAACTTAATGCAGCAAATATTGGCTATAAAATCATTCAGAGACTGGGAAAAGCCGAGGTATGCGGGACAGTTGTGCAGGGCGCTGCAAAACCTTTTAATGACCTGTCAAGGGGCTGCCTTGTGCAGGACATAATATCACTTACGGCAATGACGCTTCTTCAGGCAAAAGGAATGCAGCAGTGAAAAACCTGGCTAAAGAAATACTGAATGGCAGCATATCTGCTGCAGCAGAACTTATAAGAAAGGTTGAGGAGGGTTGCCGGGATGCAAATGATGATCTGCAGGCCCTTTATCCTTATACAGGAAGGGCATATATACTTGGGATAACCGGACTTCCGGGTTCAGGGAAAAGCACAATTGCCAACCTTCTTATAAAGCATTACAGGGATAAAGGCATGTCTGTTGGTGTTGTTGCAGTTGATCCGTCAAGCCCGGTTTCAAGCGGAGCTATACTTGGTGACAGGGTAAGAATGATAGAACATTCAAAAGACAGGGAAGTTTTTATTAAAAGCCTTGCAACAAGAGGATGGTATGGAGGCCTTTCAGGTTCAGCCGCAAGAATAATAAACATTCTTGATGCTATGGGCAAAGATGTAATTATTCTGGAAACTGTGGGTGTGGGCCAGACAGAAGTAAGTATTATGAATTTTGCCCATACAACAGTGCTTGTGCTTGTGCCGGAAATGGGGGATTATGTGCAGACTATAAAAGCAGGCGTGCTTGAAATTGGCGATATCTTTGTAATAAACAAAACAGACAAAAGAGATCCGGGTGAACTGCTGGTAAATATGCAGTCCCTTCTCAGGAACCAGGATAGTGCCGGCGGTAAAGCTTTATGGAAGCAACAGATATTCTTGACAAGTGCAGCTGCCGGAAGCGGTTTTGACAGCCTCACTGGGGCAATCGATGGCCACAGGAAATATTTTGAAGAATTCAAAAAAACAGATTATTTGATTAAAAGGGCGGACCAGGAACTCAAGGATGAGATTTACAGCTATTTTGCAGGCTATTTTATGCGCAGGCTTAATGAAGATAAAAATTACGGCAAGTTTATAAAACAGATATGCAGCAGGCAAAAAGACCCATATTCAATTTCACAGGAATTTATAGCAAAAATACTGGGCATAAAAGACGGAAGTTTACAGGAAAAATAAACACAGTACTTTATAATAAAATATAAGAATTAATGCTCGGAGGAATAAAAAATTGGAAAAAGAAAAGGCAAGGACAAAAGTAATATTAGACAGCAGGGTAAAGAATGAAAACCCGGTTCCACTGTATAACAGCAAAGCCCTCCAGGACATAGAGAGTAATTACACTGCTCTTAAAAAGAAGTATACAGAAGGCGATAAAAAACAGCCATGGTCTGTAACTCCAAAGACAATACTTGGTTCAGAAATACCCAGGGATATGCTCTACACGCCTTTGAATGCGCCAGAATCTGATTATAGTTTTGATATCGGTATGCCGGGCAGTGAACCTTTTACAAGGGGGATTCACCCAAATATGTACAGGGGCAAGAAATTTACCATGCGCCAGATTAACGGATACGGCGGGCCCGAGGATACCAACCTTAGAATAAAATATATGCTTGAGCATGGCGGCACTGGAATCAGCGTCATACATGATTTGCCAACAACACAGATGTATGATTCTGATGACCCCATCTCAAAAGGCCAGGTTGGCATGAGCGGGGTTGCAATAGATTCTGCAGATGATATGGAAATACTTTTTAAGGATGTTCCCATCGATAAAATAACTGTATCTCTTGTAACACATTATCCATCAAATACGGCAATACTTTTCCCGATGTATCTTGCTGCAGCAGAGCGAAGGGGCCTAAAACCGGAAACACTGCGCGGAAGCGTACAGAACGATATAACACTCGAAGAAGTGGTAAGGAGCGGACCTGAATATATTCCTCCAAAGGATTGCTTCAGGATACAATGCGACAATATTGAATATATAAAAAACAATGTGCCGTATTTTAATTTCAACACTTTAAATGGCTACAATCTGCACGAATTCGGCACATCCGGAGTTACTGAAATGGCGGTAGCTGTGTCAAATGCCATTGAGAGTCTTGATGAAATGATAAAGAGGGGATATGAGGTTGACTGGATTGCAGAGAGGCTGGCATTTTTCTGGTCAATATCTAGCGACTTCTTTGAAGAAGTTGCCAGAATAAGGGCAGTCAGGAGGCTGTGGTACAGGATAATGAAATACCGTTTCGGGGCAAAAAGCCCCCGTGCCATGTGGATGAGATGCCATGTGCAGACTTCAGGCATATCGCTTGTAAGGGAAGAGCCTTTAAATAATTTGATAAGGGCCGCAATTCAATCACTGTCTGCAGTTTTTGGCGGCGTACAGTCACTCCATGTTGATTCATATGACGAAGCCTACTCTGTGCCCACTGAAGAAGCAGCCCTTCTTTCACTCAGGACCCAGCAGATCATACAGGAGGAAACCGCAGTAACAGAAGTTGTGGACCCGCTCGGCGGCTCTTTTTATGTTGAGGCTTTAACAAATGATATTGAAAAAAGAATACTTGATGAAGTCGATGAGATTGAAAAAATCGGCGGATATGTGGCCTCAATAGAAAAAGGCTGGATACACAATAAGATAGCAAATTATTTCTACAGGGAAAAAGAACTCATTGATAAAGGTGAAATTAAATTTGTCGGCAGCAATGTATACAAATCGGAAGATAAAAAACCTTCAATTGAAGTATTCAGGTATCCGGAAGGTGTCCAGGAAAGACAAAAGGCCAAACTTGCAAAACTGAGGATGAACAGGGATAACGAAAAAGTAACAGAGGCGCTTTCGGCCCTTGAAGATGCCTGCAGGAAAAATACAAATATTATTCCTTTTTCGCTTGAATGCGCAAGGCATGGCTGCAGTGTGGGGGAAATATTTAAAGTGTTTAAGAAAGCATTCGGCCTCTGGAAACCCCCTGCGCTCTGGTAAAGCAGGTTTTAAACATCGCTTTTTGTTTTATTTAATAAGTTTAATAAAAGGGATGTTTCCCTTTTTTCATACCATTTTGCATTGAGCAAAGAGAAAGGAATGATTATAAAAATGGCAGAAAGAAAAATAAAAGTTCTTTTATCAAAACTTGGCCTTGATGTCCACAACAGGGGTGTAATTACTGTTGCAAAAATGCTTCGGGATGCAGGTATGGAGGTAATATATCTTGGAAATGCGCTCCCGGAAGAAATACTTGGAATTGCAATACAGGAACACGTGGATGTAATCGGGGTAAGTTCGCTTGGCGGAGCGCACATAACTCTTGGCATGGATCTTATTGGCGATGCAGTAAAAGAGGGTATTAAGGATAAAACTGTCTTTATAATAGGCGGGGTATTTTCCATTGAAGATGAAGGGCGGCTCAAAGAGATCGGATTTGACGGAGTTTATACTGCTGTGGCAACAAGGGATGAAATAACTGCTTCAATAAAAGATCTTGTCAGCGCAAAAGCTGTAAAATAATTTAAAAAACTGCTTAAATAGATTATAATCACCTGATTATAAATTATTTTATTTTTATATGGCAATACCGGGAAAAACCAGGCAGGAAATCATTGGCGGCATTAACAGCCAGGAATCTGCTGCTGCTAAAACAGCCAGTTATATATTTGATAATCCTGAGACTGGAAACAATGAATTTGAGTCTGCCAGGTATCTTGGCGCAATTCTTGAAAAAAATAATTTCAGCGTGTGCACTGGCAGCGGCGGCCTTCCCACAGCTTTTAAGGCTGAATTTGCCTTTAATAAACCCGGTCCATCTGTCTGCTTAATTGCTGAATATGACGCGCTTCCCGGGCTCGGCCATGCATGCCATCATCATATAATAGCTTCATCTTCTGTACATGCTGCAATTGCACTTAGCAAAATTGAAGGCCTTTGCGGCAAAATAATAGTTGCAGGCACCCCTGCAGAAGAATTGATGGGCGCAAAAGGCGCCATGATTAAAAATGGGGTTTTCAATGATATTGATATAGCAATGATGCTTCATGGCGGGTTCATGAATTCAGTAAATCTTATAATGATGGCGCTTTACGGGGTTGAATTTACTTTTTATGGCAAAGCCTCCCATGCAGCAGCAGCTCCGCACGAAGGCATAAATGCCCTGGATGCATTAATACAGCTTTTTAATTCCATAAGCGCATTAAGGCAGCAATTAAAAGATGATGTAAGGATACACGGCATTATAACTGACGGGGGCAGGGCGGTTAATATCATTCCTGATACTGCTGCTGCAAGGTTTTATATACGTACCCGCTTTATTAAAGATCTTGATGCTGTATTAAATAAAATAATAAATTGTGCAAAAGGCGCAGCTCTTGCAGCAGGGGCAGAACTTAAAACAAGTATTTATGAAGGGCCGTGCAAAGATTTGCTGAGCAACAGCGCACTTATTGAAGAATATACAAATAATTTCATCTCTCTTGGAGGCTATTTAAACCAGGACCAGATGCTGCTGGGCTCTTCTGATGCCGGAGATTTAAGCTACTTTATTCCTGTGCTTCATCCGATGATAAAAACTGCCGGAAGCGGAGCGGGCCTTCACACAGAAGAATTCCTTGGATACGGCAAAAGCAGCATTGCTTATAAATCAATGATGCTTGGCATGAAGGCAATTGCGCTTACTGCAGCAAGAGCCATGCTTGATAAAGACTTCCTTGACTCGGTAAAGGCAGATTTTAAAAGCGCATCCAATATATAATATAAATTAAGCTGTAAAAAATATTTATCCCCCATCAGGCAGAAATTATAATCAGCTTTTTATTTACTGGAAAAAACTTTTGAAAGAATATCAATTAAAAGACCTCAGACCGCAGGAGGCCAAAAATTACAGTATCAATTACCAGGGTGAACTCAATGAAAGCCAGTTAAGCGCTGTGATGATAAAAAAGGGGCCTGCGCTTGTTATAGCGGGAGCCGGCAGCGGAAAAACAAGAACGCTTGTCTACCGTGTTGCCAGGCTTGTTGAGGATGGGATATTGCCCCAGCAGATCCTGCTTTTAACTTTTACAAGAAAAGCGGCTCAGGAAATGCTGCGGCGCGCCTCAAATTTACTTGACAGCAGGTGCGGGCATGTTTCAGGAGGCACATTTCATTCATTTGCAAACCAGGTTATAAGGCGGTATGCAAAATATGCAGGGCTTGCTGAAAACTTTACAATACTTGACAGAAAAGATGCCGAAGACGTCGTGGGATTTATAAGAAACAGGGATGGTTTTTATAAGAATAAAAAAAGGTTTCCGAGAAAAGATACAATTGCAGATATTATAAGTAAGGCTGTAAATAAAGACTGCCGGATAAAGGACATTATAAGGGACCAGTACCCTCATTTTCTTGAACATTGGGAGGCTATTGAAAAAATAAAGGCCTCATACAGCGATTACAAACTTTCAAAATCAATACTTGACTATGACGATCTTCTCATTTACCTGGAAAAAATACTTTCACAGAATGAAGATATAAGAAAAAAAGTCTCAACATTCTATAAATACATAATGATTGATGAATTCCAGGACACAAATAAACTCCAGGCAAAAATAGCATATCTGCTTGCATCAGAGCATAAAAATATTATGGTGGTGGGAGATGACTCGCAAAGCATATATTCATTCAGGGGGGCAAACTTTAAAAATATCATGGATTTTCCCCAAACATTTCCGGATGCTGCATTAATTAAGCTTGAGCAGAATTACAGGAGCACCCAGCCAATACTGGATTTTACAAACCGCATAATACATTTTGCAAAAGAAAAATACGACAAAAACCTCTACACTAAAAAGGAAGGGGAAGGCAAACCGGTTTTTATTGAGACTGAAAATGAAAACTACCAGTCAAGATTTATCATTCAGAGGGTGCTTGAGCTTCGCGAGGAAGGAGTTGAGCTGCAGGATATGGCGGTGCTTTTCAGGAGTTCCTGGCAGTCAATGGATCTTGAAATAGAGCTCAATACCCATAATATACCTTATACTATATACGGTGGGATAAAATTTTCAGAAGCTGCCCACATTAAAGATGTACTGTCATTTTTAAAAGTATCATATAACCCCATGGATTCGGTCAGCTGGACAAGGGCGCTGCTGCTTCTTGAGGGAATCGGGCCAAAAACAGCAGGGGATATAACTTCAAAAATAGTTGAAGAGGGAGCCGGTATTGATTTTCTTAAAAACGGGCTGCATGAGAAGAAAAAGTACTGCTCTTGCTTAAGAAATCTGCAGGAAGTCTTAAATTTTACGGGCCGGCCTGATGATAGTATAAGTTTTACCGAAAAACTAAAAAACGTAATTGATTTTTACACTCCTCTTTTAAAAGAAAAATATGATGATTTTAACAGGCGGCTGGACGATTTGTCATCACTTGAAAATATTGCTTCAAGATACAAAGATCTTGAAAGTTTTTTATCTGATATTACTCTTGAGCCTGTCGATGAAAGCCAGTTCAAGGTAACTCCTGAAGATAATGAAGATGAAAAACTCATTCTCTCTACGATTCATTCTGCAAAAGGGCTTGAGTGGCATACTGTTTTTATAATTTTTCTTATAGACGGCTATCTTCCCAGTTCCTACTCACTGAATTCTTCAGAGGAAATAGAGGAGGAAAGAAGGCTCCTTTATGTTGCATCAACAAGGGCAAGCCAAAATCTCTATCTTTTAAAACCGCAGGCGGGCAGGTTTTCAGGAAATTTCTTTGACCCCTCATTTATGCGTTTCAGCCAAACATCCAGGTTTTTAAAAGAAGGGGACATACTTGATAAATATGTTGAAAAATGGGCGCTGAAGGATTGATTTAAAAAAATAGCCGGGATTAAATATGGCTGCATTTGAAAAAATAAAAAGCGGTATTTCAGGGCTTGACAGTGCACTGGACAGCATAAGGCTTGGCGACAATGTTGTGTGGCAGGTTTCAGATATAGCATTCTTTTTACATCATTTCCAAAAAATAGTATAAGTTCCCTAAAAAGGTTTCCTTTAATAAAAAATTATTATCGTCCATTTGCCAGCCTTTCCGCTAAAACCATAATTTATAAAGATACTTAATTAAAATCATTATAAAATAAAAATATAAAAAAATCATTGACATAATGATATTAAATAAGTATCATAAATAAAAATATTTCTAAAACCGTTTTTATAAAAAATATCAAGGTTTAATAAAAAAGGAGCGAAACGTATGGAATGTAGCAGTCAGGGGAAAACAACATTTGAT
>VGAZ01000020.1 GCA_016870615.1 Actinomycetota bacterium | reverse complement strand
CATCTTTACAGGTATAACCCTGATGCAAAACTGCTGGGTGAAAACCCCTTTAAGCTTGACTCAAAAGAGCCAAAAGAATCTTTCAGGGATTTTTTAATGGATGAGGTTAGATATTCATCACTGGCAAAGACTTTTCCTGACATAGCTGAAAAGCTTTTCAGTGAAGCTGAAGCTGAAGCTGCAGAAAAATACAGGATTTACAAAAGCATGGCTGATGGCAATATAATATTTTAAAATAATTATTTAAATCAATATATAAATAAAGCATAAAAAATGAGAACAAAAAAAGAAATAATAGTAATGAAATTTGGCGGAACCTCTGTTGGCGACACTGATAAAATAAAAAGGGTTGCAGAAAAGGTAATTAAAGCTAAAGAAATCGGAAATGATGTAGTTGTGGTTGTCTCTGCAATGGGAAAAACCACTGATGAGCTAATTGATATTGCTTCCAGGATTACAAATGAGCCAAGCAGGAGGGAAATGGACATGCTTCTTTCAACAGGGGAGCAGGTATCAATATCACTTCTTTCAATGGCAATACAGGCAATGGGCTATGATTGCGTTTCTCTTACAGGAAGCCAGGCTGGAATTCTCACTGATGAGGTTTATTCCAATGCAAAGATATTAAATATTAATAATACAAGGATGATTAAAGAAATCCGCAATAATAATATTTTAATAGTTGCAGGGTTCCAGGGAATTACAACAGGCGGCGATATTTCAACACTGGGAAGAGGCGGTTCTGATACAACTGCAGTTGCCGTGGCTGCTACCCTTGATGCAAAATACTGTGAGATTTTTACAGATGTTGACGGAGTATTTTCCACTGACCCCAATATTGTAGTTGAGGCAGGAAAAATAGGGCAATTATCCTATGATGAAATGCTTGAACTAGCCTCATCGGGAGCAAAAGTGCTTCATTTGAGGGCAGTGGAATTTGCAAAAAAACACGGGGTTGTATTACACGTGAGGTCAAGTTTTAATGATAATGAAGGGACATGGATTATGGATGATGAAAAAATAACAGAAAAAATGGAAAGGCCTATAATTACCGGGGTTACATATGATACAAATGAAGTTAAGATATCGGTTTTCGGGTTAAAGGATATTCCCGGCATAGCATCCAGGCTTTTTGGCGCCCTGGCTGCTGAAAATATAAATGTTGATTTAATTGTTCAGAATGTTAGCGAAAGAGGTTCTGCAACTATTTCATTTACAATAAAGAGTGAAGACATTAACCTTGTAAAAAAAGTTCTGGAAAACCTGAAAGAAAACCTGGATTTTGCAGATTTTAATATGGATCCGGGTGTTGCAAAAGTATCAATTGTGGGTGCAGGGATGCAGACGCATCCTGGTGTTGCGGCAAGAATGTTTGAGGTTCTTGCAAATAATGATATTAATATTGAAATGATAAGCACATCGCCTATAAGGATTTCATGTGTTATAAGAAAAGATAAAGTGAGGCTTGCTGTTAAAATCCTGCACACAAGTTTTAAACTTGACAAATAATCCTTTCAATAAGCATAGCTTTTATAGTATTATCTTAATTTATATATTTTTTACAAAAACTATCTCTAAGAGGTTTAATGCATGAAACAGTATAATGTTGCAATTGCAGGCGTTACGGGGGCAGTTGGGCAGGTTTTTCTTTCAATACTGCAGGAAAGGGATTTTCCAGTTAAAAATCTTTATGCTCTTGCTTCCTCAAGATCTGCAGGAAAGAAAATTATGTTTAAATCTGAAGAATTTGAGGTAAAAGAGCTCAATGAAGACTCGTTTAAGAATGTAGATATTGCGCTTTTTTCGGCAGGAGCTGGAAGGTCAAAACAATATGCGCCATATGCAGCGCAAAGCGGCGCAGTTGTAATTGATAATAGCAGCGCATTCAGGATGGAAGATGCCGTACCTCTTGTTGTACCGGAGGTGAATCCTGGCGATATTTTTAAACATGAAGGTATTATTGCTAACCCGAATTGCTCAACAATAATAATGGCTGTTGCAATAAAACCTTTGTATGACATTTCAAGAATAAAAAGAGTGGTTGTATCAACATACCAGGCAGTCTCCGGGGCTGGCGCTAAAGCTATTGCAGAGCTAGAGTCCCAGACAAAAGACATTATCTGTGCCGGTAAAAAGGATGTGGCCTGCAGTGTATTTCCTGTAAGAATAGCATTTAATGTATTGCCTCATATAGATGTTTTTCTCGAAAACGGTTATACAAAAGAAGAAATGAAAATGAATGATGAGACAAAAAAGATTTTTAATGACAGCTATATCAAAGTTTCTGCAACTACAGTAAGAGTTCCTGTTTTTACTTCACATTCAGAAGCAATAAGCATTGAAACAGAGGAAAAAATTACAGTTGATGTGGCAAAAAATGCCATATCAAATGCTAACGGGGTTTGCCTTAAAGATGACATAAAAAAGCTTGTATACCCAACGCCGCTTGACAGTTCAGGAAAAGACGATGTATTTGTGGGCAGGATAAGGGAAGATATATCCTGTGAAAATGGCTTATGCTTATGGGCTGTTGGGGACCAATTAAGAAAAGGGGCAGCGCTTAATGCAATACAGATTGCAGAGCTTCTTATAAAAAACAAATAAAACTATTTGTTTTTTTCAATCTCATTTTTTAAGTTGCTAATCTTTTCAATCCTTGACTTCAGCTCTTTTTCAAATCCGCGTCCGGTAGGATTATAGTATTTTTTACCTGAAAGTTTATCCGGCATAAACTGCTGGCTTACAATAGCATTTCTAAAATCATGGGGATATTTATATCCCTTTGAATATCCCGTATCTTTCATCAGTTTTGTAGGCGCATTCCTTATATGATATGGAACAGGAAGGGACTGGTATTTTTCAATATCCTGCTGAACAAGGTTTAAGGTTTTATAAAGAGCATTGCTTTTTGGCGCAAGGGAAAGATATATTGCAGCTTCCAGTATTGCAAGGTTTCCTTCCGGGGGACCTATAAACTCAAAAGTGTTTTTTGCAGCAATAACAATTGACATGGCATGCGGGTCAGCAAGCCCGATATCCTCAGAGGCAAATCTTGCCATTCTTCTTAATATGTAAAGAGGGTCCTCGCCGCTCTCAATCATTCTTGCGGCCCAGTAAGCAGAAGCATCAGGATCGCTGCCTCTCATGCTTTTATGAAGTGCAGATATTATATTGAAATGTTCTTCACCGTTTTTATCATAAAGCAGCGCTTTTTTCTGTATTATGTTTTCTATTAAAGCAATATTAATAACAGCGCTGTTTTTATTTTTACTTTTCTTTAAAAGTTTACCGCCGGTATGGGTGTTTTTTTCTATCCTGTTTATTGCACTTTTTTTATATTTTTGTCCCATAGCCGCCGCAGGCTCATTTGCCTGCATGGTGCTGTTAACCGCAAGCTCCAGTATATTATAGGCTATTCTTGAATCACCATCGCAGCAGTTAGATATAAAAGCAATTGCATCTTCCTCTATTTTTATTTCATATTCTCCGTAACCTTTGCTTTTATCATAAAGAGCTCTTTTTAATAATATAACTATTTCTCCAGGTTCAAGCTTATTAAGGATAAAAACCTTGCATCTTGACAACAGGGCGGAAATGACTTCAAATGAAGGATTTTCAGTGGTGGCTCCTATCAGTATTATTGTCCCGTTTTCAACATAAGGTAAAAAAGCATCCTGCTGGGCTTTGTTAAACCTGTGTATTTCATCAATAAAGAGTATAGTTTTTTTATTTGATTTTTTTTGTTCATAAACAGCAACTTCCATCACATCTTTAATTTGTTTAATTCCTGATATAACTGCAGAATATGAAATAAAACGGCTTTTTGTCCTTTGCGCAATTATTCTTGCAAGAGTAGTCTTTCCGCTTCCGGGAGGCCCCCAAAATATTATCGAAGGAAGGCTGTCCTGCTCAATTAACTGCCTCAGGACCTTGCCGCTGCCCACAAGGTGCTCCTGGCCTACAAAACTGTCAAGGTTTTGGGGCCTCATTCTTTCAGCAAGAGGAGGCGAGGCATAATTATTTGTTTTTTCTTCAGGAGTCAAGCTGCTTTGTTTATCTTCAAAAAGATTCATAAATATTAAAAACGGTTATCATGAAATTATTTTTATAAAAAGATTCCTGTTTCGCGGACCGTCAAACTCACAGAAGTATATATTCTGCCAGGTGCCGAGAAGGAGTTTGGCATCTTCAATTATAAGCGAAAGAGAAGGCCCAAACAGACTTGACTTAATGTGCGCGTCCGAGTTGCCTTCCATATGCCTGTAATTGCTGTTTCTGGAAACAATCTCATTCATTTTTACAGTTATATCTATAACAACATCAGGGTCCGCCGATTCATTTATAGTTATTGCTGCTGTTGTGTGGGGCACGTGAAGTAAACAGATGCCGCTGCCCACACGGCAATCTTTTACAATTTTTATTATATCATTTGTAATATTGATTAATTCTGTTCGACTGCTGCTTTTAATATTTAATGTTTTTAGCATATTTTTCTCCTTGTAATCAGGAAACAGGTAATTTTGCCATATCTTTTGCCCAAATTCAGTTAATATAATAAATAATTAAGGGTATGTGGAACAGTTTTATATAACAGATAAATTTTAACTAAAAAGATAGAAAAAACCAATGCTTCCCTGAATAACAGTATTTAATTTTTAAATTAGATATACAGTTTCTTTTAACTTGAAATATTTTCTTAAATAGAACACATTACCCAAATCATTAATTGAAATATTACATTAAAAAAACTAAAATGTTCTAAATTAAGTCCTTGGAAAAATTGATGCTATAAAATTATGAAAAATAAAGAAATACGGGTAACAGGTATAGGAAATGCAATTGTTGATGTAATTGCAGGAGTAAGTGAAGAATTCCTTACTGAATGCAATCTTCATAAAGGCAGCATGCAGCTTATTTGTGAAGAGGAATCTGCTAACCTTCATTCAAGACTAACTGTAAAAAAAACAATATCAGGAGGCTCAGCGGCAAATACTATAGCAGGGCTTGCCGCACTTAAAAACAAGGTTGCTTTTATCGGCAAGGTAAAGAATGACAGACTTGGGGAAGTATTTGAAAGTGAATTAAAAAAACTGGAAATAATATATACAACAAAAAAAGCAGGCAGCAATTTTCCCTCCACTGCAAGCTGCATAGTTTTAACAACACCGGATGCGCAAAGGACCCTTAATACTTGCATAGGAGTAGCAGGCATGCTTATGCCTGAAGATATTGATGAAAAATTGATAGAACAGTCAGAAATTTTATATATTGAAGGATACCTTTTTTATCAGGACTGCGCATATGAAGCGGTTAAAAAAGCAGTCAGTTATGCAGTCTGCTACAATAGCAGTATTGCGCTTACTCTTTCTGACATATTTTGCGTAGAAATGCATCGTGATAAATTTATTGATCTTATTAATTTAAAGACAGATATTCTTTTTGCAAATGAAGATGAAATAAAAATGCTTTTTAAAACCAGTGATTTTAACAAAGCGGCAAAATTGTGCTCTGATTTAAATACAATATGCGCTTTAACGCGCGGAAGTAAAGGCTCAGTAATTGTTAATGGTGACAAAATAATAGAAATTGAGGCAGAAAAAGTTGCAATTCTTGACAGCACTGGTGCAGGAGACATGTATGCTGCGGGATTTTTAAACGGTTTTCTTCAAAAAAAAGACCTGCATACATGTGGGAAAATGGGCAACATCGTTGCAGCAGAAATTGTACAACAATACGGTGCAAGATCTGAAAAGGATTTGCTGGAATTATTAGCTTCAAAGGGATTATAGAATTTTTTGCTAATTAAACAGATAATACCAGGTAAAGTTATGGTTACCTTATTACAAAACAAGCAGAATTAAAATATTAGCTTTAGTAAATACTTATGATTTTTAAAATTCCTAAAAAGAGGTTTTTATGAAATTAAAAGAAAAAGCAGATGCAGGGGTATTCGGCGGCTCAGGATTTTACAGTTTTTTAAAAGTTAAGGATAAAATTGAAATAGACACGCCATATGGAAAACCGTCCGATTCTGTAATAATAGGGGATCTTTGCGGAGTAAAAGTGGCTTTTCTTCCAAGGCATGGCGCAGGGCATTCAATACCGCCTCATAAAATTAATTACAGGGCAAATGTTTTTGCTATGAAAGAACTTGGTGTAAAACATCTATTCTCTCCATGTGCGGCAGGAAGCCTGCAGCCTCATGTAATTCCGGGAGACTTTGTAATATGCGATCAATTTGTTGACCGCACAAATTCAAGAAATGACACTTTCTACGATGGGCCGCATACAACCCATATTTCCACAGCAGACCCTTACTGCCCGGAGTTGAGAAATATCATCATTAAGGCTGCCGCTGATTTGGGGGTCAAGCATCATGCAAAAGGCACAGTGGTTGTTATACAGGGCCCCAGGTTTTCCACCAGGGCTGAGAGCAGGTGGTACAGCTCACAGGGGTGGGAAGTCATAAATATGACCCAGTATCCTGAAGTTACGCTAGCCAGGGAACTTGAAATGTGTTTTGTAAATATTTCGCTTATTACTGATTATGATGCAGGACTTGAGGGAAACAGCAACATTGAACCTGTAACATCCAATGATGTGGTAAAAATATTTAAAAAGAATAACGAAAAAATAAGGGAACTTCTTTTTAAGGCGATACCTGAAGTTTCTTCAATAAAAAAATGTGCTTGCAGCTCTGCTTTAAAGGGGGCAGTCATCAGTTAGGATACATATTAATGCTTTCGGTATTTTTAAAGCCCTGAATTTTTTAAAAAGCCAGTAATTTAATATAAGGAGAATTTATTTTGGGAAAAAAAATAGTTATTGCATGTGATAAATATAAGGGCAGCATGTCTGCTTTGCAGGTCTGCAGCATAATAAAAAAAGCTTTCCTTAATGTAAGAAGGGAAACAGAAATAATTTTGAGCCCTATGGCAGACGGCGGTGAAGGCACTGTTGATACACTTGTTGAAAGCCTTAACGGACGATACATTGAAGCTTTGGTAAAAGGTCCTTCAGGTAAAAAAATTATGGCAAAATTCGGACTTATAGACAGCGGCAAAACTGCAGTTATAGAAATGTCTTCAGCCTCAGGGCTATGGCTGCTTAAGCCAAATGATAGAAATCCGATGCTCACGACAACATACGGTACGGGCCAGTTAATAAAAAAAGCAATAGAGATGGGGGTGAAAAAAGTAATAATAGGAATTGGTGGAAGCGCAACTAATGATGGGGGTATGGGGGCAGCCTGCGCTGCAGGGATAAAATTTTTTGATAAAAATGAAAATATACTTGAAGGATGCGGAAAAAATCTCCTGTCTTTATGCAGGATTGATGCTTCAGGCATTATGGACAGAATAAAAGAAACCAGTGTTTTAGTTGCCTGCGATGTTGATAATCCTTTGTATGGTAAAAGGGGTGCAGCCTATGTGTATGCTCCCCAAAAAGGCGCTGATGAAAATATGGTTAAACTTCTTGATGAAGGTTTAAAGAATTTATCCGGAATAATAAAAAGAGATTTAAAGAAGGATATCAGCGATCTCAAGGGCGGAGGTGCAGCCGGCGGACTTGGAGCAGGACTTTCTGCCTTCTTTGGAGCCGGGCTTTTTCCTGGCACAGACATAATAATTCAAGCAACAAATCTTGAACAAAAAATAAAAGATGCTGACCTTATTATAACCGGTGAAGGTGCCATGGATAACCAGACATTTTACGGCAAGAGCGCTTACGGAGTTGCAGTTCTTGCAAAAAAATACAATATCCCGGTTATTACTATTAATGGTTCAGTAAATATTGATTATAATTCTATAGGTAAAGATAAATTGAGCCTTTTTGATGGAAATTTTGATATAATCCAGAAAGATATGAATATTGAATATGCCATAAAAAATGGTGAAAAACTATTATTTTCTGCATCCTCAGAAATTGCCAGGTTTTATTTTGGTATATTGTCATAGGCCATTGCCGTTAAAAGAGCTTGAAATTAAAGATGCGGTTCTATTTTTCAAGCTGTCTGCAATCCGGTGAAACATAAAAAAATGTTTTAATATTAAGAATATGGTTCAATATTTATTGTTTTATTAAAATAAGATAAGGAGAGCGAGAAATGAAACTTGTCGGGGAAGTTACAATCGATAAAGTCGAAAAAGTAAAAAGCGGAAAAGTCAGGGAGATGTTTGCATTAAATGACATGCTTTTAATAGTTACAACAGACAGGATATCTGCCTTTGATTTCATACTGCCCTCACTAATACCCTATAAGGGACAAGTATTAAACAGGATTTCAAATTTCTGGTTCAAATATCTTGAAAACATTACAAAGAATCATATCCTGGAAACAGAATTTGAAAAATTTCCTGCAGTTTTTAAAAAACATTCTGAAATGCTCAAAGGAAGATCAGTTCTTGTAAAAAGAGCCAGCATATTTCCCATGGAATGTGTTGTAAGAGGGTATATAACTGGTTCCGGCTGGGAGGAATATAAAAAGAGCGGTTCAATTGGAGATATAAAACTGCCGAAGGGATTAAATCTCTGCGACAGGCTGCCTGAGCCTGTTTTTACTCCTACAACGAAAGCGGATGTCGGCCATGATATGCTGCTTACTTTACAGAAAGCAAAAAAAATATTCGGGACTGAAATAGTTGAAAATCTGAAAAATAAAAGCATACAGCTTTATGCCAAAGCTGCTGAATATGCTCTTGAAAAAGGCATCATAATTGCAGATACAAAATTTGAATTCGGCCAGGCGGGTGATGAAATTATTCTTGTAGACGAAGTTTTAACTCCTGATTCGTCAAGATTCTGGCCTCTTGAAGATTATATGCCAGGAATACAGCAAAAAAGCTATGACAAACAATATGTGAGGGATTATCTGCTGTCAACTGACTGGGACAGGAATTCAATTCCGCCGCAGCTTCCGAATGATATTATAAAAAAGACGTCTGAAAGATATATTGCAGCATATGAGAAATTAACAGGAGACGCTTTCAAAAATTAAGAGAATGGATAATTTTAAAATTGAAAGTTCATGTAGTGCTTACAAATAATTTTGAACCGGGCGGTACAGGCGAAATAAGCATTCAGGACTCTGTATGTGCAGTAATTGATACCATAAGGGCAACATCCACAATAGCTGCAATGTTAAAAGACGGCAGCGGCAATATAATTATTGCCGAAAACAAAATTGAAGCAATAAAACTGAAAAAAATACTTACAGGATATATTCTCTGCGGTGAAGAAAACGGCCTGCCTCCAAGTGGTTTTGATTATGGAAATTCCCCTCTTGAAATATCCGGGATTAATTCAAAAGAGAGAAACTTCATTTTAATGACAACCAATGGGACAAGATCAATATTAAGAGTCAAAGAAGCTATCAGTACATACACTGTTTCAATTTTAAATCTTTACTCTTCATTAAACTCGGTTATAAATTCTGCACTGGAGCGGCAATGCGATATACTTTTTTTATGCTCTGGGGAAAAAGGCAGAATCGCCTATGATGATGCGTTTACTGCAGGGCTTGCAGTAAAATATATCCTTTCAAAACCATATAAATTTGAATTTTCTGACAGTGCTAAACTCGTGCTCTCAGCAGCTTTATCAGAGTTTGATATAAATGATGCCCTTGAAAAATCGTGCAGCGCTCGCTCCCTAAGGTCTGTGGGGCTTGGTGATGACATATCCTTTCTTGCGCAGAAAAACAAGTATGAAGTTGCCCCTGTTTTAAAAAATGCCTCTATTGTATACAAGCATGGCAAAGGCAGTATAAAGATTTTAAAAAAAGTTAATCCAGCCCACAAAGACAATCTTTTTATTATTACTGCAGGGCAAAATTAATGATAAAACGCCCATTAGCCCTGTCTGGGATTTGCGCGAAAAACTGGTACTGGTTATTGAAGGCAGGAATTGAAATAAGAAAGCCCTTCTATCATTTTCACGCCTTTTGATGAAAACCAGAAATTATCTTCAGGTATCGTATTTCCTTCAATTACAGGATCTATTTGTATTATATAATAACCTGGATTTACAATATCATTGATAAGGACATTTATTGAAACAGTTTCACCGGGATTTACAATACCAGGAAGTTCTGTTCTTGCTGTCCTGTCATAGTCAACAAAATCCACATCCTGGCCATAATAGTGATATCCTATCCTTACAATGCCGGGCCTTTTATTTCTCCAGGCAAAACCAGAAGTATTTGTTATGTCTATCCTTATATAGTTATTCCTGTCGGTGCAAAGAAAAGAAGGGATATAACCGGTCATTTCGGCACCTGTTTCAAGACCCTGGTAGTTAATGTCGGCAGGAAGCTCCTCTTCAATTGCCCCTAAATCCTGCGCAGGGTCAGCAGCGGTGCTTTCTGCCTTTGTTTCTTCGCTTCTGGCTTCCTCTATTTCTATTTTTTCAGGAGAAACCAGAGGTGAGCCGCAGGCGCTGATAAGAAATAAAAAACCCAAAAATAAAGCTATGATAAATACATAGCACAAAGGTTTTCTCTTTTTACCAGATATAATGATTGCAGTATTTTTAATTATTGTTTTTTTTGTTTTAGGCATATATCTCCAATTCCTGTCTCCTTATTTTTATAATGGTAACGGTTATCACAGGTTCATAATTATAGATTAGATTTATTATTTTTTGAATAATAAAGATATTATTTATATAATATTAAAATCTTTGGAATTTTAAAATTTAATATAATTTATAATCAGGAGTTATCATGGAGTCTCCAAATTTTCTGGAAATTACGGGTCTTGTAGCAATAATTTTAATTTCAGCATTTGCTGTTGCAGGTATTATTGTTTCCATACCGCTTTTCAGGCTTTTAAACAGGATTAGGCACCTGTCGGAAAAACTTAATGAAAGCCTGATACCGATGGTTGAAAAACTTAATACTACAGTATCTCATTTAAATACAGAAGTAGGTTCAATCAGTGAACTGACCCAGAGCATTACATCAATTGTAGAGCAGCTTGAAAAAATCATCAGGCTGGCAAGGATTATAATTACAAGCCCCATAATAAAATTAATAAGCGCAACTGCCGGGCTTGGTGAAGGAATTAAAAAAACAAAGGATAAAGAAGATAAAGATTAATTTTAAAAAAATTTAAAACAGGAGGTTGGAATGGGTAACAGTAGAGGGCCGAAAGCCGGGGATATTGTAATAGCTCTTTTTGCAGGTATTGCAATAGGTACAATTGCAGGTATACTTATTGCTCCCAAATCAGGCAAAGAGACCAGAAAAGACCTTATTGAAAAAGGCGAAAGATTTATTGAACAAAGCAGGGAAAACGTTGAAAGCTTCATTGAAAAATCAAAAGATTTTACAGAAGCCGGTAAACAAAAAATTGGGGAATTTGTAATGATGGGCGAAGAAATATTAGAAAAAACAAAAAATAAAGCAGCCAGCACTGCTTCCAAAATCAAGGAAATAGTTAAAGAAAGCAAAAAAGCCGCAAAGGATACTGAAGAGTTCCTTTCCTGAATGCAGTAAATATTATGATAAAATTAAGCCTGGCTAAAAAAATCCTGAATATTCTATTAAAAAATGGTGGTGATTTTTCTGAAATATTTATTCAGAAAAGAATTGCCAACAGTCTTAGTCTTGAGGACAGAAAGCTTGAAAATGCAAGCAGCGGTTTTGAGCTTGGCTGCGGGCTGAGGCTAATACGCGGCGACAGCACATTTTTTGCATATATTGACTCACTTACAGAAGAAAAGATCTTAAATGCGGCAAAAATACTTGGTTCTGCAGTAAATTCTTCCTCTGAAGTTAAAGTTCTTGACCTGGCGCAACGGAAGCTGGAGCAGCGCTGGATAATAAAAGATCCGCCCTCAAAAAAGAAGCAGGCCGCAAAAAAAGAAATGCTTTTAAAAGCAGACAGTTGCGCAAGGGAATATAGCGGCAGCATAATACAGGTTACAGGCAGTTTATCTGATATTGAAAATGAAGAATTTATTGCCAGCTCTGAAGGATTATTTATACAAAACAGCAGTGTAAAAGTATTTCTTGCGGTAAATGTTGTTGCAGAAAAAAAAGGCCAGATAAGAACCGGATATAAATCATTTGGCAAAACAAGCGGATACGAAATATTTGATAATACAAGCCCTGAAGATATTTCACTCCGGGCAGCAATAATTGCAGTGAAAATGCTTGATGCAGTAAATGCTCCGGCAGGTGCTTTTCCTGTAGTTATCGGTCCTGCTTTTGGGGGAGTGATATTTCACGAAGCATGCGGCCATGGGCTTGAGGCTGATGCGATAATCAAAGATGCTTCGGTATTCAAAGACAGATTAAATAAAAAAATTGCAAATTCCAGGGTTACAGCAATAGATAATCCTTCAATGCCGTATCACTGGGGCTCCTATACTGCAGATGGCGAGGGGTATCCGCCGGGTGAGAATATACTTATTGAAAACGGTGTTCTTGTAAACTATATTACAGATTACAAATCAGCAAAAAAAACCGGATTTAAACGGACAGGCAATGGCAGGAGGCAGTCATACAGGGATATACCCCTGCCAAGGATGAGCAATACATATATTGCCTGCGGAAATGACAATCCTGATGATATTATTAAATCTGTAAGCAGGGGAATATATGCAAAAGAATTTTCCGGGGGGCAGGTTGACCCTGCAACCGGTGATTTTGTATTTGGGATAAGTGAGGGTTACCTTATTATAAACGGTGTGATTGCTGAACCTGTAAAAGGCGCAACACTTATTGGAAACGGCCCCCGGATACTAAAAAAAATTGAATATGTGGGAAATAACCTTGATTTTGCCCCGGGATTTTGCGGCAAAGCAGGCCAGTCAATTGCAAATGAAGTGGGGCAGCCCACAATTCTTGTAAGCAGCATGACAGTGGGAGGTACTTCAGTTTAATTGGTAAAAGAAAATATAACTTACTATTGCAAAAAAGCCTGCAGCCTTACAGGAAAGAAAGTTTCAGAATATGAAGTTTATGGTGCTGAATCAACACATAATGAGGCGGAAATTTTTAATGGAAATATAGAGAGCCTTTCTTTTTCAGGCGAAAAGGGAATAGGAATACGGGTATTTAAAAAAGGCAAAACAGGCTATGCTTATACATCTAACCTTGAAGAAAATGAGATAATTGCATGTATAGATAAAGCTGTTGAAAATGCAGATATATCAACTTGTGACATTTATAATTACCTTCCTTCCCCAAAAGATTATTTGTATTCGGGTGATACTGTAAACAGGAAAACACTGTTTTCTGATAATTTCGAAAGTTTTACTATTGAACAGAAAATAGAACTTGCCAAAAAACTTGAAAGTTGCGCAAAATCAATCGATAAAAGAGTGAGCGCCGTGAGCGATTTGATTTATGATGATGTTTGCTCCGATACAGTAATCATGAATTCAAACGGCTTTGATGACAGTTATAAATCAACTTCTGCCTTTATATACATAGGCATTATCTCACGGGATAATTCCGATACCTCTACCGGCGATTATTTTGGTTATGAAAGAGATCTTTCATTTTTTAAAATAGAAGAAATTGCAGAAATGGCCGTAAAAAGGTCCACATCACTACTGGGTGCAAAAAAGATAAAATCAGGTAAAATGGATCTGCTCCTTCATCCTTTTGTATCAGCACAGCTGCTTCAGGTTCTTGCGGGAATACTGGCTGCTGATTCTGTACAGAAAGGTAAATCAATTTTTAAAGGGCATCTGGGCAAAAAAATATTTGCTTTAGATATTAATATTATTGATGACGGAACTTTAGAAAAAGGCCTGTCTTCAAAACCTTTTGATGCTGAAGGTGTTCCCAAGGGAAGGACAGTGGTTTTTGAAAATGGCATACTTCAAACGTATCTTTACAATACTTATACAGCAAGAAAGGACAGCAGGCTTTCTACTGGAAACTCAGTAAGGGCCTCTTATAAATCTCCACCACAAACAGGGATTTCAAATTTTTATCTTGAAGCGGGCAAAACAACTGTGGATGATATGATTGCAAAGACTGATAAAGGTTTTTACGTAACAGATATTATCGGTGTCCATTCCGGGATAAATCCTATATCAGGGCAAATAAGCGTAGGCGCAAAGGGCCTGCTGATTGAAAAAGGCTCTCTAACGGTTCCTGTTAAAGAAGTAACAATTGCTACAGATATATTCAGTTTTTGTAAAAGTATTACCGATACCGGAAATGATCTTAAATTCTTTCCATCCGGCGGTTATGCAGGGAGCCCGTCACTGCTTGTTGAAGATATAACTGTAAGCGGAAACTAATATGGATAATGATCTGGTTTTTTGTAAGGGGGTATTTTGGAAATACTTAAAGCTGCTGTGCTTGGAATTGTGCAGGGATTAACAGAATTTTTCCCTGTGAGCAGTTCAGGCCATCTTGTAATAACTCCTTTTATACTGAATTGGGAATATATCCCGGTTTATTATACTGTCCTGCTTCATTTTGCTACTCTTCTTGCCCTCGTTACTGTATTTTACAGGCAAATCTGGAGGATAATAAAGCATTTTTTCTCAGGAATTTTCATTGCTGCTTATAGAAAGACAAATTATTTTAAACTTGCATTGTTTATTATCATCGCAACTGTACCTGCCATTGCATCAGGGCTTTTTCTTGAAGATTTTGTAGAAAGATTTTTCACAAATCCTCTGTATGTGGCAGTATTTTTGCTGGTAACTTCATTTGTTTTATTTGCCGGGGAATTTTTTGCAAAAAGAAAAGAAAGAAAACAAAAACCCGGCAGCACTATACATAATTTTGAAGAGCCGCTGATTTCAACAAATACAGTATCAAAGGCAGGCAGCGCAGTTAATGTAAAAACTTCCGGTTACATTATTGCATTGATAACCGGCATTGGCCAGGCAGTTGCAATACTTCCGGGAATATCCAGATCCGGATCCACAATTTCGTTTGCAAGATTTTTCGGTGTTAAAAGAGAAGCGTGCGTAAAGTTTTCGATGCTCATGTCTATTCCAGTTATTTTTGGGGCTTTTATGTTTAAATTGCCTGCCGTCTTTGAAGCAGTAAATACAGGACAGCACTTTTCTGCTGCAGGATTGTCAGCAGGCTTTTTGTTTTCGTATCTAAGCGGCCTTTTTGCTATTAAATTCCTTGTTAAAATATCCCAGAGAAGAAATTTTAATTTTTTTGCTTTATATTGTATCCTGATATCAGCGTTGATATTTACCCTGATATTTTTAAGGAAGTTATAAATATATTTAAAACAATTTTTTTGAAAGGTGTAAACTATTATGAAAGGTATTATCCTGGCAGGCGGCCTTGGTACGAGAA
This sequence comes from Actinomycetota bacterium, assembly GCA_016870615.1. GTDB lineage: Bacteria > Actinomycetota > Humimicrobiia > Humimicrobiales > Humimicrobiaceae > VGAZ01. Next base: position 6,990 of record VGAZ01000020.1, on the reverse strand, counting down.
TGTACCCATGCACAAAAGTTACAAACAAACATCTCCTTCCTGTGTATAACAAGCCCATGATATATTACCCTCTCCTTACAATGGTTAATGCAGGGCTCAAGGATATAATGATTGTGACAGGAGGCAATTATGCAGGTGATTTCCTCAGGATAATAGGCAATGGAAAGGAATTCGGCCTAAAAGACATCAGCTACACATACCAGGAAGGCGAGGGCGGAATAGCAGATGCTCTTAGGCTTGCTGAAAATTTTGCAGAAAATGAAAAAATATTTGTAATGTTAGGAGATAATATTATAGAAGATGATATCAGGGAAGATATAAAAAGCTTTAAAAAACAGCCAGGCGGAGCAAAAATATTTTTAAAAGAAGTACCTGATCCGGAAAGATTCGGGGTTGCTGAAATAGAAAACGGAAGGGTAGTAAATATACAGGAAAAACCAAGAAAGCCAAATAGCAATCTTGCTGTAATAGGGCTTTATCTTTACGATAATACAGTGTTTGATATTATAAAGACCTTAAAACCCTCGCAAAGAGGAGAGCTTGAAATAACAGATGTAAATAATGCTTATATTAAAAATAAAGCCATGGCATATTCGGTTATTAAGGGCTGGTGGACAGATGCCGGGACGTTTGAATCCTTGCTGAAAGCCAGCAATCTTGTTGCAAAAAAAGAAGGGTTTGAATTCTAGGGTATTTTATATACTTTTTATAATTTTGTAATATTCCCGGAACTGCATTTTGAACATTTCAGAATCCTGAATGATGAATTCCAGCTTTTATCGGATATATTAAATATCCATGTATACCTTTTGTAATTATCTTTACTGATATTGTCCTGGTAAATAAAAGCATTGCCTTTTTCCTCCGCATACCCTTCAAACTTTTCTATGTTGCCGCAATCAGCGCATTTATACATTTTCCACCTTACATATTATATTATAGTATTAATAATTAATATATATTATAGCATATAATTATTTTTTAACAATAAATTTTAATTATTTATTCCGAAATTTTAGATGCTAATATGAAATTATAATTCGTTGACTTAAAATATAAGCTTTGATAATATCAAAAAAACATTAATTAAAAACAAATACAAAATAGTAGACAGGGAGAAATAAATGTCTGAAGGTATTATTCAATTAACTGATGCAAACTTTGATACAGAAATATCCGGTTCCCAACTGCCTTTACTTGTGGATTTCTGGGCCGTGTGGTGCGGTCCCTGTAAAATGATAGCTCCTGAGCTTGAAAAACTTAATGATGAAAAGAAAGATGTTCTTAAAATAGGGAAGCTTAACGTAGATGAAAACAGGGATGTTGCCATAAAATACGGCATAACCAGCATACCCAGCCTGCTTCTTTTTAAAAACGGGCAGATGGTTAAAAAAATCATAGGTGCAATGCCCAAAGACAAAATACTTTCTGAAATAGCTGAATTTATTTAAATCTGAGGCAATGTAATTTCAGACTGCTTTAAATTATCCCTTTCTTATACTATAAGCAAGCGATACATAAATAATTGAGCACATTATATACAGGCACTTCCGGCTACAGTTACCAGGACTGGAGAGATAATTTTTATCCTGGGAAACTGCAGCCGTCACAGTATTTAAAATATTACAGCAGTTTTTTTAATACAGTAGAAATTAATTTCACTTATTACAGGTTTCCTGATGCAAATATACTTAGAAGTATGGGAAAGATTATTGAAGGGCAATCTGATTTTATTTTTTCGATAAAAGCAAATCATATTTTTACGCATGAAAGAAATTATTCAGAAAATGAAGCAGAAGATTTCATAAAAGCTCTTGAGCCATTAAAAAGCGAAAAAAGGCTTGGCAGCATACTCTTCCAATTTCCATACAGTTTCGGTTTCAATAATAATAATCTTTTGTACTTATCAAAACTCCTTGGCAATTTTGAAAATATTGAAAAATGTGTTGAGTTCAGGAACAGGAACTGGATAAATGAAAAAACCATTCAATGCCTTGAAAGTTCAGGAACAGGTTTCTGTAATGTTGATGAGCCCAATCTTAAAGGACTGATGCCGCCGACATCACTATCCACAACGGAGAGCGCTTATATAAGATTTCATGGCAGAAATGCTGCCAACTGGTGGAACCCCCGATATGCTTACCAGAGATATGATTATATGTACCGGCAGGAAGAACTTGCAGAATGGCTTCCGCGTGTAAGCGAAATCAGGAAAAAATCAAAAAAACTCCTGGTTTATTTTAACAATCATTATAAAGGAAAAGCTGTAAAATCCGCGCTCATGTTTATTGATCTGCTTAACAGAAGCGCATAAATGGCCCGGGTGTTCATATTAATGCTTCACAAATATGCGTTAATTATATAAAATCTATGAGTAATTTTTTTTAAATTTATCCTGGAGAAAGAAGTATTTTTAATGTTTGATAAAGTCAAAAGTTCGGTAAATCTTGTAAAACTTGAAGAAAATATCCTTAAGTTCTGGAATAAAAACAGCATTTTTAAAAAAACTCTTGATAAAACTAAAAACGGTAATAGATTTATTTTTTATGAAGGGCCCCCGACTGCAAACGGGGAACCCGGGGTGCATCATGTGCTTTCAAGGGTTTTTAAGGATATATTTCCCAGGTATAAAACTATGAAAGGCTATTTTGTATCAAGAAAAGCAGGATGGGATACGCATGGTCTGCCTGTTGAGCTTGAAATAGAAAAACAACTTGGAATAAATTCAAAAAAAGAAATTGAAAAAATAGGCGTGGAAAAATTTAACCATCTCTGCCGTGAAAGTGTAATGAAGTATGAGCAGGACTGGAAAAAAATGACTGAGCGTATAGGTTTCTGGATAGATATGGATAATGCCTATTTTACTTTTAAAAATGATTACATTGAAAGCATCTGGCACATATTCAAAATAATATGGGATAAAAAACTACTTTACGAAGATTATAAAATAGTGCCTTATTGCCCAAGGTGCGGAACTGCTTTATCATCCCATGAAGTTGCCCAGGGCTATAAAGATGTAGAAGATTTCTCCACAATTGTAAAATTTCCCCTGGCAGGCAGGCCTGGCACATTTTTTCTTGTATGGACAACCACTCCGTGGACATTAATATCAAATACTGCATGTGCCGTAAATCCTGATGCATATTATATAGAGGCGGAGATTGAAAAAGAATTATTTATACTTGCAGAAGAACTTGCTGAAGATGTACTTGGCGCCAGTAATGAATTTAAGATCAAATCCCGCATAAGGGGCAGCAGCCTTGCGCAAACTTCTTACAGCCCTGTATATAAATATACCAGTGACTCCAATGCTTTTAAAATTATTGAAGGTGATTTTGTTTCAATAAATGAAGGTACCGGGATTGTGCATATTGCCCCTGCTTTTGGCGAAGACGATATGAGGGTGGGCCGGCTAAACGGCCTTCCTGTGGTGAAAATGGTTGACGAGGAAGGTATGTTTAAACCTGATGTTGAAAGTTTTTCAGGAATGTATATTGATGATGCAAACCCTGAAATTATAAGAGACCTGGAAAAAAGGGGCCTGCTGTTTAAAACAAAGAAATTTAAGCATTCATATCCTTTCTGCTGGAGATGTGAAAAAAGGCTCATATATTATGCCAGGAAAAGCTGGTATATAAGGACATCAGCAATTAAAGATGATTTGGTAAAATCAAATGAAGATGTAACCTGGTATCCCGGGCATATAAAACATGGACGGTTTGGCAACTGGCTTGAAAACAATGTTGACTGGGCAATAACAAGAGACAGATACTGGGGGACTCCGCTTCCTGTCTGGACAGACAGTAATGGGCATAAAATATGCATAGGCAGTATAAGCGAGCTTGAGGAAAAAGCCGGGAAATTGCCGGATGACCTGGATTTGCATAAACCATATGTTGACAATATAGTCATTAAATGTTCTGAGTGCGGCCAGGGTATGAAAAGAACGCCTGAGGTAATTGATGTCTGGTTTGACAGCGGGGCAATGCCTTTTGCGCAGTATCATTATCCTTTTGAGAACAAACAATTATTTGAAGAAAATTATCCGGCAGATTTCATATGTGAGGCAATAGACCAGACAAGGGGATGGTTTTACACCATGCTTACAATTTCAACTATGCTTTTTAACTGCTCTTCATATAAAAATGTGCTTTGCCTTGGGCTTATTAATGATGAAAATGGCCAGAAAATGTCTAAGTCAAAAGGCAATGTTGTAAAACCCTGGGATATTCTAAATGTACAAGGTGCAGATGCTTTAAGATGGTATTTTTTCACAGTTGTATCTCCCTGGAATGCAAAAAACTTCTCCATAAAAAGCATTGATGAAGTTATAAGAAAATTTTTGCTAACCCTGTGGAACACGTATTCTTTTTTTGTTATTTATGCAAATATTGACAACTTTAATCCGTCTGCAAATAGTATTGAGGTAAAGGACAGGGCAGAAATAGACAGGTGGATACTGTCGCAGCTCAATATTACAGTAAAGAAAGTAAACGAGCTTCTTGATGATTTCAATGTAACTGAAAGCGGGAGGCTTATTGAGGCTTTTGTTGATGATTTGTCAAACTGGTATGTAAGAAGAAGCAGGAGAAGGTTCTGGAAAAGCGAAAATGACAATGATAAAATAAGCGCTTACATGACGCTTTATGAATCGCTTTTAACAGTAGCCAAACTTGCAGCCCCCTACATTCCTTTTATGACTGAAGAGATATACAGGAATTTAAAAACAGGTTTATTGCATAATTGCCAGAGTGTGCACCTGGAAAATTACCCACTTGCAGATGAAAGTATAATTGATGCCGGTCTCAGTTTTAAGATGAACGTTGCCAGGAAAATAATAGGGTTGGGCAGGTCAGTAAGAAGTAAAATAAATATTAAAACCAGGCAACCCCTCTCAAGCGTAAAAGTATACTTTGAGAATGATGACGGAAAAAAAGAGGCCTGCCTTCATTTCAGGGATCTTATACTTGAAGAATTGAATGTAAAGAATCTTGAGGTAATAGAAAAACTTGATGAACTTGTAAATTATAATATTAAACCTGATTTAAAGCTCCTTGGCCCTAAATATGGCCCGCTTCTTCCAAAAATTAAAGAATCCCTGCTTAAGGAAAGCAGCCTGCTGATAGCGCTTAAAATTAAAAACGGTAAAAACGTTAATCTTATGGTTGAAGGAAAACAGATTGAAATACAGCCCGAAGAATTAATAGTTGAAATACTTAATCTTGAAGGTAATGGCATAGAAAGCGACAGCGAGTATACAGTTGGGATACCGGTACTTGTAACTGATGAACTTAAACAGGAAGGATTCTGCAGGGAACTTGTCCATCAAATACAGAATTTAAGAAAAGAAGCAGGATTCAAAATAGAAAATACAATAATAACTTCAATTGAGTCTGATGCAGATACAAAAAAAATCATATATTTATATAAGGATTATATAGTCAGGGAAACTTTAAGCGAGAGACTGCTTGTTAATGAAGCGGCTGATTTAAATGATATGTTTATTAAAAATATTAAAGTTAATGGCAAGAATATAAAAATAGGTTTGGCTGTAGCTGGATCAATTACAAACTGAAAAAGAAAGAGTATTTTCCTATGAAAAAAACCTTATCAAAAATTATTCTTAATACTGTTTTTATTTTAACTACTGCAGCAATTCTTGCTGCAGACCAGCTGACAAAATACTGGGTGAACAGTCTTTCAGGTGATTCACTTCCTATAACAATAATACCCGGATTTATAAGTATTATAAGAATCACCAATACCGGCGCAGCTTTCGGCATGCTTCAGGGTTGGACAAAAGTATTTATAATTATTTCAGTAATAGCTACGATACTTATAGTAATACTTAAAATAAAACTGGATTTAAAAACACTTATTTATAATATTTCGCTCGGTTTTGTCCTTGGCGGGGCACTTGGAAATCTTGTTGACAGGATAATAATGGGCGAAGTAACTGATTTTATAAGTGTAAATTATTTTGCTGTCTTTAATGTTGCAGACAGTTTTATAGTTATAGGATTTTTTATCATTATAATTATTCTTATAAGAAGCTTTATTAGAAAAGACCTGGAAAAGATTATTACCAATGCAGACAGGAAATGATAATAGCCGCCTTTTAATTGTTGATAAAGACTCATCAGGCATAAGGGTTGATATATATCTTTCTGCCAGGTTTAAAAATCTTTCAAGAAATTACATACAGAAACTTATTAAAACCGGCAATGTGCTTATTAATAACTGCAAAATAAGCAAAAATGAAATAATTGTCCAAAACGACAGTATTACTATCAGGAACTTAAATGCATCTTTAGACCCTGGTAAAATTGATCCCATGAAAATGGATCTTGATATATGTTATGAGGATAAATATTTCCTTGTAATCTCAAAGCCAGCGAATCTAACAGTTCATCCAGCTCCTGGAAACTACACCGGTACACTCGTAAATGCAGTTATGCATTATTTAAATAACTGTATTGATATTTTCCCTGATCCGGTTCGCCCGGGCATAGTCCACAGGCTAGATAAAGATACTTCCGGCCTCATAATAATTGCCAAAACGCGTCAATCCCATGAAAAAATGTCTGATCTTTTTAAAACAAGAACAGTAAAAAAAACTTATAATGCTCTTGTTTATGGTGCTTTTAAAGAAAACAAAGGAAAGATATCGCTGCCTCTCGGAAGGTCAAGGACCGACAGGCAGAAAATTTCTGTATCTGCCGATTTTGGCAGGAATGCAGAAACATTATTTGAAGTCATTGAAGAATTTGGAAAATGCACCCTTTTAAATGTATTTCCGCTTACAGGGCGCACACACCAGATAAGAGTTCATTTCAGCTTTATAGGACACCCTGTGCTTGGGGACAAAAAGTATGGAAATGTATTATCTGATGCAATATCACAAGCTATTGGGCTTAAAAGGCATTTCCTGCATGCGTCAAGGCTGGAATTTACACATCCTTTTACCTGTAAAAAAATCGATATTGCCGG
>VGAZ01000019.1 GCA_016870615.1 Actinomycetota bacterium | reverse complement strand
CACATTTGCATACTTTTTAACAAATTTAGGAGTAAATGCCTCAAAATACCCGAGCATGTCTCCACATATCATTACCTGGCCGTCAATATCTGCACCCGCGCCAATTCCAAGAACAGGGATTTTAACGATACTTCTTATCGCAGCTGCAAGTTCCGGTGGTATTGCTTCTACAAGAAGAATTTTTGCGCCGGCTTTCTCCACTGCGATTGAATCAGCTATTACAGCTTCAGCGGATTCGGCAGTCCTGCCCTGCGCCTTAAAACCGCCAAGCGCTGCAGATGACTGGGGGGTTAGCCCCACATGGCCAAATACTATTATGCCTGCATCAGCAATTGCGCTTATTTTTGAAGCAACCCTTGTCCCTCCTTCAAGTTTTATTGCATCCATGCCGGCCTCTTTAACAAATCTTACAGCATTATTTACCGCATCAGTATCGCTTGCATGATAACTGCCAAAAGGCATATCCCCTACAACAAAAACATCAGGAGCTCCCCTCCTTACAGCTTTACAGTGAATTATGCATTCATCCATTGTAACGCCAACTGTCCCATTATAGCCGTAAACAACCATTCCAAGGGAATCGCCCACGAGTATCATGTCAATTCCTGCCTGTTGTGAAAAGCTGGCTATGGGATAATCATATGCTGTTATCCAGGTGATTTTTTTCCCCTGGCTTTTCATTTCAAAAAAATCACTGATTGTAAGTTTTTTTGCTGCCATATAAAATCCTTTCCGGTTCTATAAATTGATATTATTGTGTATTTTATAAATTTAAACTGTTTTTATAATAATTTACAAAGCGGCCTGCCATTTTTTCCTGCTGCGGTTTTTAAGGGCGCGCCTTACCTCAAGATCAGATTCCTTTTTCTCTATATCCCTTCTTTTATCGCTTTTTAACTTTCCTTTTGCAAGAGCAATCTCCACTTTTACATGTGAGCCTGATATATACACACTGAGAGGCACAAGCGTAAGGCTTTTATCAGTCATCTTGCCCGCAATTTTTATTATTTGGCTCCGGTGAAGCAGCAGCTTTCTCACCCTTGCAGGCCTGATGTCTTCGGCCCTGCTGTTAACATATGGCGAGATATGCATGTTGTGCAAAAAAACTTCCCCGCTTTTAATTCTTGCAAAGCTGTCCTTTAAATTTATTTTGCGCTCCCTGACAGACTTTACCTCGCATCCTGCAAGCACTATGCCTGCCTCATACCTGTCAAGAATTAAAAAATCCCTGAAGGCTTTCTTATTCTGCGCTATAAGCGCCATGCCGCTGTCTTTTGTTTTATTTGCCAATTTTAATATATTCCTTGTTTATTTAATTTGCTTGGCCATAAAAAAGAGGGGTTGTTTAAAGTGTATATTTTCCTGGTTTATTTGTTTATCATATTTTTTATTTCTTCAACGGCCCTGTTAAACTGAGTGTCCTCTGTATCTTCAGGTGTGAGCACAATCTCTATATCGGGCTTTATACCGGTGCCGTCAATTGTTATTCCTGAAGGCAGGTAGTATCTTGCAGTTGTGTATTTGATTCCGCTTCCGTCAGGCAGCTCATTTAAAATCTGCACTGTTCCTTTTCCGAAACTCTTTTCACCAATAAGCACGGCCCTTCCAAGATCTTTAAGCGCACCTGCTGCAAGCTCGGCAGCGCTTGCAGAATACCCGTTTATAATTACTGCAAGAGGCAGATCAGTATAGCCCCCTCTGCCTGCCTTGAACTCTTCATATTTATCTGCATTATTTGACCTGCCGCGCACACTTACAATAATTCCCGAGTCAAGGAACAGGTCACAGAACTGCACTGCATCATCAAGAGTCCCGCCAAGATTATTTCTTAAATCTATTATTATGCCCTTTACAGCGCCGGGGCCGTTACTGGCTATGATAGCCTTTAGCTTTTCTTCAAGTTTTTTTGCTCCGCTTTCCTGGAAATCCACATACTGTATATAAAGGATACTGTCCTCTATAACAGTTGCATAAAAGTTCGGCACATAAAACCTTCTCCTTGTTATTGTAAAGTCAATTCTCTTATTATCTGAAGGCCTAAATACTGTTATGATTACATCAGTTCCTTCAGGCCCTTTTATTAATGCAACAACCTGGTCAAGTGCCATATCTTTTATTTCAGTGCCGTCAACTGCAGCTATAATGTCACCCTCAACAAGCCCCTTCTCAAATGCAGGAGTGCTTTCTATAACATTTATTATAAGAATCTGCCCTTCTTCGTCTGCTGTAACTACAACGCCAATCCCGCTCATTGTGCCGCTATAGGATTCTATTATCCTTGAATATTCTTCAGCCGGAAAATAATCGGCATACCTGTCTTCAAGGCTTGCAAGCATTGCCTCAATTGCGGCATCGGCAAGCTCTTTTTCAGTTTTCCTGGTAATTGCATTCGCAAGTATATATTTAATGGTTTGCTCTATGGATTTTATTGCCTGGCTTCCGGAATTTCCTGAACTTGCAGATGCAGCATCCTGTTTAGCGGCTGATGAAGCAGGATTTATAAAATCAACAAGATAATCCTTTGCCTGGCTGAAATTAATTCCCAGCAGAAATCCTCCTGCAAGAATTATAAGCGCAAGAAAAAATGTAAAAACAGCTATTAAAATATTTTTTTTCATTTGTGGTACCCTGTTAAGAATTACCAAACTTTTTATTACAGGATTTTGTGCAGTATATTAATCACTGCAGATACTGCACCGGATTCTGCGCGGCTCCGTTTATGCGCACTTCAAAATGCAGGTGGGGCCCCGTGGACCAGCCTGTGGAACCGACAAGCCCTATTACCTGTCCCCGTTCAACTCTTTGGCCCACCGATACAAGTATTCTTGAAAGGTGCGCATACCATGTAGCAAAGCCTCCGCCGTGATAGACCATTATAGAATATCCGTATCCGCCGTCATACCCGGCATGTATTATTTCACCGCCGTCTGCAGATTTTATAATAGTCCCGCTTGGAGCAATTATATCAATTCCTGAGTGAAACCTCCTGTAACCAAATATCGGGTGCATCCTGTAGCCAAACCCGCTTTTTAACCTGCCTGCAACCGGCCACATAAATTTGCCTCCGGGAGCATTTCCATATTTATAGCTTTCAAGAATCCTTGTTATTTCGGCTTCCTTGATCTCAAGGTCTTTTTCCATGGCAATAAGGGAATTCTTATTTGCCCTGGTTTTTGCAAGCAGGCTGTTTTTTTCATCATATATACCCTCTATTTCGCCCTGCTTTTTTTCAGCCTGCGCAACAAGTTTTTCTATTTCTGTTTTTCTCTCTTTCTGTTTTTTCCGCAAATCGATTATGCCTTTTTTTATATTAAGATTTGCAGCTCTCTTATCTTTAATCTCATTTAATATGTCTGCGTCCCGCTGCGCCAAAATATTCATGAGCTTTATTCTTGATACAAGCTCCAAAAAATCCTCAGCTTTTAAAAGTATCTGCAGTATATTTCCGTTGCCATTCTTATACATTATGGCAATTCTTGAATTTAAAGTAGCTGCTTTTGCGTCAAGCTCTTCTTCAATTTCCTTAAGCTCCTGCTCCTTTAAAACAAGTTCTATTGTTGTTTTATCCATATCGCTTTTTGCCGCAGAAAGACTGTCATTTAAACTGTCAAGCTGTGAAAGAGACTCAAGAAGCACTACTTCAACATCTTTTACTTCAGAAAGGTATGCGCTTTCCTGTTTTTTAACTTCCTCGATTTTTTTCTGTGTCTGTTCGCGCTCTTTTTTTATCTGGTCAAGCTCATCATCCAGGGATTGTGCATAAAGAGTATTGCCGCATTTTTTAACCTGGATGTTTAAAAACATAAGCGGTGCTGACATTAAAACAAATACAAGAACAAAAACAACTGCGTACCTGCAAGCTTTATTATTGTAAAATTCTTTTATTGTAAAATCTTTAAACATGATAATATCAGACACGTATATATCTCTTCAGGGCAAAACTGCTGCTTAAAAGACCTATTAATCCTCCAAGTATTATGATTCCTGCATAAATATATAAAATAACATTGCTGCTTCCAAGAATTGCAAGCTCTTTAACACGCAAAGTGTCGATAATTGCCTTTTCACCCCTTATAAGAAGGTAATTTGATATAAAAAACAGCATGATAACCGCTATAATGCTTCCCACAACTCCTTCAAAAAATCCTTCGAACAGAAAAGGGATTCTTACAAACCAGTTTGTTGCGCCGACAAGCTTCATTACCTCAATTTCTTTTCTTCTTGCATGAATTGAAAGCCTGATAGTGTTGTATATAAGCACAATAGCCGCAAGAAGGAGCATTACTATAACAAGGAATGCAATTGAGCCTGCAATTGCCGTGATTTGGAAAAGTTTCTGCACATAATTCTGCCCGTATATTACTTCATCAACCCCGTCTATATAGGTGCCTTCTTTTGTCAGAAATCTCAGCGCAATCTGTTCCACTTTTTCCGGGCTGCTGAGCCTTATTTCAAATGAGGCAGGAAGCGGATTGCCCTGTATTTCTTTTAAAATATCACTGCCCTCATTGTCCGCCTTAAATTTCTCAAGAGCCTGTTCCTTTGAAATAAAAACAACTTCAGAGACTTCCTCCCAGCTTTTTATTTCAGATTCAAGATAATCCCTGAATTCCTGCGTTGCATTATCTTTAAGGTACACTGCAACCTCAACCTGGCTTTTTACAGATGAAAGTATTGCCTGCACATCATAAACAATTATAAGAAAAAAACCCACCATGAAAAGTGTTATCGCCACAGTGGATATGGCAGTGAAAAACATAAGGAAATTCCGGCGCAGCCCCGAAAAGGTTTCCCCAAAAAAATATTTAGGCCGAAATATCAACTTCCGTAAACACCTCTTTTCTGGTCCCTTATTACTTCCCCTTCTTCAAGCTCAATTACCCTTCGCCTCATGGAATTGACGATATTCCTGTCATGGGTTGCCATTGCTACAGTGGTTCCAATGAGATTTATCCGTGAAAGAAGTTTCATTATGCCTTCAGAATTGACAGGGTCAAGATTTCCTGTGGGTTCATCTGCAAGAAGTATGGGCGGGCGGTTTACAAACGCCCTTGCAATGGAAACTCTTTGCTGTTCGCCCGCAGAGAGCTGGTGGGGATATGATTTCATTTTATGCTCAAGCCCCACCAGTTTTAATACCTGGGGGACCTGCAGCTTTATCACATACCCGGGCCTTCCGATAACTTCAAGCGCAAATGCAACATTCTCAAATACTGTCTTATTGGGCAGAAGCTTGAAATCCTGGAAAACTGAGCCGATATTGCGCCGCAGCTGGGGAACTCTTGAATATTTCAAATTGCAGATATTTCGCCCGGCAATAAATATGGCTCCGCCAGTTACAGGGATTTCTCTTATAAGAAGCTTTATTATAGTGGATTTGCCTGAACCGCTCGGGCCTACAAGAAATACAAATTCGCCTTTTTTTATGCCAATATTAATATTCTTGAGGGCAACACTTTTGTCCTCATATACTTTTGATACGTTTCTTAATTCTATCATGTTCATTTTAATTTATGAGTTTAACCTTTGAGCATTTTTTTTTCAAGGTAACCTTTAATAAAAAAATCAATTTCACCGTTTAAAACAGCTCCCACGTCTCCTGTTTCCTGTTTTGTCCTGTGATCTTTTATAAGCTGGTAGGGCTGAAGCACATAACTTCTTATCTGGTTTCCCCAGCCTATGTCTTTCTTTTCGCCCCTGACTTTCTCAAGCTCTGCTTCCTTTTTTTTCATTTCAAGCTCATAAAGCCTGGATTTTAAAATTTGCATTGCAGTCTGCCTGTTAAGCATCTGGGAACGCTCATCCTGGCAAGTGACAATTGTATTTGTGGGTATATGGGTTATCCTCACCGCAGAGTCAGTTACATTGACATGCTGGCCCCCGGCGCTGCTTGACCTGAAAGTGTCTATTTTTAAATCATCTTTGTTTATCTCTATTTCAACCTCCTCTTCAAACAAGGGTATGACATCAACAAGAGCAAAAGAGGTGTGCCGCCTTTTTGTTGAATCAAAAGGGGAAATCCGGACAAGCCGGTGAACTCCTTTTTCAGATTTTAAAAGACCGTATGCATTTTTACCCCTTACAGTGAAAGTGACATTTTTTATACCTGCCTCATCGCCCGGCGCATAATCGACAATCCTGTATTTGAATTTTTTTGCATCCATCCATTTTTTATACATTTTAAAAAGCATTTCAGCCCAGTCGCCAGACTCTGTTCCTCCTGCGCCGGGGTGAAGCGTTACAACTGCAGGAAGCGCGTCGTATGGCCCGGATAATACAAGATTTTCCTCAAGGCGGTCCATCTCAAATGAAAGCATTTCAAGATTTTGTTTAAGCTCGGCCTCAAGCAGGGCGTCATCGCCATATTGCAGCAGTTCAATTGCAGCCTTTGCATTCCCAATGCCGCTTTCAAGGGATGCTATTTTTTCAAGGCCCTCTTTTATATCATTAATGCTTTTAGTAATTTTTGAGGCATTGGAAATCTCACCCCAGAACCCGTCTGAAGACGCCTGTTTCTCGAGCTCCACAAGCTTCTTTTTCTTACTGGCCGGGTCAAAGACAGTCTTTTAAATACAAAAACTTTTCTGTGATTTTATTCAGGTTTTCCCTGTAATCGTCAATCATTATAAACCTCCATTAACTGCCGCAGCATTTTTTATATTTCTTGCCGCTTCCGCAAGGGCAAGGATCGTTTCTGCCAATTTTTTGAGACTTTGCCGGTTCAGGTTTTGAAGCCTTTGAGCCGTCTCCTGCGATTATTTCAGAAGGGCCGCTTGTTTTAATATCCTTAACTGCCATTTCTTTTTCTGGCAGGTCTTTGGTATTGCCATGATTTTGATCATCGGGACCCCTGACAACTACCTTTGCATTAAAAAGCAGCTTTACGGCATCAACTTTTATTTCTTCCATAAGGTCCTTAAAGAGATTAAACGCTTCATGCTTGTATTCAACAAGGGGTTCTCTCTGGCCATAGGCCCTCAGCCCTATACCCTCTTTAAGGTAATCCATTTCAAGAAGATGCTCCCGCCACCTGCTGTCAATAACATTTATCATTACAAGCTTTTCAAGCTTTCTTAAAATTTCGAAAGAGAGTTCCTTTTCCCTTTCCTGGTATGCGTAAACAGCCTGCTCTGCAAGAAGCTCTTTTAAATCTGAATGGCGCAGCCTCGGATCAGAAAGCTTCTGTGTAACCCCCGGAGCTTTTAAAAGGTCTGAAACAAAAACTGATTTCAGAAAATTTCCAAGCTCTTCAAGATTCCATTGCTCGCTGTAAGCTTGGGGGTCTATATACAAATCAACTATGCTTGAAGTTGAGCCCTTTATTATTTCCAGCACATAGTCCTTCATGTCATCCCCATCAAGAATGGACTGCCGTTTTTTATATATTATTTCCCTCTGTTTATTCATGACATCGTCATACTCAAGCACATGCTTTCTTATTTCAAAGTTCCTTGATTCCACCTGTCTCTGGGCATTTTCAATTGATTTATTAATAACAGGGTGCTGTATAGGTATATCATCAGGAAAATTAAACCTTTCCATTACCCAGCCTATCCTGTCAGAGCCAAAAAGCCGCAAAAGATCATCTCCAAGGCTCATATAAAACTGGCTTGAGCCAGGGTCCCCCTGTCTTCCGCTCCTGCCTCTTAACTGATTGTCTATCCTTCTTGACTCATGCCTTTCCGTGCCCAGTACATGCAGCCCTCCAAAACCGGTAACCCCTTCTCCAAGTACTATATCAGTTCCGCGGCCCGCCATATTTGTGGCAATAGTTACAGCTTTCGGCTGGCCCGCAAGTGCAATTATTTCGGCTTCTTTTTCGTGATGCTTTGCATTTAGCACCTGGTGAGGTATTCCCCTTCGTTTAAGCATCATAGACAGTCTTTCGGATTTTTCTATAGAGATAGTGCCAACAAGCACCGGCTGGCCTTTTTCATGTTTTTGCGCAATATCTTCTGTAACAGCAGCAAATTTTGCATCTTCCGATTTGTAAATAAGGTCCGGCATATCCTGCCTTATCATTGGTTTGTTTGTGGGTATAACAACAGTTTCAAGCTTATATATGTGCCTGAATTCTGCCGCTTCTGTCAAAGCTGTACCGGTCATGCCGGCAAGCTTTTGGTATAGCCTGAAGTAATTCTGTATTGTGATGGTTGCAAGTGTCTGGTTTTCCTCTTTAATTTTTACACGCTCTTTTGCCTCAATTGCCTGGTGAAGCCCCTCGCTGTAGCGCCTGCCGAACATAAGCCTGCCTGTAAATTCATCCACTATTAAAACTTCACCGTCTTTTACCATGTAATCAACGTCTCTTTTAAAAAGGTTTGCGGCTTTTAATGACTGGTTAAGGCAATGTATGTAAAGATAGTTTTTCGGGTCATAAAGGTTGTCTATTGACATCATCTTTTCAACTCTGAGCACGCCTTCCTCAGTAACTGCTGCAGTTTTTGCTTTTTCATCAACCTCATAATCAACATCCCTCTCAAGGCGTGGAACTATTGAAGAAAATTTTTTATAAAGTTCAGTGGTCTGGTAAGCTATTCCTGATATGATAAGCGGGGTTCTTGCCTCGTCAATAAGTATGCTGTCGACTTCATCAACTATAGCAAAATAATGCCCGCCCTGAACCATATCCTGCTTTGATGAAACCATGTTATCACGCAGGTAGTCAAAACCGAATTCATTATTGGTGCCGTAAATAACATCGCAGCTGTATGAAACTTTTTTCTCTGCTGTATTCATTCCATGCTGGAGCAGGCCCACTCTTACTCCAAGAAGATTATAAACCGGCCCCATCCACTGGCTGTCCCTTTTTGCAAGATAATCATTGACTGTAACTATATGAGAGGGTTTTTTTATAAAAGAATTAAGATAAATCGGGAGCGTTGCAACAAGCGTTTTGCCTTCCCCGGTTTTCATTTCAGCAATTTTACCCTCATGCAGCACAACTCCCCCCATTATCTGCACATCAAAATGGCGCATGCCTATTGTCCTTTTTGCAGCTTCCCTGCACACTGCAAAAGCCTGTACCATCAAACTGTCAAGGTCTTTGCCTTCCTCGTATATTTTCATCAGTTCGTATCTTTTGGAGGCAAGCCCGGAGTCTGTAAGTGCAGAAATCCCGGGTTCAATTTCATTGACCGCCCTTACAATGTCTTCATATTTTTTCTGCTGCCTGCCTGCTCCTGCTTTTAAGATGTTGCCCAGAATATTTGCCATAATAATCACCCTGTTTTAAACATTGGGCTCTATAAGTCCGTAGTTTTTGTCTTTCCTTTTATAAACAACTGCGGTGTTGCCGCTTTCGGAATTAATGAAAACATAGAAATCATGCCCGAGAAGTTCCATCTGCATTACAGCCTCCTCCGGAGTTGTGGGCTTTATTGTAAATGTTTTTACCTTCACTATCTGGCTCTTTATATCCTCTTCAACGTCAACCATGCTAGTTGTCCTGTTTACATTATTTCTCCTGTTTTTTTGCGTCATCTTTTCCCTGTATTTTTTTACCTGGCGCTCAATTTTTGCATTTGCTTTATCTATTGCCTCAAACATATCAAACCCTTCTGTTTTTGTCCTTATGATTTCGCCTGGCGTAAAAACTGTTACCTCGACTATGTTGTTCAGTGTTATCTTGGGATTTTTTTCAATTGAAAAAGTGACTTCAATATTAATAACCTTGTCAAAATATTTTAATATATTATTTTTTATCTTTTTTTCGGCTCTTTGCCTTACATCATCTGTTAGCTCCGCATTCCTTGACTTAATTATAAACTCCATAATTTGCCTCCTTTTAACTGTTTTTAACTTCTAAAAACCCTTTTTAAATCTATGTGATTATTTATTACCCATCTAGCCGTTTTCCTGTCTTACATTTACAGCTTTAGGCCCCCTGTCTTCAATGACTATTTCAAAGCTTACAGCCTGGTTTTTTAAAAGCGTCTTAAATCCGTCTGACACTATATCAGCATAATAAACAAAAACGTCCCCTGCTTTTTCTGTTGTTTCAATAAAACCGAAACCTTTTTCAGCGCTGAACCATTTTACCCTGCCCGGGTGGCGGGTTTTTTCATTATTCTCCTGTAAAATCCTGTTTTTTTCCATGCTTTTTATACCGTAAAATTTATTGCAGTATAATAATCCATTTAGTACACAATCGCAATACGCAGAATGCTGCTGGCACTTCTTTGGCCAATCTGCAATAATTAATTGCCGCGGGCAACAGTCAGTATATATATCTTGTGAGCCCCTGCATTTTTAAGCTGCCTGCTTATCTGGTTTAAAGTCGATCCAGTTGTAAATACATCATCTACCAGCAAAATATTCTTTCGGGCCGCTTTAAGGCTGTGTCTTATTTTAAAAGAATTTTCAAGGTTAATTCTCCTTGACTGCCTGCCCAGTTCCTGCTGCCTTAAAGTATTTTTTATTTTAATAATATTATCACCATATGGTATTTTTAAACAAATTGACAGCTTAGGCATAAGCATCTGCATATGGCTTTTTATATTGCCTTTTATGATGCCGCTGTATGCAGGAACTGTTTCGATAAAATCAATTTTTTGCCCGCTGTAATAATATTCGTAAGCTTCTTTTAAAAAAGAAAGGATAATGTCTTTTAAATAATAAAATTTGCGGTATTTGAACTTGCGGATAATACATGCAACCGCGCTGTCATAGTTTGCAAAGCTTCTTGCCATATAAAAACTGTATTCTTCATTTTTACAGAGGTTGCAGTATTCGGCATACGGGCTATTATTGCCAGGCAAATTATGTTTTAAAAAGCTGCCGCATCTTATGCATATATTGCTGCCCGGCGGCCTTATCTGCAAATAACAGCTTTTGCAGATATAAGTTTCACAGAGACTGCCGCATACAGCACACAGGGGAGGAAGCATTGTGTCTTTTAGAAGTTCCGCAATATTTGATAATAATGGCAATTTCTAAACCTGCCGCATAATAATTACTTTATTATCTCATTTGACATTATCTTAACGCTCGGATGTATAATAATTCCATCGCCTATTATGCTTTTTGAGCCTATTACAGCCTTTTCAAGCACTGAAGCCTTGTCCTTTATTCTTGTATTATAACCTATTATTGCGCCTATTAATGACGCATCCTTTCCTATGTATCCGCTGCCCCATTTAATGCCCCTGTAAAGAACCGCGCGTTCATCAACTATTGTGTTACTTCCCAGAATAATGGGCCCGAAAAGTTTGGCGCCTTTTTTTATGGTGCAGTTATTGCCGATGCATACGGGTGGTATAATAACAACTTCTTCCTGTATCCTGCAGCTTTTTCCTACCCATACCCCTTCCCTTATCTGTTTTCCGGGAATATTGACTTTGACTTTGCCTTCAAGGGCGTCAAAATTACCCCTCTGGTATTCTTCGAGACTGCCCACATCATTCCAGTACTGTTTATGTATAAAACCGTAATATGGCACCTGTTTTTCCAGAAGATCAGGAAATACATTTTTGCCGAAGTCATAAAACTTTTTTGCCGGTATATAATTAAAAATATCCTGCTCAAAAATATATATGCCACTGTTAGCCAGGTTTGATTTTTCCTCACCCGGCAGGGGTTTTTCCTGGAAACCCGTTATCCTGTGGTCTTTATCAATAAGAACTACGCCAAACTGTGAAGGCTGTTCCACCTCAGTAAGGGCAAGAGTTGCTATACCTTTCTTATTTTTATGAAAATCCAGTGTCTCGGAAAGGTCAATATCAGTTAATGCGTCTCCGCTTATTATAAGCAGGGTGCTATCTTCAAAAAACCCTTCAACATTTTTCACACCGCCTGCAGTGCCAAGCAGCACTTCTTCAAAAGAGTATATTATATTAATACCCAGTTTCTGGCCGTCGCTGAAATGGTTTTTTATTGCTTCCGGATAATAATGAAGATTGCATACAATGTCAGAGTAACCGTGTTTTTTAAGCAGTTCGATTATATGCTCCATAACCGGTTTATTGACTATAGGCGCCATGGGTTTTGATATTAAATCTGTAAGAGGCCTTAACCTGGTGCCCAGCCCCGCAGCCAGTACCATTGCTTTTTTCTTACTCATTTAACACTCCATTTATAATAAAATTACAAATACTATTAAGTTTTTAAAATTAAAACAACCTTTTTATATTTTCGGCATAAGGCGCAAACACAGCCCCTTTTTCTGTAATTATAGCAGTTATGTTTTCATTTGGCGTTACATCAAAGGACGGATTTTTAACCGGGATATAATCCGGCATAACTGTATTTTCGTAAACGGCCCTTACTTCATCTTCAGGGCGCTGCTCAATGGGTATGGACTTGCCGCATAAAGTATTAATATCAATAGTGGAAACAGGCGCCGCCACATAAAAAGGCACTTTATAATATTTTGCCAGTATGGAAACTCCCAGCGTTCCTATCTTATTTGCAGTGTCCCCGTTTGCAGCAATCCTGTCGGCGCCGACCACAACCATATCAACTTCGCCGCGTGCCATAAAATACGCTGCCATATTGTCAGTAATTACAAAAAAAGGTATTTTTTCCCGGTAAAGCTCCCAGGCAGTAAGTCTTGCCCCCTGAAGATAAGGCCTTGTTTCATCAACCAGTACTTCTTTGACCATTGAAGCGCCATTCAAGCTCCTTATTACTCCAAGCGCGGTCCCGTAACCTGCTGTTGCCAGGGCCCCTGCATTGCAGTGGGTAAGAATACTGTATTTTGCTGATGACTTTTTATATATGCTGAATATATTGTTTCCAATATCCCTGTTTATTTTAACATCTTCTTTTTCAATATTTTCGGCTTCTTTAACTATAAATGAAATTATAGACCTTATTTTTCCGGTATGCCCGTTTGGAGGAAAAGACTGGGGCAGTGCAGTATTCTTATCAATAATGGTTTTCATTCTTTCAAGCGCCCAGAAAAGATTAACGGCGGTGGGCCGGCTGTCTGCAAGCATTTCAATTTTTGACTGCATAAAACTTGCAAATTCAGAAATGCCCGCAAGATTTTTACATTTGAGCGCAGCCAGGGCAACTCCATAGGCTGCAGAAACACCTATTGCCGGCGCCCCTCTTACAACCATATCCCGTATTGCGCTGCTGACTTCTTCTGCGCTGCTGCATTCAATATAGATTTCCTCAAAGGGCAGCTTTCTCTGGTCAATAAGCTTTAGCGCAGCTCCATCCCATACAAGAGTCTTCACATTGAATTTTCCCTGCATATCTTTTGCTATGCTTTCCATTCTTTTAAGTTCCAAGCTCCCATGAATTAAGGTATTTTTCCTGCTCAGGAGTCAGCATGTCAATTTTTATTCCCATGCTTTTAAGTTTAAGCTCTGCAATTTTCCTGTCAAGTTCTTCAGGTACAGGATATACTTTTTTTTCAAGAGTGCTGCTTTTTTCAAAAATATATTTTGCAGAAAGCGCCTGGTTTGCAAAGCTCATATCCATAACACTTGCCGGATGGCCTTCTGCAGCACCCAGGTTTACGAGCCTTCCCTCTGCAAGCACGTTTATCCTCCTGCCGTCCTTCATGATATACTGCTGCACAAAAGGCCTTGCCTCTATAACATTAGTTGAATTGTTTTTCAGGTATCTAAGGTCAATCTCAGCGTCAAAATGGCCTGAATTTGCAACTATTGCATTATCTTTGCAACTTGCCAGTATATTTTCCCCTATTACATTTAAATTGCCTGTAACAGAAAGAAATATATCGCCCTGTTTGGCAGCTTCTTTTGCATCCATAACATCAAATCCGTCCATTTTTGCCTCTATTGCCTTAAAAGGATCTATTTCAAGCACAATAACGCTTGCTCCAAGGCCCCTTGCTCTCATTGCAACGCCTTTGCCGCACCATCCGTAACCAACGACAACAAATTTTTTCCCGGCAAGAAGCATATTCGTGGATCTCAATATACCGTCTATTGTGCTCTGGCCTGTTCCGTACCTGTTATCAAAAAGATGTTTTGTTTTTGCATCATTTACAGCAATTATGGGGTATTTAAGAACACCCTTTTGCTGCATTGATTTTAGCCTTATTACACCTGTTGTTGTCTCTTCAGTGCCGCCAAGAATATTATCTGCAAGTTCGGTTCTTTTAGAGTGGACTATGGAAATAAGGTCAGCTCCGTCATCCATTGAAACATGCGGTTTTGTGTCAAGCACGCTGTTTATATGCCTGTAATAAGTTTTATTGTCCTCTCCTTTTATTGCAAAAACAGCAATGCCAAAGTCCTTAACAAGCGAGGCGGCAACATCATCCTGGGTACTGAGCGGGTTTGAGGCGCAAAGGCTCACATTTGCCCCCCCGCTTTTTAATGCAATCATGAGGTTTGCAGTTTCGCTTGTAACATGAAGGCAGGCCCCCACTACAAGCCCTTTCAGTGGTTTTTTGTTGCTGTACTGCTCTGTAATGCCTGCAAGTACCGGCATATCGGCACCTGCCCAGGCTATTTTCTTTTTTCCTTCATTTGCAAGGCCGGTATCTTTTACATCAAAATCCATATAATATCTCCTGTCTTTTTATTTATAAACAATTCCTTCGCTTCTTTTGAAGGCAAAAAAGCTTTATGCAATTTAAGCGGCCGGCTTTTTTTATCCAAGTTTTGCAAGTTCAGCTTTTAGTGCCAGTATCCTGTCAACCGGTGTCGGATCAGTATTGTATAAAAGCGCAAGATAAACGCTTGCGATGTCCCCCAGGTACATGACAGACGCAGCTTTTGCCAGCACAGATTTGCCCTCTGCCTCTATTTCCAGCACATCAGCAAAACTTTGCCTGATAAGGTTTGCTGTTATTTCCTGCCTTACTATTAACTTTTTAGAAAATGAACTGTCCTTTAAAACTATAAGTATCATTTTTTCTGAAATATCGGCAAGATTCTGCCAGCCGACTGTTTCATTATGATTAAGTTCCGGAAACTCCGCCCAGAAAGCCGGGCATTTTGCATTTTCATTTATTTCACACTTCCAGCGGTATGCCACAGCAGACAAATAACCACATACCCCGTATATTACCGGCAGCCTTCCGTACATATGTACTGCAAGCTGTTTTGCAGGATTATTTCCAGTATTTACATCCCGCAAATACATTGCTTTTTTCTGGTTTATAAGCTCAAGCGTTTCCTGTATGTCATCGCTTTTTATAGCTGCAATTTGGGCCTTTTTTAGAATAAGCAGTGTTGTAAAAAAAAGATATCCCGCCGCCCCTCTTGGCTGGTATCCTTGCGGCAGCCCGACGTGGCATTTATTATGCCGCCGGGCAATCTTTTTAATCTCTCCCCCTGCTGATACTGCAAGAACCTCGCATCCCCTCAGCATTGCTTCATTTACAGCAGCTATTGTTTCCTCAGTATTTCCGGAATAACTAACTGCAACTGCCAGCCAGCCTTTTTTTATAAAAGCTGGAAGCTCATAGCTTTTTACCACTTCAACCGGGATTTGCACCGAATCTTTTATAAGGTTTTTAATAATATCGCCCGTAAAACCGCTGCCGCCCATCCCAAGTATTGCAAGCCCGCAAAAGCCAGCGCCTTTTATGCTGTCTATATTTGCATCACCTGCAATTCTGGCAGCTTCTTTTAACTGGTTGTAGAAATCCTCCTCCACCCCCAGCATGTCCTGCCTGTCAAGCTGTTTTATTTCTTCAAGATTATCAAGAATTTTCATGAAATCCTTCCAAGTACTATTATGATTTAATTTTATATTTAAATTATTGTAAATTTAATCCGGGATTTAGGCTAATTTTTCAATTTTAATCCAAAAAGAACGAACGATAGAGCTATATGCTTTGGGCTTTTTGCCTGTCAGCACTCTTCAATCAGTTTTTTTCCAAGCTCATGGAGATAATCAAGTTTTTTTGTGGTATCGCTTTCAGCATATATGCGCACCACATCCTCTGTGCCCGAGGGCCGTATCATAATCCAGCTTTTATCCTCAAAAAAGTATTTGAATCCGTCAATCTTTACCGGCTGGCGGGCTCCTTCTGACTGCAGTACATCAGGAATCTTATTTTCAAGGGCAGCTTTTAGCCTATGTTTTTTTTCTGCTTCAATTTTATAATCACGGCGCCTGTAAAGGAAAAAACCATAAGAATTGTATATTTCCTTTAAAATCTCATTTACAGTTTTACCTTCCCTGCACAAAATCTCAAGCATCACAAGACTCATGATTATTCCGTCACGCTCAGGTATATATCCTTTTACCCAAAGCCCTCCGCTTTCTTCACCACCCATAATAACATCTCCTGAAAGTATTTCTTCGCCTATATACTTAAATCCAACCGGTTTTGTTACAATTTCAGTGCCAAAGGCGTCACAAATCCTGTCAATTATAGAGGATGTTGAAACTGTCTTAATTACCCTGCCTTTAAGTTTTTTGTATCTTAAAAGATAATCAAGGACAATTGCAAAAATATGATGGGAGCTTACAAAATTGCCGTTTTCCCCAACAGCCCCTATCCTGTCCCCATCACCATCCAGGCAAAGAGCTAACAAACATTTATTATCCTTCAACGCATTTATAGCATCGTCAAGATTGCTGCCAATAGGCTCGGGGTTAATATTGCCGAATGATGCATTTACAGAGCTGTGTATTTCATAAACTTCAGATTTGCTTAAATTGCCTATTATTTGCTTAAACAACCCCTGTCCAGAGCCATACATCGGGTCAATAACAACCGGGAAATTGAATTTCTTTTTTATAACGGACGTATCGACAAAATCAAGCACGTTTTTTTTATAAACCGGCTTCATATTAAAAATTTTAATTCCGTTTTTATTATCGCCTGAATGCTCACCGCTATTTTCACTGCTGGCTGCAGGACTTTTGTGATTTTTAGTTTCCCTGCAGTTTTTCAGGTTATTTACTTCAGATTCTATACCTGAAATTATATCCATCGTTGCAGAGCCGCCAAAAGAACCTTTTATTTTATATCCGTTGTAAAAAAAGGGATTGTGGCTTGCTGTTATCATTATTCCCAAATCAGCGCATAAATCTACAACTGCCCCTGAAAGGGCAGGTGAAGTTATATATCCGTCAGAGAGGCAGGTTGTAATGCCGTTTAATCCAAAGACTTCTGCGGCAGATGCTGCAAACCTGTCAGATAAAAACCTGGTATCAAAACCAACCACAACAGAAGGCGTTTTATTTAAAATCTTTTTTTTAAGGTAATTGCATATGCCAAGCGATATAAGCCTTACCTTTTCTTCTGTAAAATCAAAACCGGTAATTCCCCGCCAGCCGTCAGTGCCGAATTTTATATCATTCTTCATTTATGCCTTCCGCTTATTAAAAAAATGAATAATATCATATAAATGAATATTAGAATACTGCAATCAGATGTCCTGTTAATTAAATGATTATAAATTGTTTTTATCTTTCAAATTATTGTAATCATTTTCAACCATAATCTTTACAAGCCCTTCGAAATCAACTTCAGGCTCCCAGCCAAGTTTTTCTTTTGCCTTTGAGCTGTCCCCCATTAAAAGATCCACTTCTGCAGGCCTGAGCAGGCTTTCATCTGTTTTTACATATTTGCTCCAGTCAAGTCCGGCGCATGAAAAAGCCGCCTCAACCCATTCCCTGACAGAATGGGTATGACCGGTTGCTACAACAAAATCCTCCGCCTTTTCCTGCTGGAGCATAAGCCACATTGCCCTTACATAATCTTTTGCATATCCCCAGTCCCTTTTTGCTTCCATATTACCCAGGTAGAGATAGTCCTGCATGCCAAGCTTTATCCTGGCAACAGCATCCGTGACTTTCCTTGTAACAAATTCAAGACCCCGCCTTGGCGACTCGTGATTAAAAAGTATGCCGCTTGCGGCAAATATGTCATAGCTTTCCCTGTAATTAACTGTAATATAGTGCCCATAAACTTTAGCAACGCCATAAGGGCTCCTCGGATGAAAAGGCGTGTCTTCATTCTGCGGCACTGCCTTTACTTTACCAAACATTTCAGAGCTTGAAGCCTGGTAAAATCTCGCATCTTTTTTTACAAGCCTTATGGCTTCAAGCACTCTTGTAACTCCAATGCCTGTAAACTCGCCTGTCAGCACAGGCTGGCTCCAGCTTGTAGGAACAAAAGACATTGCCGCAAGATTATATATTTCATCCGGCATTACCAGCTTTACTGCATTTATAATTGAAAGCTGGTCAAGCAAATCCGCCTGCACAAATTCTATCCTGTCGCGGATATGCTCTATCCTGTCAAGTTTTTCCACTGAGGAACGTCTTACCATGCCGAATACCCTGTAGCCTTTTTCAAGCAACAGGTCTGCAAGATATGACCCGTCCTGGCCCGTTATACCGGTAATTAATGCTGTTTTCAAAATAATACCTCCGTTTAATATTTAAAAACTTATCTGGCCTTCCATCACAGTGGAATAAACATTGATCCTTATGCCGTTATTCAAAACATTATTGCCTTCAATTGTCGAATTATCCCCAATTATGCTGTTTCCCTCAATTTTTACATTATTGCCTACTTTTACATTGCCGGCAATAATGGAATTCCTTATTATGCATTCTTTGCCTATGCTGCAGCCGTCAAAAACTATGCTTCCGGAAATGCTTGTGCCTTTATCTATTTTGCAATTACTGCCGATTACAGTGTTTGGCATTATTTTAACATCATCGCCCAGTATGGTTTTTTCACCAATTACAATGGGGCCAATTGTAAGATTTTCCTTTCTGTATTCTGTACCTGCGCCTATATAAACATTGGGCGATACTTTCTTATAGGGAAAATTAAATGGCATTTTTTTATCAAGAATATCATAATGAGCATTCATATATTTTTCCGGGGTACCCACATCAAGCCAGTAACCATTAAAGACATAGCCGAATATATTATAGCCCAGCTTTAAGACTTTTGGGAAAAGCTCCCTTTCAAATGAATAGTTTTCCCCTCCAGGCACATGTCCAAGTATATGGGGTTCAATAATATAAGTGCCCGCATTTATAAGATTGGTATTAATTTCCTCCATACTTGGCTTTTCAAGGAATTCCTTTACCCTGCTGTTTTTATCAACAGGGACAAGGCCGTATGCTGTAGGGTCCTCAACCGGGGAAAGAGATATTGTAATATCAGACTTTTTTGATTTATGAAAAGACACCATGCTTTTAAGATTAATTGATGTGAGTATATCCCCGTTAAAGACAAAAAACGGTTCATTATCAAGATATTTTTCAACATTCTTTACAGCTCCGCATGTGCCAAGGGGTTCTTTCTCTGTTACATAAATTAGTTTTACGCCAAAATCTTTTCCATTTCCAAAATACTTGTTAAAAGCATCAGGAAGATAGCCTGTTGAAAGTATTATTTCATCAATCCCGTACTGTTTGAGCTTTAAGATAAAATACTCCATAAAAGGCTTTGTTATAAGCGGCAGCATCGGTTTTGCCGTATAATAAGTAAGTGGGCGCATCCTTGTGCCTTTACCGCCCGCAAGAATTACACCTTTCATTTTTTTATCTCCTTTCTCCACCAGTTTAAAGTATCTTCAAGCGATTTTATTATATTAATACAGGGTTCCCATCCCGTATGGTCTTTAAGCTTTGTATTATCACCGTATACTGAATATGAGTCAATCGGCCTTATTTTCTTGCTGTCAACTTTTACTTTTATGTTTTTTATGCTGCTAAGCGACATAAGCATTCCAAGAATTTGAGAAACGCTTATTCTTTCTCCTGAGCATACATTATATATTTGTCCGGCATGCCCTTTTTCAATTATATCCCGGTATGCCCTCACAACATCCCTTACATCAAGAAAATCCCTGTAGACTTCAGTATTTCCAACATTAATAACAGGCGCTTTTATTCCTGCTTCTATTTCTGCCACTTGCTTTGCAAAATCTGAAACAACAAATCTTTCAGACTGGCCCGGACCGGTATGATTGAAGGAGCGTGTAACATATACAGCAATGCCGGTTGCCCTGCAATATGTAGTTGCAAAAAAATCAATGGCTGCCTTGCTTATTGCATAGGGGTTTGAAGGATTTATTTTTGACTGTTCTGTAATTGCCTGCCCGCAATCACTTTTAATGCCTGCGCCTGTATTGCCGGGAGCCATATTATCAGCAATATCATATTCTTCAGCAGTGCATGTAAAAAGAACCCTGCAGCCGGGAGAGTGCTTTTTGACGGATTCTAAAATATTAATTCCCGAAAAAACATTTATTTCAAATGTTTGGCGGGGATTTTCCCATGAGTAGCTTACAGAACTCTGTGCGGCAAGGTGGTATATTCTATCAGGCGCAAGATCTTTAATGATTTTTTCAACATCATGTTTTTTCCTTAAATCAGCCCTTGCAAAGTTTACAATTGCATCCTCTTCGCTGCCGCCGGCATTCAGGGCACTCCGGCAAAAATCACCATAATTTATGTCCTCCCTTATATCAACACCTGTAATCTCGATTTTCCTGCTGATGCCCTCTGGCGGCGCGCTGTTATTATCATGATTGTTTATTTGATGATGAGTTTTTATAAGGTATTGGGCGAGATGCCTGCCGACAAAACCGGCCATGCCTGTTATTAATATCCTCAAAATATCTCCTGTGCCAGTGTTAAATTTAAAACAAAGGTTATAATATACTATTTTAAAAGATTTTTAATAAAAGTTAAAAGGATTCTTAAGCCCAAAAAAAACGGCAGGACAACAATAAATATTACCCTGTATGTTTTCCTGTAATTTTTCCAGAAAAAATAAAAAATGCTTTTCTGCATCCTTATGCTTGCTGCAGTTGCCCCGCCATGGGTGCTTTTGCCCACATGATGAAGTATTTCAGAATATGGATTGTAAAAAACTTTCCATCCTCCTTGCCACATCTGGTAGCAAAGATCAATATCCTCCACATACATGAAATATTTTTCATCCAGAAATCCGGTATCGTCAAGTGCTTTTTTTCTCAATATCATTGCAGAGCCCGATACCCAGTCCACTTCAAAAGGTTTTTCCCTGTCAATGTCGGCAAGTTTATACCTGCGTGAAAAACGGTTTCCCGGTATTATATGCTCAAGGATTGAATGCATGCCGGCATCAAAAAATGAAGGGAACCGCCTGCATGAAAACTGCACTGAACCGTCGCTGTTTATAATCTTTGGGCCGGCAATACCAGCATTTTTATTTATGTCCATAAATTTTACCAGATTGCCTATGGAGTCTTTGTATATTTGGCAGTCGCTGTTTAATAGAAGAATATATTCAGAGCTGCTGCGGCAAATTGCAATATTGTTTGCTTTTGAAAAACCAAGGTTCTGGCTGTTTTCTATAAGCCTTATGCCGGGATATTTTTTTCTTACAAGCCCGGGGCTGCCGTCTGTTGAGGCATTATCAACCACAAATACTTCAGCACTTTGCCCGGTATCCAAAATATCTTGAAAAGGAGGGTAAAATTTGTATATTGACTGCAGGCATTCATCAAGATACTGCCTGCAATTATAGCTGACAATTATAATACTTATTTTGAAATTATATGAGACAGTTTTTTCATTTTTATTAATCACAATTGATAATGTAGAATAACCTTTAAAAAAAGTAAACTAAAATTAAAACCGGCAGCCCTTTTTATTAAAAAGACTCCCGGTTTTTTATACCCGAATCATAAGATTGGGGCAAACTTTAAAAAAATGAAAAACAGTTTTTATTTCTTTTCTTTTTCTGCAAGCTCAAGCATTTTCTTTGCGATTCTTAATTCTGTTTTCCTTCTTATTTCTTCAGTATAAACCCTGAGTTCGCCAACAAGCCTGTTGTACCTGGTGATATAAATTGTATCACCAGGGTTTTTGGTCAAATACTGTGTAAGATTTACCCTGAGGTCATTTGTATCAATTCTTTTTATTTCATCTTCCATGTTCCCACCTTCCGATTCTTGAATATTTACAATAAAATCCATACCCTCATTCTATTTACAGGGCATGTTTTTTATTTTTATTATCTCATATAAGAATTTATAAATTTATTATAAAAATAATAAATTCAAATGTCAAATTAACGAATTGCTTCATTAATAATCTAAATGAAACGGTATCGTTGCCTCATAAATAAAATCTAAACGAAATTATGGGAAAATATCCCTGTATTGTAAAGAAAAAATAAGTTCTTTAGATATAGGGGGAAATGGAGATGTTAGATATGAGGCAGAAAAAGGCAATAACAAAAGAGCTCAGGGATAGATACAACAGGGCAACCAAAAAGAAAAAAGGGCTCATGCTTGATGAGTTTTGCGCCATAACTGGATACAACAGATCCTATGCATCATCCATACTTAAGATAAAAAAGGACAAAGTGCTAGGATATGTAAAAACCGGCGGTAAGACAATT
>VGAZ01000018.1 GCA_016870615.1 Actinomycetota bacterium | reverse complement strand
AGGGACAGAGCGCTTATAGAATTTATTTATTCTACAGGGACAAGGGTAAGCGAGGTTGAAAACCTTAAAAATAGCGATATTGATATAGAAAAAAATGAAGCAAAGGTTTTGGGTAAGGGCCGAAAACCCAGAAACGTATATTTAAACAGCCAGGCTGCATACTGGCTCAAAGAATACGAAAAATATAAAATATCCCATAGCCTTGCTGCTGAGCCAGGTGCTGAAGTTTTTAAAAGTAAAAATAATCAATTTAAAAATACTACTGAGAATGCTGTATTTTTAAACCGCTTTGGTAAAAAACTTTCAGCAAGAAGCATGAGAAACATTGTGATAAAATATGTTAAATTATCCCAAATTGATAAAAAAATAAGCCCGCATGGCATCAGGCACACTTTTGCAACGCATCTTCTGCAGGAAGGTGCAGGAATAAGGGAAATACAGGAACTGCTGGGCCATGCGGATATATCCACAACCCAGATATACACACATCTTAATATAAAAAAAATCAGGCAGGAATATGATAAATGCCATCCGAGGGCAAAATAAAATACTTTTGCCGGAATCATTGCAGCCTTTTAAAATCATTCTGGGGTAAGCATCTAAAATTCCGGGATAAATAATTAAAGGGACAGGATGGGTTATTAATAAAACCATTTGAAGGCGAAGCGGGCATGGTTCCTCCTTTGGAGGAGAGCGAAGCCTTAAAAACTTGAGCATGCTTTTTCTCGCGGGGAAAAAGCATGCGTGTTTTTGAAATAACCCATCCTGGCATTAAGGTTTTAATTTCATTGCTATCCCGGAATTTTGGATGCTTCCCATTTATGGAATGTATTTGCTCAAAAAATAAGTTTATGTTAAACTTTATCGTTGAATTTCACACATCACTTAAAGCAATATGGTGACTGCAAAAAAGTTAAAGTGATGGAGGATAAACCATAAAACAGGAGGAAAAATACATGGAAAGCATAGTAACTATGCGACAGCTCCTAGAAGTAGGAGTTCATTTCGGCCATCAGACAAGAAGATGGAACCCCAAAATGAAAAGATATATATATGCTGAAAAAAATGGCATATATATAATAGACCTGCAGCAGACCCTGCAACTTTTAATTGAAGCTTTTGAGCATGTTAAAAACATTGCATCAAATGACGGACTGATTCTTTTTGTAGGAACAAAAAAACAGATCCAGGATATAATTGAGGAAAATGCAACAAATTGCGGCATGCCTTATGTAAGAAACAGGTGGCTTGGCGGCACTTTAACAAACTTTAAGACCATAAGCGCAAGGACAAAAAGAATTGCCGGGATTGAGGAAATGGAGAAATCAGGCACTTTTGAAATGCTTCCAAAAACGGAAGTCCTGCAGATAAAAAAAGAATATGAAAAACTGCTTTATAACATGGGGGGGATAAGGCATATGAAAAGAATGCCTGATTTAATGTTTGTTATAGACCCCCATAAGGAGGCCATAGCAGTCGAAGAAGCAAAAAAAATCGGCATTCCGATAGTTGGAATTGTTGATACAAATTGCGATCCTGATAAGGTTGATTATATTATTCCTGGAAATGATGACGCAATAAGGTCTTGCGGACTTATTTGCGGCATTATATCAGAAGCAGTTAAAAGAGGAAGGGCAGAAGCAGGCTTAAGTTCTGTTACGGTAGAAAAAACTGCCATCATAAATACAGAGATATTAGAAGAAGAAGACATAGAAAACGATGAGAATGAAAAATCTGGTGATTAAAAACACTGAAATTTTAAAGAAGAAGTTTAATTTTTAATGATTATTTTTTAAGTTATAAACAGGGGGGTTTATGGAAATAAATGCGGAAACAGTAAAAAAATTAAGGGAAAAAACGGGCGTTGGTATGATGGACTGCAAAAAAGCCCTTGTTGAATGCAATGGCGATTTTGAAAAAGCCGGGCAGTATTTAAGGGAAAAGGGCCTTGATAAGGCAGCTAAAAAATCTTCCCGCCCAACACGTGAAGGAATAATTGACACTTATATTCATCTTGGCTCAAAAATCGGTGTTATGCTTGAAATTAACTGCGAAACTGATTTTGTTGCTAAAAATGAAGTGTTCAGGGATCTTTCACATAATATTGCTCTTCATATAGCTGCAGCGTCTCCTTTATATGTATCAAAAGAAGATGTACCTGAAGAAGTTGTTGAAAGGGAAATGGACATATATAAAAAACAGGCCTTAAATGAAGGAAAGCCTGAAAATGTTGTTGAAAAAATTGCAGAAGGCAAACTTTTGAAGTTTTACCAGGAAATCTGCCTGCTTGAACAATTATATGTAAAAAACAATGATGTCAAAATAAAAGACCTGATTAATGAAAATATAGCCCGTATAGGGGAAAACATAACATTAAAAAGGTTTGCAAGATGGGTACTTGGAGAAACAAGCGGCGGAGAATAAATTTATGGACGTTCCTAAATACAAAACCATAATGTTAAAGATAAGCGGTGAAGCGCTTATTGGCAAATCAAACTATGGCATAGATACTGAAGTCATGGATAATATAGCTTCTCAGGTAAAAGACGTTTTTAATCTTGGCTTAAAAATTGCTATTGTAATTGGCGGAGGTAATTTTTGGAGAGGCGCGTCTGCAAGCGCAAATGGCATGGACAGGACCACAGCAGACCACATAGGCATGCTTGCAACTTTAATGAATGCGCTTGGCCTGCAGGACGCTCTTGAAAAGAAAAACATATCAACAAGGGTTCAGTCTGCCATAACAATGCAAGAAATTGCAGAACCTTTTATACGCAGGAGGGCAATCAGGCATCTTGAAAAAAACAGGGTTGTAATATTTGCAGGAGGAACAGGAAATCCCTATTTCTCAACAGATACTGCTGCAGCTCTGAGGGCTCTTGAAATAAATGCAGAAATATTGTTTAAAGCTACAAAAGTCGATGGAGTATATGATAAGGATCCGAAAAAACACAGAAATGCCAGAAAGTTTGATGAGCTTACTTTTATTGAGGTTCTTGAAAAAGATTTGAGAATACTTGATTCCACGGCCACATCGCTTTGCATGGAAAACAACCTGCCGGTTGTTGTTTTTGATATAACTAAACCCGGGAATATTAAAGATGTGGTCCTGGGCAAAAAAATTGGCACATTAGTAAAAAAGGGGTGATTACAATTAAAGACGAGCTTTTATCCGATTGTGAAAAAAGAATGAAACTTGCAATTGAAAACACTCAGCATGAATTCAACACGATAAGGTCAGGCAGGGCCTCGGCTGCATTGCTTGACAGGATTTTTATTGATTATTATGGAGCAAAAACCCAGTTAAAACACATTGCGAATATAAGCATACCTGAACCCAGGACAATAGTAATTTCGCCTTATGAGGTAAAATTCATCAAAGATATAGAAAAACAGATACTATCCTCAGACCTTTCCATTAATCCCGGAAATGACGGCAAAGTAATCAGGCTTGTTATTCCCCAATTAAACGAAGAGAGAAGGCATGAATTGGTAAAGCTTGTAAAAAAAATTGCAGAAGACGGCAGGGTATCTGTTAGAAACATCAGGCGGGATATAAACGATGAGCTAAAAAAGCTTGAGAATGGCAAAGAAATAACAAAAGATGACCTGGAAGAATATCATAAAAAAACCCAGGAGCTTACTGATAAATACATAGAAAAAATTAATGAAGCACTTTTATTAAAAGATAAAGAAATAATGGAAGTGTAGGAATTTAAATTTGAAATTATGTGCCTCTTGTTTCAGCTTTTTAAAAACGCCATCTCTTGAAGAATTAAAAAAAGGTGAAATACCTTTACATGTTGCTGTAATTATGGACGGCAATGGCAGGTGGGCCACCTCCAGGGGCCTGCCAAGGATTGTCGGACATAAAAAAGGCGCTATTGCACTGCGTGAAACAGTTATAACCTGCAAAGATCTTGGGATTAAATATCTTACCGCATATTCGTTTTCAAATGAAAACTGGCAAAGGCCCCGCAAGGAAGTGTCTGAGCTTATGGAACTTTTTGTTGAAGTGCTTGGAAGGGAACTTGACGGCATGATTAAAAATGATGTTAAATTAAACCTGGTAGGCCAGAGGGAAATCATCCCGCCTGATATACTTGCCGTTTTTGAAAATGCCGAAAAAAAAACAGAAAATAATAAAACGCTGGTTTTTAATATAGCTTTCAGCTATGGCTCAAGACAGGAAATAAGCCAGGCTTTAAAAAAAATTGCACTGCTGCATAAAGAAGGTGATATAGAGCTTAAGGACTGCAGCCAAAACCTTATAGAGCAGTATCTTTATACTGCCGGCATACCTGACCCGGACCTGCTTATCAGGACAAGCGGTGAGCTCAGGTTAAGTAATTTTCTTTTATGGCAGGCAGCCTATTCTGAACTTTACTTTACAAAAACCCTTTGGCCCGATTTTAACCGCAAGCAGTTTTTCCTTGCTGTAAAAGATTATCAGAATAGAAAGCGCAGATTTGGCAAGCTTTAATCTGCAGTTTCTGTTAAAAGCAGCGCCGTTTAATTTTTATAAAAACTAAATTTAAAAATATGGTAGCATTACAATATATACTTGCAGTACTTGGATTTTCAATGATTATCCTTGTGCATGAGTTCGGCCATTTTATTTTTGCAAAACTTAGCAAAATGCATGTTCTTGAATTCTTTATAGGATTCGGCCCTAAAATTTTAAAATTAAAATCAAAAAAAACCGGGACACTTTATGGAATAAGCGCAATACCGCTGGGCGGCTATAACAAAATCCTGGGCATGGACAGAAATGAAAAAATACCCCCGGAACTAAAAGAAAATGTTTTTTTTAATAAGCCTTACTACAAAAAGCTCCTTGTTATAATAGGCGGAGGGGTTTTTAATATACTATTTGCAATAATGCTTATAATGGTATTCCTTTCATTAGGTATTTACGCCCCCACCAATATTATTGATTATATACAACCCGAATCACCTGCAGAGATTTATGGTTTTATGCAGGGTGACAGAGTAGTTGACATTAATGGAAAAACAATAGAGGCGTGGAATGATTTTTCTGAAAATGTAAAGCCATATCCCGGGGCGGAAGTGGTTTTTAATGTTGTAAGGGATGGCGAAATAATAGAGATTAGGGCTGTTCTTGAAAACCTGGAGGGGCAGGGTTTTCTTGGGGTAAGCCCGTCTTTTGAAAAAACCAGGCTAAGTTTTTTTGAGATTATAAAGGAAAGCTTTAAAATGTTCTGGGAACTTACCATAACCTATATAAAGTTATTCGGAAAACTCTTTTCAGGCCAGATTCCTTTTGAACAGGCAAGACCTGCATCTCCTATTGGGGTCATAAGTATTTTCCAGCAGTCTGCTGCCATGGGGCTGCAGAATTTTATCCTTTTTGTTGCAATGGTTTCAATTTTACTTGCCTTTGGAAATTTCCTGCCGATACTGCCCGTGGATGGCGGCCACATAGTCATTATTACCATTGAAGCTATAATCAGGAGGCCTGTACCGAGAAAAGCTGTTACAATATATAATACGATTGGCATGGTAATAATAGTATCACTGCTGTTTGTAGGGCTTATTTTTGATATTATAAGCCCCATTAATATACAAAAGATGTAATAATGCAAAGATTATGCAAATAATAAGGCGCAATACTTATGAAATCACTGTTGGAAAAATAAGGATTGGCGGCAATAATCCTGTAATTGTACAGTCAATGATTAAAAGCCGCTCAGGTGCTACTGAATTGATTATTGATGAGATAAACGATCTTCAGGATGCCGGTTGTGAGATTATAAGAATTGCAGTGCCCAACAGGCAATCTGCGGCAGCACTTAAATCCATGATAAAAAATAAAGTCTTTAAAGTCCCGGTAATCGCAGATGTTCATTTTGATCCGGATCTTGCTATAGAGGCAATTGAAGGCGGAGCAGACTGCGTAAGAGTAAATCCTGGAAATATGGGGGGGATTCAAAGGCTTGCCGGGATTGCGTTAAAGGCAAAGGAAAAAAAATCCGCATTGAGAATAGGAGTAAATTCGGGCTCGCTTGATAAAAAGATAGTAAAATCAAATTCCGGCAATATCATCGATTCAATGGTTTTCAGTGCGCTTGAAGCTGTTGCATTATTTGAAAAATTAGAGTTTAAAAATTTTAAAATATCTGCAAAAGCATCTTCTGTTATAGATACAGTATCAGTTTATGAATCCCTGTCTTCAAAAACAAGGTATCCGCTGCATCTTGGAATTACAGAAGCAGGCCCGCTTTTTACCGGCGCCATAAAATCCGCCGTGGGTATTGGCATTCTTCTTTCAAAAGGTATTGGGGACACATTAAGGGTATCGCTCACTGATTCATCAGTTAATGAAGTAAAGGCGGCATATACTATTCTTTCAAGCCTTGGATTGCGGCATTACGGGATAAATATCGTTTCATGCCCGACATGCGGCCGTACAAGAGTGGATCTTGCAAAAGTAGTATCCTATATTGAAAAAATTACAGCCTCCTTAAATAAATCTTTAAAAATTGCTGTTATGGGCTGCATAGTCAATGGCCCAGGAGAAGCAAAAGATGCTGATATTGGCATAGCTTACGGCATAAAAAAAGCTGCATTATTTATAAAAGGAAAAGTAATTAAAAGAGTAAATATTGATGTTGTTTTAAAAGAATTTGAAAAAGAATTGCAGAATATGCTATAAATTGTTAAATATTTTTAAGCTTATACTGGACTGGAGCAAAAAGTGGTAAAACTTACAGATTATTTTTTTTCAACATATAAAGAAGAGCCGGGAAATGCTGATATACCCGGATATGCCCTTTCAATCAGGGCGGGGCTGATTAAAAAAACGGCAGCAGGCATATACACATTTATGCCGCTTGGACTTAAAGTCCTTGGTAAAATAGAAAAAATAATAAGGGAAGAAATGGATAGCACAGGTGCCCTTGAAATACTCATGCCGGCACTGCAGCCTGCAGATTTATGGATACAGTCCGGGAGATGGCAGCAGTACGGCCCTGAGCTTTTCAGGCTAAAAGACAGAAATGACCGCCAGTTTTGCCTTGGCCCAACTCATGAGGAAATAATTACAAACATTGCACACCAGAATATTAAATCTTACAAGGACATGCCCTTAAATCTTTACCAGATACAGGTTAAATTCAGGGATGAAATCAGGCCAAGATATGGAATATTGAGGGCGCGTGAATTTATTATGAAGGATGCCTACAGTTTTACAGCAAATGAAAAAGACCTGGACTCCATATACGAAAGTATGTATAAATGCTATTCAAATATTATTGAAAGGCTGGGACTTAAATATTTTGCAGTTGAAGCAGACACAGGGCTCATAGGCGGCAAATACTCACATGAATTTATCATCCTTGCAAAAAACGGTGAGGATGAAATTGTATACTGCCCTGGATGCAGCTATTCTGCAAATTATGAAATGGCAGACTTTAGATCCAAAGAAGACGTTTCCCTTACTGAGGAAAAAGATACGCCGGATTATTCAGAAGTCAGCACCCCAGGCATTACAGATATAAAATCACTCAGCACTTTCCTGTCGCTGCCGGAAGAAAGAATTATCAAAACCCTTTTCTTAAAAGACTGCGAAAAAAATATTTATGCATTTCTTGTAAGCGGGCACAGGGAGCTAAATATTGCAAAAGTGCAGAAATTTTTAGGTAAAAATCTTGAAATGGCTGACGATGAAGTAAGCAATCTAAATATCGGGTATGCAGGGCCGGCAGGACTTGACAGCAGGATATTAATTTATGCGGATAATGATTTAAAGCATAAATCAGGTATGGCGGCAGGCGCAAACAGGCCCGGCTTTCATTTGATCAATATTGACTGCACAAGAGACTTTAAGCCGCATGCCTGGGGCGATTTTGTTTATCCGCAAAAAGGCGATATTTGCCCAAACTGCGAACATGAGCTTATATTTGAGAAAGGAATTGAGATAGGCCATATTTTTAAGCTTGGAACAAAATACAGTGAAAAAATGAATGCAATGTTTCTTGACAGTGACGGAAAGCTCAAGCCTGTAATTATGGGATGTTACGGCATAGGGGTCAGCAGGATACTTGCTGCTGTTATCGAACAGTTAAATGACAGCAGGGGCATAGTCTGGCCGCTTAGCATAGCTCCTTTTCTTGTTAATATAATAGCAATAAATATTGAAGATGATGATGTAAAATCTGCATCCGATATGATTTATGACAAGCTCTTAAAGTCCGGTATTGAAGTAATGTATGATAACAGGAATGTAAGGGCCGGAGTTAAGTTTAAGGATTCAGATTTAATTGGAATTCCTATTAAGCTTATTGTCGGGAAAAACTTTCCTGAAAACAAGACTGTTGAGCTTGAGCTGAGAAAAGACGGATATAAGAAAACACTTGATCTTGATTCAGCAATAAGGTTTATAGCAGAATATCCTTCAGGCAGTCATTTCTAAATAATTTTGCAATATTTTATAAATTAAGCATGCCATGACAGAAAATGCTACTGAAAAAATTACCGGCAGCCTTAAAAATATATTGTACCGCAATACGGATAATAACTAT
The DNA here is from genome assembly GCA_016870615.1 of Actinomycetota bacterium. Lineage (GTDB taxonomy): Bacteria > Actinomycetota > Humimicrobiia > Humimicrobiales > Humimicrobiaceae > VGAZ01. Next base: position 14,064 of record VGAZ01000018.1, on the reverse strand, counting down.
TTTATAGGGCGCTTTATTTGTGAAAACAGTAATGAGCCTATAACAATAGTTGGTTATGCTTTTGAGATCCAGCCTGGCGAAAGAGTGGCTGTTGAAGGCAGGTGGGTAAAGAATAAAAAATATGGCATGCAGTTTGAAATCAGCAGCCTTGAAGTGATGGTTCCAGTAACAGCAGACGGGATTGAAAAATACATCGGTTCAGGAATGATAAAGGGCATAGGTCCTGTCATGGCAAAAAGAATCGTAAAGAAATTCGGCATGGACACACTTGAAATACTTGATAGTAGCCCCGGCAGGCTTTCTGAGATCGATGGTTTTGCACAAAAAAGAATCGCAATCGTAAAAGAGGAATGGAAAAAGCAGAAATATGTGCGCGAGATTATGATATTTATGCAATCATATGATATCAGTAATAATTATGCCTTAAAGATTTATAATAATTATGGCAATGATTCCATAAATGTGCTCAAAACAAATCCATACCGCCTTATTGAAGATATTGCAGGCATAGGTTTTAAAACAGCAGACAGGATTGCTGAGCGCCTGGGCATAAAAAAAGAATCAGTGTTCAGGATTAAGTCAGGTATATTATACATAATGAGAATGCTCACAGAAGCAGGAAACTGCTACTGCCCTTTAGATGAACTTGTTAACCATGCTATGGGTCTTCTTGACATCGGCCAGGCGGATATTTGTTCCTGCATAAATATGCTTACTTCAGAAGACAGCCTTGTGATTAGAGGCGAAGATGATAAAAAAGTTTATCTTACGTGCATTTATGAAGATGAGGTTTTTGTAGCGCGAAAGCTAAGGGAAATTAAGGGTAGTAAAGCAAATGCCTTTTGTTCTGCAGTTGGAAAAACCCTGGAAATCCCGGTTAAAAAACATCCCGGCGGTAAAAGTTTTTTAAGTACAGATAATAATGAATATATAGAAAGAATTATAAATGAACTTACTGCTGATGCCCACATGATGCCGGATAGCGCCCAGATGGAGGCAATAAAAAAATCCCTTTCTGAAAAGGTTGTTATTATAACAGGAAGCCCAGGAACCGGCAAAAGCACAATTCTTGATATAATAATCGCTTTCTTTAAAAGCATGTCCGGTGTTGTGCTTATTGCTGCCCCCACAGGCAGAGCTGCAAAAAGGCTTGAACAGGCTACAGGGTGCCAGGCAAAAACAATTCACAGGCTGCTTAAATACCAGCCGAAAATGAACAGGTTTCTAAAGGATGAAAATGATATGCTTGCGGCTGATGTTATAATTATTGATGAGTCCTCCATGCTTGATATAAGGCTTTTCAGGGCATTGCTTAAAGCAATAGAACCCCATACAAGGCTCATACTTGTCGGAGATGTTGACCAGCTTCCAGCAGTGGGGCCGGGCAATATACTTTCAGATATAATAAACTCAGGGATATTTTGTGTTGTAAAACTTGAGAAAATATACAGGCAGGGCGGGAAAAGCCAGATAATCTATAATGCCCACCGCATAAGGGACGGTATTTATCCTGTTATAAAAAACTCTGAAAACAATGATTTCTTTTTCTTTGATAAAACAGACCCTGAAAGTGCAGTAGACACAGTAATAGATCTTGCTCTTAACAGGATACCTTCAAACTTCAATTTTAAAGCACCTGAAGATATCCAGGTAATAGTGCCAACAAATAAAGGAATTGCAGGAGTTAATAATATTAATTTGAAAATACAGGAAAGGATAAATAAAACAAATATATTTTATAATAAGGGCGCAATGCGCCTTGGTGTAAATGATAAAGTAATACAGCTTAAAAATAATTATGAAAAAGAGGTATACAACGGCGACATTGGTTATATAAAAATTATTGATTTTGAAAACCAGGAGATTTCAGTGGATTTTGATGGAAAATTGGTACATTATGATTTTCATGATACTGACCAGCTGACACTTTCCTATGCAATTTCCATACATAAATCCCAGGGTTCTGAATTCAGGTGTGTTATAATACCCATACTAACATCGCATTATATGCTTCTGCAGCGCAATCTTCTTTATACAGCCATTACAAGGGCTAGGGAAGTAGCAGTCATTGTAGGCAGCAAGAAAGCAATAGGCATGGCTGTTAGCCGCAATATCACAGATAACAGGTTCACAGGCTTAAAAGATTTGCTTGCCGGATGTTTTTAAAAAACTAAATTAAATTGTATTGACTAAAAAACACTCTGAATATAAAATATTTTTAACAATATAGTAATATTAATTGCTTGATTTATAAAAATTTTGTACTTGAATTGCAGTTTTAGTAAACAATATTGGCAATTACGGATATTTGGGATTATAAAAGTCAAAATAATTCCGGGTTAATTACTTAATAAGTTAATAAAAAGTAAACAATAGCATTGCTGTTAATTAGCCATAATTTGTAAATATTTAAAATTTTATAAGAGGTTGGATTTACTAAAAATTATTATAAGAAAATAGTCCAGGTGCCATAAAAACTAATATTACACCCGGGTGTTTATTATAATTTACAAGTACAAATCGGATTATAAATCGGGCATTGATGCTCGATTTTTTTATTGGAGGGAAACAATACATGGATACTTTGTTGACAGTACTCAAATATGTTGGTATCGGCGCAATTATTGTAGTAATTGGGTTCTTTATGGGTTTTTTCTACAGGAAAGTTGTAATTGATAACAAAATGAACTCTGCTGCAAGCAAATCAAGCAGGATTTTGGATGATGCAAAAAAAGAAGCTGTATCGCTAAAAAAAGAAGCTATAATAGAAGGAAAAGAGGAAGTTGCAAATCTCAAGTTAAGGAGCGAGGAAGAGTTAAAAAGGCAAAGATATGAAATACAGAAAATAGAAAACAGGTTACTTGCTAAAGAGGAGTCCCTGGATAAAAAAGCTTTTTACCTTGAGAAAAAAGAACAGGGTTTTTCCGCCAGGGAAAATGAACTTGAAAAACTCAAATCAAAGCTTGACGAAACACTTAAAAAAGAAATTCTGAGGCTTGAAGCAATTGCAGAACTTACAAGGGATGAGGCACGCGCAATACTTATGAAGAAAATAGAAGACGATGCCAGGCTTGATGCAGTAAAAGAAATCAAGAAAATAGAACAAAAAACAAAAGAGGAATCTGATAAACTTGCCAAAAAAATAATTGCACAGGCCATTCAAAGATGCGCAATAGACCATACAAGCGAGGCAACAGTTTCAGTTGTAAACCTGCCTAGCGATGAAATGAAAGGCAGGATAATAGGCCGCGAAGGGCGCAACATAAGGGTATTTGAAAACCTGACAGGCATAAATATCATAGTTGACGACACTCCTGAAGCTGTAATACTTTCATCATTTGACCCTGTCAGAAGGGAAATAGCAAGGGTAACTCTTGAAAACCTTATAATGGATGGCAGGATACACCCTGCAAGAATCGAAGAAATGCATGAAAAGGCCACAAAACTCATAAACGATGAAATAAAAATGGAAGGCGAGCAGGCAATTTTTGATATTGGGATATCAGATATTAATCCGGGAATAATTAAAGTTATAGGCAGGCTCAAATACAGGACCAGTTATGGACAGAATGTACTGATGCATTCAAAAGAAGCTGCCTATATCGCAGGCATAATAGCATCAGAACTTGGCCTTAATGTAAAAAAAGCTAAAAGAGCAGGGCTTCTTCATGATATCGGAAAGGCTTTAACACATGATATTGAAGGGTCTCATGCAATTATTGGAGCAGAGCTTGCAAGAAGGCTGCATGAAGATGAGGAAATTGTGCATGCTATAGAGGCGCATCACAGCGAAATAGAAGTTCAGACATTCCTTGATGTAATAGTGCAGGCAGCAGACATGATTTCCGGCTCAAGGCCAGGGGCAAGAAGAGAAACAATAGAAAGTTATATCAAACGTCTTGAAAGCCTGGAAAAAATAGCTACAGAATTCAATGGAATTGAAAAAGCTTATGCAATACAGGCAGGCAGGGAAATCAGGGTAATGGTTAAGCCTGATGAGATAAATGATGATCTTGCAGCTATTGTTGCAAAAGATATTGCAAAGAAAATTGAAGGTGAAATGGAATATCCCGGACAGATAAAAGTGACTGTGATAAGGGAAAGCAGATCAATTGAATATGCAAAATAAGCCTGGGAAAAATCCACTTATTTGTAATTTATTTGACCCTGCAATGGTTAAAACGGTCCAAAGTTATGAATAATAATACTGATTACAACAGGTTTTTATCTGATTTAAATATAACCGCACATCTTAAAGTAGAGGAAGATCTCGGCAGCGGTTATGTGAGATTAAAAATCTCTGAAGCCGAAAGAAGGCAGGCTCTACAGGATATAAAATGCATTGAAGATATTGTTCTTGAATGCCTCAGGAATTCACGGGATGCAAAAAGTAAAAATATTTTTATAGCAACAAAGAAAATATCAGACAAAACAAGGCATCTTTATATTATTGATGACGGAGCCGGAATCCCGGATAAATTCCACAAACTCATATTCCAGTCAAGAGTTACTTCAAAACTGGAGAATGCTGTAAGGGATCCCTATGGTTTTCATGGCAGGGGTATGGCTCTTTTTTCAATCAAGCTTAATGTTGAAAAAATATGCATTTCATATTCCGGGCCAGCTAAGGGCACTGCAATATTCATTGAAGCTGATACTGGAAAGATTACTGAGAAAAAAGACCAGTCTGCGATGCCTGTAATTAAAAAAAATCCTGGCAGCATAACAATTGAAGGCGGGGTCAACAATATTGCAAGAATACTTATGGAGTTTTCCCTCCAGAATCCGGATATAAATATTTTTTATGGAAGCCCCACGCAGATAGTATCAACAATGATTGCAAATTCAAAATTTAATAAAAACGCCTGCAATATAAAAGATTTAAAGGAAATTATTTCCAGGCCCGGCTTAAAAATAACTGATTTTGTTGCAATTGCGTCTAATTACGCAATCCTTGGGCAGGTTTTAAAAGAATACTTTAATATGAATATTTCAGAGCGGGCAATACAAAGAATATTTTATGGAGAAATTCAACAGCTTAATTCTTTTAAAGTTTATCTTGATATGTTTTTACGAAATGAATCAGCTTCAAGGATATCCCTGAATAAGGCAGGGAAAACAGCTCTAAAGGATGATAATGCTTTTGTTTTGCAGGATTGTAAGAATAAAGATTTGCTAACCGGAAAAGTTTTAAATGATAATAATGACAACCTCAGTCTTTGCGATGAATTGGGCCTTGTAAAAAGATTTAAAGATGAAGAAATCAGGTATATAATAGATATATTAAAAAAAGAAATTAATAAAACAGGCAGCAGATACTTTATTGAAGCAGCTGAAAATGTGGAAATTACAAAGCAAAATAATACATTGAATTTAAAAATTAATCTAAAACAGAAGAATTAATAATAAACATGTAAAAAGAAATATAATAATATGAAATTACTAAAAGTATCGTCATCATCGAAGCCAAACTCAGTTGCAGGTGCAATAGCTGGCATAATAAGAACAGACAATAAAGTACAGATACAGACAATAGGTGCAGGCGCCCTCAACCAGGCAGTAAAGAGCATTGCAATTGCAAGGGGTTTTATTGCGCCCACTGGCCAGGAAATTGTATGCATACCTTTTTTTAAAGACATTGAAATAAACGGGGAAACAAAGACTGCAATAGTGATAAATGTTGAAGTAAGATAATTATTTTACTGCTTATTTTTGAATTTTAAAAATAGCGGTACTTTAAAGCTGCCACTTTTATATAAATCACATAAAAATTATGGAAACTGGTAAAAAATTTTATATTGAGACTTTTGGCTGCCAAATGAATGAATTTGATTCAGGGCGACTGGTATTTATTTTAGAAGGAAATGGATTTATAAGGACAGAAAACATAAATTATGCAGACATGGTTATAATAAATACCTGTTCTGTGCGCAAAAAAGCTGAAAACCGCTTATACGGCCATATAGGGAATTTAAAAATATTGAAAAACAAAAATCCGGGACTGATTATTTGCATAGGCGGCTGCACTGCGCAGAGTTTAAGAGATAAAATACAGAAAGACTTTCCTTTTGTTGATATAGTTTTCGGTACAGCAAATATAAGCAGTTTTTTGCCTATCCTTGAAAAAAGACTGAAAACTGGCCGCATTATATGCGATACAACAGGAATAGAAATGACCCGGACAATCAACGGCCACACTGATAAGCGTAAGACGGAAAACTGTAAAGAAATGCTCCAAAGTATTCCGGAATGCAATGAAAACAATTATCTTGACTCTTCAGGAACCGATGGCTTTAAATCTTTAATCCCTGTAACCGTAGGATGCAATAATTTCTGTTCTTACTGTATTGTTCCCTATGTAAGGGGAAGTGAAAGATCTGTCGCCTGCTATGCAGTTTTAAATAAAATAAAAAAACTTGTCGAATGCCATGGAGTCGTTGAAGTTACACTTCTTGGCCAGAATGTCAATTCATACGGCATGGATTTTAAAACCCGGCAATATATTGGCAGTGAATCTAAGAAACGCCGGAAGTGTATGAATTTTGCACAACTGCTCGACAGCGTTGCAGCCGTAAATGGCCTGAAAAGAATAAGATTTATGACATCTCATCCAAAAGATTTTTCTGATGATATAATAAAAGTTATAAGTGAAAATAAAAATATATGTAAACACATACATCTTCCGCTTCAGGCTGGTTCTGATAAAATACTTACCCTCATGAACAGGAAATACTTGATTAAAGACTATATTTCATTATATGAAAAAATAAAAACTATTATGCCGGATTGCGCAATTACAACAGACATTATTGTCGGGTTCCCGGGTGAAGAAGAGGCAGATTTTTTAAAAACACTCGATACTGTAAAAATACTCAGGTTTAATCGGGCATTTACTTTTATTTACTCTCCCAGGCAGGGTACTGCGGCTGAAAAACTTGAGGATAAAGTTATATTTTCTGAAAAGAAAAAGTGGTTTTCAGAACTTGTCAGGGTGCAGAACAGGATTTCATTTGAAGAAAATGCATTTCTTGTGGGTAAAAAGTTTGAAGTACTGGTTGAAGGTAATGATAAAAAAGAAAAGGGTTTGCTTAAAGGCAGGCTTGAAAATAATAATATAGTTCATTTTTACAGTGATAATCCTGGAAAAAATTTCGGAAAATTTGTTTTTGTAAAAATAACAGGGTCAAAAACATTTTATTTAAACGGGGAGATGGCTGGAAAATAATATGTATGTTATTGGCACCAGTGATAAAAATTGTTTAACAGGCTATCTTGAAAAATCTCAAATAAATATACGCCAGCTGATTTTTAAAGCCATTGAAAAAAAAGCAGTTATACTGATATGCGGCCCCACATGCTCAGGAAAAACAGCTGCTGCGCTAAACATTGCCCTTCTTCTTAATACAGATATAATTTCAGTTGATTCAATGCAGGTCTATAAAAAAATGGACATCGGAACAGACAAAATTAACACTTGCAAATACGGGATAAGACAGTATATGACAGATATTTTCAAACCTTCGCATCACGTAACTGCTGTAGAGTTCAGGGAAAAGTGCCGTAAAATCATTGAAAATGATTTTTTTTCAAAAAATAGAATACCCCTGCTTGCCGGAGGCAGCGGCCTTTATATAAGGGCTGTAATAGATGACTTGAAGTTTGCTGTAAAAAAAACTGCCAATTTACCCTCCCGGTTTCCGGAAAATACTTGCAGCAGCGCAGATGAATATGAAAAATTAAAAAAAGTCGATCCCGGGTATGCAAAAAAAATAAGCCCTAATGACTCAAGAAGGATTTCCGGGGCGCTGCAGGTTTACAGAAAAACCGGGAAACCCTTTTCACAGTTTGAGGATACCTGGAATAAAAGAGAGTCAGTGTACCGGACAGTTCTGGTAGGGCTTACAAAAGAAAAAAACAACCTTCATGAATGTATAGAAAACAGAGTAAGCGTGATGTTTGAAAATGGACTGATTGATGAAGTCAAGAGCCTTTTATCTGCGGGATACCAAAACTGCAGCAGTTTAATGCAGGCTGTAGGATACAAGGAAGTTATACGCTATCTTGAGGGAGAGGCAACTGAAGATGAATGCAGGCAAAGGATTGTAAAAAATACTAAAAAACTTGCAAAAAAGCAGCTTACCTGGTTTAAAGCAGATACAAGGATTAATTGGATAAGAGCCGACTATTATGATAATATCATATATTTAATTGGAGATATAATTAAAATTATATGGAAAGATTTGGATAATGAGTAGCATTAAATTTGTAAAAATGCACGGCCAGGGAAATGATTTTGTTATAATAGATGCCTTAAATGACGATATAATCCTTTCAAGTGAAGTTATTTCTTGCATTTGCGACCGTCATTTCGGCATAGGAGCAGACGGACTGATTTTTATAAGGAAATCTGCTTCTGCTGACTTTTTTATGGATTATTACAACCAGGACGGCACCACAGCCGAAATGTGCGGCAATGGAATCAGGTGCATGGCAGGATATATAATTACTCATAATTATTCTTTAAAAGACAATTTTACAATTGATACAAGGGCGGGCATTAAAAATATTTCAGTATTTGAAAATAACAATACCGGAAAAAAAGACCTTAAAAATATCAGCATAAAAGTTGATATGGGAAAACCAGTATTTGAGCCCGGTAAAATACCTGTTAATATAGAAAACCCGGATATGAATTCAACAGCTGCAGCTAAAGCAGGCACAGGTGCATCAGAGCAGGTTAAAAATACCCCTTTAAAAGTGTACAGCTGGCCGCTTGAAGCTTGTGGCAATTTGTTTAAAATTAACTGTGTTTCCATGGGTAATCCACATTGTGTCATTTTCCTTGATGATAATACCGAACTTAATTCAATACCTCTAAAAAAATGGGGCAGCGCTATTGAAAATCATCCGTTATTTCCTGCAAAAACAAATGTTGAGTTTATAAAAATTACTGGCGGCCAGGTTTATATGAGGGTCTGGGAGCGTGGCGTAGGGGAGACACTAGCCTGCGGCACCGGAGCATGCGCATCTGCAGTTTGTACAATATCTCTTGGTAAAACAGCAAGCAATGATGTTAAAGTATTTCTTCCAGGCGGAATGCTGTCAGTTTTATGGGATGGAAATGAATCTCCAGTATTTCTTGAAGGCTGCGTAAAAACAGTATTTGAAGGCATTTATTATATTAATCAATAAAAAACCGCATACAGGGGAAAACAATTATGATATTTGAAGAAGCACAAAGGTTAAAAGCTCTCCCGCCTTATCTTTTTGCAGAAATTGACAAGGTTATCAATGAAAAAAAATCAAGAGGGGAGGATGTTATAAGCCTTGGGATAGGGGATCCCGACATTGAAACCCCGGAGCAAATAATTGATAAATTGTGCGCTGAAGCAAAAAATAAAGATAATCACAGATACCCTTCAAGCTACGGCCACAAAGTGTTTAAAGAAGCTGCTGCAGCTTATTACAGGGATAGGTTTAATGTTATACTTGATCCCGAGACAGAGATTATAACTTTATGGGGCTCTAAAGAAGGAATATCCAATATTGCATATGTATTTATAAACCCGCAAGATATAGCACTTGTTCCTGATCCGGGATACCTTGTGTACAATATAGGCACAATGTTTGCAGGGGGAAGCAGCCATATAATGCCCTGTGTTGAAGAAAATAATTTCCTGCCTGATTTGGATGCAATAGATAAAAAAACTGGCCAAAAAGCAAAAATAATGCACCTTAATTATCCCAATAATCCCACATCTGCCTCTTGCAGCCTGGATTTCTTCAATAAAGTAAGGGATTTTGCAGCACAGAACAGTATACTTGTCTGCCATGATAATGCATACTGCGATGTTTATTTTAATGAATCGGCAAAACCATTAAGTTATTTAAATGCCGAAGGCGCAATAGAAACAGGAATTGAGTTTAATTCACTATCCAAGACTTTCAATATGACAGGGTGGAGGATTGGATTTGCAGCAGGAAACAGCCATGTCATAGCAAGTCTTGGAAAATATAAAACAAATGTTGACAGCGGGGTATTTAATGCTGTACAGTATGCCGGCGCTGAAGCTCTTAAAAACTGGAAAGATCATTCACAGAATAACATCAGTATTTACAGAAAAAGAAGGCAGATGGTATTTGATGCCTTTAATAAAATCGGCTTAAAATATTATAAATCAGATTCCACCATTTATATATGGGCAAAAGTGCCGCAAGGATACACATCAAAATCTTTTGCGCAGCACCTGCTTGATAAAGCAAACGTGGTTGTTACCCCAGGCAGCGCATTCGGCGCTTATGGGGAAGGTTATTACAGGATATCCATAACACTGCAGGATTCAAGGCTTTATGAAGCGCTTGAAAGGATAAAAAAAGTCTTATAGTGGAAAAAGCACTATTAATCTTTATAAGATTAAAACATAAAAAAATATTATCTCATGCTGCTCCAAAGAGTTTTAGTTCCTCCAATGCACAGAATAAAAACGGGAAGTCAAACCATGAAATAGAACATGAGGAATTGAAAAACCTTGTGCTGAGTGCCGGGGCAAATGTAGAGGATATAATTGACCACAGCCAGGATAATATTAATCCCAGGTTTTATATAAGCAGCGGAAAACTCGAAGAAATAAAATCGCTTATTAGCTACAAAGAATATGACCTGGCCGTATTTGACAACGATCTAAGCCCTGCACAGCAAAATAACCTGGAAAAAACATTCAAAATTAAAGTTATTGACAGGACAGCACTTATACTTGATATTTTTGCACAGCGCGCCCGAAGCAGCGAAGGCAAGCTGCAGGTTGAACTTGCCCAGCTTAATTATATTCTCCCAAGACTCCGGGGCAAAGGTGTTGAACTTTCAAGGCTTGGCGGCGGCATAGGAACCAGGGGCCCTGGCGAACAGAAGCTTGAAGTCGACAGGAGGAAAATAAGGAAAAGAATATCGCAGCTTGAAAGCCGTATTAATAAAATAGAAATACAGAGAGAAACACAGCGCAAGAAAAGGGAAGGAAACCGGATTTTCCAGGTATCTCTTGTAGGTTATACAAACAGCGGCAAGTCAACACTTTTAAACAAGCTAACAAAATCCGACGTCCTTGTAAAAGACATGCTTTTTTCAACGCTTGACTCTACAACCAGGAAAATTAAAATCCCGGAAATTGATGAAATCCTTGTAAGCGATACTGTGGGCTTTATTGAAAAACTGCCTCACCAGCTTGTTGCGGCTTTTAAATCCACTCTTGAGGAGGTGAGGAAATCTGATTTACTTCTCTTGATTGTTGACAGCGGCAGCATTAACTTTCAAAAAAATATAAACAGCGTTACGAATGTTTTAAAAGAGATTGAAGTGATTGATAAACCTGTTGAAATTGTTTTTAATAAAATAGACCTATTAAGCGCAGAAGAGCTTGATAAACTTAAACTAAAATATAAGAATGCAGTTTTTATATCCGCATTAAAAAGCAGCGGTCTTGAACGACTTTATGAGAAAATAAAAAATACTGTTAACCAGGCAAGGATTGAGATATCCCTAAAAATTCCATACAGTGATAATGAAATGATCTCTTTTATTTACAGGAATTGCAAAATACTTGAAAAAAATTATCTTGAAGACGGGGCATTACTGGTTATATATGCAAATACAGCTATAATGGAAAAAGTAAAAAAATATCTCTACAGGAAAAACGGCATTAAAAAAACTTTCTAAAAATATTTCCTTATAACGCCAATGACTTTTCCAAGTATTTTTACATCGCTAAGTTCAATTGGTTCCATAAAATCATTTTCAGGCATAAGCTTAATACTTTTTGCTTTCCTGAAAAACCTTTTCACGGTTGCTTCATCTTCTATTAATGCCGCAACTATTTCGCCGTTCATTGCTGTTTCCTGTTTTTTAACTATTATGTAGTCCCTGTCAAGAATACCGGCATTTACCATGCTGTCCCCGGACACCCGGAGCATAAATACCTCATTATTGTTTTTAACAAAATCTGCGCTTACAGGAAAATAGTCTTCTATGTTTTCATCTGCAAGAACAGGCGTTCCTGCAGCAATGCGCCCCAGCACCGGTATGAGCACTGTATTATTATCAAAAAAATTATTATTTGTTTTATTCCTGGCAGGGGAGCTGCCTGGGTGAAAAAACATATCATATACTTCTTTTGAAACCTCTATTGCGCGTGGTTTTGCAGAATCCCTTCTAATATAGCCGAATTCCCCGAGTTTTTTCAGGTGGGCATGTATTGTGGCGGAGGAACTTAAATTAACAGCCTTTGCAATTTCTCTTACAGTGGGGGGGTACCCTGATTCCCTGGTTTTGTCGATTATATAACCAAGTATTTCACTCTGTCTTTGGCTAAGTTGATGCTTTTTTTCTTCCATGAATTATATGATAGCACAAAAGCGAACCTTATGCAAACACAGGTTCGCTTTTTACGTAATGATTTAAAATCTAAAGTACATAAACCTTAATTTGAAAGTACCGCAAATTTCAGGCAAAGTCGCTTAAGGTTATTTATCTTCTTTTTTAATCCATGTCATCATCTTCCTGAGTTCTCTGCCTACAACTTCAATAGGATGGTTTTCCTCTTTTTTCTTTATAGCATTATAAACGGGCCTTCCTGCCTGGTTTTCAAGAATCCAGTCTCTTGCAAAAGCTCCTGACTGTACATCCTCAAGGATTTTTTTCATATTTTTTCTTGTTTCTTCCGTTATAATCTTTTTACCAATCACCATATCACCGTATTCAGCAGTATCGCTGATGGAATACCTCATCCATGAGATTCCTCCTTCATATATGAGGTCAACAATAAGTTTAAGCTCGCTAAGTACTTCAAAATAAGCAATTTCCGGCTGATACCCGGCTTCCATAAGAGTGTCAAATCCTGCCCTGATAAGCTCTGAGGTACCGCCGCATAAAACAGCCTGCTCTCCAAAAAGATCGGTTTCAGTTTCTTCCTCGAATGTGGTTGTGATAATGCCGACCCTTCCTGCACCAATAGCTTTTGCATATGCAAGCGCAGTTTGTTTGGCTTTTCCTGAAAAATCCTGGTAAACAGCAATAATTGCAGGAACTCCGCTTCCTTCAGCATACATCCTTCTCACTATATGGCCCGGACCTTTTGGGGCAATCATTATAACATCAATATCTTCCTTTGGAACAATCTGGTTATAATGGATATTGAATCCATGGGCAAAACATAAAACATTGCCTTTTTCAATATTTGGCTCAATAGCCTTATAATAAATTGTTTTCTGGAGCTGGTCGGGGAGAAGTATCATGATAATATCAGCCATTTTTGCAGCTTTATCTGCACTGTAAACTTCAAAACCTTTGCTTTTTGCAGCCTCCCATGGCTTGCTTCCTTCAAGCTCTCCTATAATTACATCCATGCCGCTTTCACGCAGGTTCTGCGCATGTGCATGGCCCTGGCTCCCGTACCCGATTATAGCAATTTTTTTGCCATTGAGCATAGCAATATCTATATTGCTGTCATAATTGATTTCTGCCATTTCTTCCTCCCGGACAAAATTTTCAATAATAAAATTACCTGGTTATTTTAGCAAATATATAAAAATAATTACACCTGTTTTAAAAAGTCAATGCTGCATTGATGGCAAAAAGTCATTGAGGGCAATTTAAGTATATTGTTCTTATTTTAAAAAAAGTTTTTAAAAATTTTATGAAAAAACATTGACACAAACACATGTTCGTATTATTATAATAAGCGAACACATGTTCTATGTATAAATATTTATTTTTAATAGCAGGCAGGGAATCAAATGAACGCAAATTCAGGCAAAATAATAAGGGTATTTACAATTATTCTAGCAGTAATTGTATCGGTTCTTGTAATATATGTGCTGTATATAAATAAATCAAAGTTTTACAATCCTGAAACTGTGAGGTATTCAAGGATAACAATAAATGAAAAAAATGATATAAATGAAATTATTTCTTCAATAAATGACTCAAGAACCAAAGATAGATTTGTCAGCGAGATAAAAAAAGTTAATAATTTAAATAATCTTGATAATGAATCAGTTTATGGTAAAACACTG
>VGAZ01000017.1 GCA_016870615.1 Actinomycetota bacterium | reverse complement strand
ATGTCCGGTGCCAAAAGTGCTGAAGGCAAAAAGCGGGGGTTTTCTGCTTACTGATAAAAAACGCATTGAAAAAATAATTTCAAGAATAGCCCCCAAAATCAAAAAGCCCCTCACAATAAAAATAAGGCTTGGCTGGGATGCCGGCAGCACAAATGCGCCAGAAATAGTAGAGATTGCGCAAAGCTGCGGAGCAGCGGCAGTTACAATACACGGCAGGACCGTCAAGCAGGGATTTGGGGGAGAAGCTGATTATGAAATAATAAAAAATATTAAAAAAACTGCAAGTATTCCAATTATTGTAAGCGGGGATATAGACACACCGCTTAAAGCAAAACAGGTTCTTGAATATACCGGCTGTGATGCTGTAATGATAGGGCGGGCAGCAAGGGGCAAACCGTGGGTATTCTTTAATATAGCCTGCAGCTTAAATAATGCAACCGGATTTGCACCAGGGGATTTAAAGCAAACCTCTTTTAATTGCACTGGCTCAAAAATCAATTATAGCAGCATTGATGACGCTGGAAAAATGGGACAGTTAATTGATAATAATGATATATTAAGCATGTTTAATTTTGAGCCTTCCAGGGAATTTAAAAAGAAATTTGCCCTGCTGTATCTTAAATTCTTAAGCGAATTTGAAACAGAACAGGGCGCTGCAATGCAGTTCAGGAAATACCTTGCATGGATATTTAAGGGCGTTCCAAATATAAGCAGGGTTAAAAAAGAATTCTTCATGGTAAAGGATTATGATGATGTTAAGAATTTAATGGAAAAAATATAATCAGTAAAAGATCAGATGGTTTGCTTAAATTATATTATTTCTGTTAATATTAAGCATTGCTGAAAATATTTGCCTTCATTATCGGGATGTAGCGCAGCTTGGATAGCGCGCAGCGTTCGGGACGCTGAGGTCGAGGGTTCAAATCCCTCCATCCCGACCATAAAAAGAAAAAGCTGCTATTTATTCCAGGAATAAATTTATTTATTTAAGTATTTACATAAATACATAATAGTATTATATTATATAATAGTTTAACCAAATAAATTAATACGATAGGGGATGATTAAAATGTTATCACAGCTTCCAATTGACCTGGCAAAGGTTAAAAAAGAAAATATCGACAGGGAGATATTGCGCGCAGGCATAATTGCAGAGCTTGATGCAATAAACCTGTATGAGCAGATGGCAGCCATGACTGGAAATACTGATATAAAAAAGATAATACTTGATATTGCCAAAGAAGAAAAAACACATGTAGGAGAGTTCCAGGCCCTTTTGCTTGAGCTTGACAGGCAGCAGGCGGCAGAGCTTGAAGAAGGTAAAAAAGAAGTGGAAGAAGAACTTGGCAGGTAGCCAATTTCTTTAAATGCACAAAACAATTTTTTAAACATGGCATCCATGCTTGTATTTAAATCTGTTAAAGAAAATCCGGTTACTCAAAAGAACGGCAGTAAAGAAGAAAAGGCCCTTCTCTTTGATAAAGTAAGCATAGCAAAAAGTTTTTTTAAAAAATTGGCAGGACTTGTTTTCAGCAGGCCCCTTGATTTTAGCGAAGGGCTTTTAATTGAAAACTGCAACAGCATCCACACGTTCTGGATGCGTTTTGCCATAGATGCAGTTTTTATTAACAGGGATAATACTGTTATCTATCTTAAAGAAAACCTGAAACCTTTCAGGCTTTGCCCAATAATCCGTGAAGCTGTAAGTGTGCTGGAGCTAAAAAGCGGCGCAATAAGGCAAAAAAGCTTAAAAAAAAATGATGTCCTGTTTTTTTCAAATAAATTGTGATCCAGGCTATAAAAACAAATTTTTGCAATTTTTTATTAGCTATAATTAAAAACCTTCACCACTGTATTTAGTGGAGAATAGTTTTAATCTATCCCACTGTTATAAATTTCACAAAGCCAACTGTTTTAAATATTGCAGTTACAATTGCTGCTGCTATGAGTATTCCTATAAATACGTCAAGAACAGCTCTTTTTTGCGGAAAGCCGAATACAAAAGCTATGATTGAGCCTGTCCATGCTCCGGTAATGGGAAGTGGTATGCCCACAAAAACGCTGAGGGCAAATCCGGAGTATTTCTCGAATTTTTTATAATATTTCTTTCTTGTCCTGTTAAAAAGCCAGGTAAAAAACCTGTCCATAATCTTAAACCTGCTCATGAGAAACTTTGATATTGGCTCAATAGCATATATTATTATTACTGCCGGTATGAAATTACCTATTATGGAAATAATGATTGTGCTGTAAATATCAAGCTTAAGTACGCCAAGGCCAAGCGGAATTGATGCTCGAAGCTCGCCCACAGGGGTCATTGAAGTGAAAAAAACTGCAAAGTAATTGCCAATATTCTGTGCAAAATTTTCAAAAAACATTATGTCTTTAAATCCTTTCCTGCTGTTTTTTCTAAAACATCTTTTTCTTAAAAAGAATAATAAGGCCAATACTGCTTAAAACAAAACTTATACTTATTATCCATATGAATGCAAAAGGGAAATTTGCCCATGGTACGGGTACATTCATCCCATAAAATCCTGAAACTATCATTGGTATTGTCATAAGTATTGTAATTGAAGTTAAAACTTTCATTACAACATTTAAATTATTACTTATTATTGAAGCAAAAGCGTCCATTGTGGCAGAAATTATATCCCTGTGTATATTTGCCATTTCAATAGCCTGTTTGTTCTCAATTATTACGTCTTCAAGCAAATCTTCATCCTCGGGATATTTCTGCATTATTTTTAATTTAAGCATTTTTTCAAGAGTTGCCTGGTTTGCTTTAAGCGATGTTGAAAAATATACAAGGCTCTTTTCCAGCTCCATCATATCAAAGAGTTCCTTATTCCTTAAGGATCTTTGAAGGGCCATCTCCACGTTTTTGCTTGCTTTGTCAATCTGCTTCAGGAAACTTAAATAATATTTGTCTATCCTGAGCAGGAGCTGGAGTATAAACCTTGATTTCTTGAATGTATAGAAAGTCTTTACCTTCTGCTCAAAGAAATCATCAGTAATATTATTTTCCTGCAGGGCCACAGTTACAATATAATCTTCATTGAGCACTATGCCAAGTGGTATTGTGCTGTATACTGCTATTGTTTTTATAACATTCATTATAGGTATGTCCAGAAGGACAAGAATCTGCTGCCCTTCAACTTCCAGCCGCGAACTTTCTTCTTTATCGAGGGCAGCCTTTAAAAAATCCTTGTCAAGCCCGGTCTGCTGCGCAACCATTGCTATTTCATCAGAATCCGGATCATTTAAATGTATCCAGCAGCCTTTTTGTATTTCATTGCATTCTATTGTCTGGTTTTCAGGACTTGTTTTAAGTATACAAATCATTTTGCCCTCCCTTCTTTAGTACTTAAACGATTTTTTATAATTTTACCTTAATTATGATTATTGTAAATTAAAAATAAATACAGGTGCAAATACTTTTGCGGAGATTATGCATTAAAATATTAAAGTAAAAGCGGTTTTAAATCTTATTTATGCAGACCTGTATAAAATAAATATCTTTATTTTAAAAACTTAATTCAAATCAGCAGAAAATGAATTAATAATGCCTGCGTATGCTGTTTCTGCAAATTTATCATAAGCCTTGTCCTTAATAAATATATTTAGCACCAAAGCATTACTATTATATTCTGTTATGCTGTATACAATAACACAATTATTGCCGCCGCTGTCTTTATAGTTTCTTATAAACTCAGTTGTGGGGTATGTGTTTTTAAGCATGTACTGGCGTTTTTTGCCTTCAATGAATTGCAGGCCATTTAATTCAGCAAGAGCTTCAGAATCTGTTTTTACAAATTCATCATAAGGTTGCAGCGGTGCTGCAGCAGACGATGCAATAAAAAAAAGTGCAGGAGTTTCAATATCCGGGATAAGCTGCAGGTATAATGCATTATTTTCAGTTTTTTCTTCATAAGCCCAGTTATCAGGAATATTTACGGAAAAGCCAAAAAGCTCATTAATGTATAAATTCTCTTCATTAAATACGGGCGGATCTGCCTTCAGGACTTCAAATTTTATTGACTTGTAAAGCAAATCGTTAAGGAAAACATCTACATTGTAAAAGCCGGGAGAAATGCCGTATTTTTTATCTTTAAGAGGCAATGCAAACCACAGGTATGAATTATCATAATAATCTGTTTTTATCTCGCTGGCCGCCTGGTCAATTATCTGCTGGCTGGAGTTTTTCCACAAAGCTTTTATAACATTGCCCGCTATGGCAAAATCAAGCTTTACTGAAAGGTAAACGGTATTATGCGGTTTAAAATCAGTTGCAGGGTTTAAGGGCCTGCCGAACTGGTCAATTTCATCAGAGAGAAGCGCTTCAATAATATCTGATTGAGGTTTGGTAATAATAAAGCCGGATGTTTTAACAAGCAAACCATTAAAGTAAAATTCTACAAGGTATTCTCCCGGGGCAATTATTTTTGACTGGTCGCTTGAATAAATATCTGATGAAACTGTCCCCTGGAAAAAGGACCCCGGCTTCCCGCTGTTAAACTCCCGGGAAATATCAAGCACAGTTTCATTTGAATCCTTGTTAATCCATTTAAAAGCCCATTTATCTGCACCCTTAACTCCGCTGTAGCTGACAGTTGCCACTATTTTATTGGTATTTATATCAAATTCATTTCCTGTACCTAAAGGAGCTCCGGATTCTTTGTCTATATCTTCAGATATGACTATATCACCAAATGACATGGCGGGAGGGCTGCAGGCAGGAAGAAAAAAATGTATTGCCAGAATCAGCAGCAGCGCAGCTGCGGGTATTAATATTTTAATTTTAAAAATCCTCATTTTTTTACGCTTTTTACTTTTTTGCCCCTGATTTTAAATTATTATTTGTTTTTTTTCTATATAATGCATTTAATATATTAAAACAGTTTTAAAAAAAGAAATATTTATGCATTTGATGAATGCTTTTAAATATGATTAATACAAATATTCAGATGCTGGAAGCATTAACCCGTATCTTAGTTCTTTCTTTTTTTAATATATCGGCAATTTTAATTGTAAAATCAAGAAAATAGTAAAATAATCAATATATGGATTTTAAAAAAATAGAAAATCTGCTTGCTGGCGAGCCCCATTACAGATATGTCCAGGCTCAAAAAGCAATTTATATTGATATGGCTGACTCCTGGCAGAATGTCACTGCACTGCCGCAAAAAATAAGGGACATGCTTGAAAATGAGGCGCCTGTAAAGTTTGATTTTGAAACAGTTACATCAGTTGACCGCACTACTTTAAAAGCCCTTTTGAAGATGGGCGACGGCCTTATTGTTGAAACAGTGCTGCTGAAGCATAAAACCAGGGCAGGAATAAGAAACACTGTATGTGTATCAAGCCAGGCAGGATGCCCGATGGGATGCGTTTTCTGCAGGACAGCAAAAGCCGGGTATGCAAGAAACCTGAATCCCTATGAGATAACAGGGCAGGTTCTTTTCTTCAAATATTTCCTTAAAAAAAACGGGCTAAGCATATCAAATGTGGTGTTTATGGGCATGGGCGAACCTTTCTTAAATTACAGCAATGTCATAAATTCCATAAGGATTTTAAACGACAGGGAAAAATTTGGCATTGGAGCAAGAAAAATATCTGTGTCCACCTGCGGCATACCGGCTGAAATTGCAAAACTTGCTTCAGAAAAACTCCAGGTAAATCTTGCTGTTTCTTTAAATGCTTCCTCAGATAAACTGAGAAGCAGGCTGATGCCGGTTAACAATAAGTATCCGCTTAACATGCTTATGGATTCTGTAAGAAAATATATTGAAATAACAAACCGCAGGGTTATGTTTGAATATATAATGATGGAAGGCATAAATGACAGCGTGCAGCATGCAGAAGAGCTTTCACAGCTGCTTAGCGGAGTTTTGTGTTTTATAAATCTGATTCCTTTTAATGGCAGCGGTCAGCTAAGGGCCCCTTCAAAAGAAGTTATAAAAAAATTCATGGCCGTTCTGGATAAAAACAAAATAGCAGTTACCCAAAGACACAGCTTCGGACAGGATATAAGCGCAGCATGCGGCCAGCTTGTATACAGTGATAAAAAATAGATAAAAAAAATAAAAGGAAAATAACAGCTTATTATAGAACTGCCGCCTGCAATATAAGTAATTACCATTTCAGGAACAATAAGCATGCAGCCGGATATAGCATCAAACCGGCAAACTTTATGCTAATATTTTAGTTTTCTGCAAAATACCATTATTTTATCTACTGCATATTTGCCATTACCTTTTTTATAGCCAATTTTCTTGTGTTCACAGTATGTTGTTGCGTCTCTTATCAGGGGATACCGATGCAAAAATAAAATGAAAATAAAAAAATCACGGGTGAATTATAAAAAAATATCATTTTATATATTTACATAAATACATAAATATGCTATTATTCATTAAACTCATTTCAATAATATAAAGAAGGCGGTTTTTTTGAACAGGTTATTCCTTGGCAGGAAAAAGATAATTTTTATTGTAGTAGTGCTATTTTTATTAATTATTCTTTTAACTTTCTGGTTTTTTAAAGAACAGGTTAAAAAAGAGCCACAGGAAAATTTATACAGGCAAATATATACCGCGGCAACTGATATTGTTGCAGGCACAGAAATTACTGAAAACATGATTATTGCTGAAAAAATACCGGGTGAGATGTACAGCGAGAAATACCTTACAGATATAAGGGATATAGCAGGAAAGAAAACAAATGCAGTTTTTAAAAAAGGGGAAGTCATAAGCTCGGATAAACTTGAAGGAATTAATGCGCAGCAGAATAATTACCTGAAGTTCTCCTCACATATTCCTGCAGGGCACAGGGCAGTTAGCATACCTGTAAATTACTATGGCCAGCATTCCTTAATTGGCTCCGGTGATAAAGTTGACATTATCTTAACTTATTATCAAGACAGTTCTGGAGAATTTACTTCCGCAACTGTGCTGCAGCATAAGGAGATAATCCGTATTGGCACACAAGAAAATAGCAAGGACGGGGATGTTGCAGACATTGCAGGAAAAAACGCAGTAAGCAGCAACGGTTCATTATTTACCGGGCTGTTTAGTGAAGGCGGCCAAAGTCCGGCAAATATGTTAATTCTTACTTTTTACCTTACTCCGGAAGAGGCAGAAAAAATAATACTTTCGCTTCAGTTGGGTACTTTGAATATTGCAATATGCCCCGGATAGGAAAAATAAAAAAGGGGAGCACCCCTTATGTTTGCAGAAGTGGAAGGAAGGGTTTAAAGATGAAAAGTGATGCAAAAACAGGCAGTTTATTGAAGGAAAAAAAATTAATAAAAGGGCACTGCAATGTTTTTCCTGAAGGAAGCCAGGAAACTGCAGCGGCTGCATATGAGATAAAGAACTCAAGAACAGTGGTTTTTTCCTCAGCTACAGGCGGGAGCGGATGCAGCTTTATTGTAAATACGATTTCCGCGTATTTTGCGAAGAAGAAAAATATAAATGTACTGCTCCTTGATATGCAGGCGGGGAAAAAAGATTCCCGTACAGTATTTAACATATCAGGGGACTTAATAAGGGACCAGGGCGATATAACCTGTGATTTTTCAGAAATAGACGCTGCAATATTGAAAAAGCTGGTTATAAATCTTGAAAGCAGTTTAAATATTATCCTGCCTTCTTTAAAGTTTGAAAAAACAAATATACAGGAAATAAGCAGGATTGATAAACTGCTTGACGTGCTTTCAAATTATTATGATCTGGTGCTTATTGACCTGCCTTTTTATCACTATTTCAATATTCAGCAAAGCTTTGCAGACAGGATTGATAAATTTGTCTTTGTATCGCAGGCAGATTATATTTCTGTAATAAATCTTGAAAACTTTATTTCCAATTTTGATTGTGAAAGCTCCTGTTTAAAACTTGAACTGCTTGTAAACAAGTTTAATTTAAAAACTGTCATATCGCCCGCCCGAATCATGAATACCTTAAGATTTCCGGTAAAGACCTTTATACCCTATGACAGGGATATAGAATACCTTTATTTGTCAAGGGGGCCTTTTGCGGTTTTTGATTATTCTCTAAGGACTGTTAATGCTATCAGGGATTTTGCAGATACGATGTATGAAGAAATTTATATTTAGATAATTAATTTTAAAAGCCGCGTGGCGGCAATTAAAAAACTCTTTTGTGTATTTCAATGACAGAATCGATAAAACATAATAATCATAAAAAGCCCGGCCTGGATGCTCTCACTTTAATGGATATTTCCAAAAAGCTTGTGAACTGTACTGACATTGACAGTATGTATAAATTAAGCCCGTCCGGCAGGATAGAATACCTTTACCGGTCGCTAAAAAGCATAATTGAAAGCGAAAAAATAATAATAGGTAAAGAAAAAATATCTCTTGTTCTGAAGCAAATATATGAGGAGATGTTTGAATACGGGCCCATAAGTGATCTCATGCGTAATGAAAGAATAACTGAAGTCATGATAAATTCCTGGAATGATATATTTATTGAAACAGGAGGATACATAAGAAAAACAGATACAGTTTTTAACAGTATGCAGCATTTAAGAAATACTGTTGAAAAAATTATAAGCCCGCTCGGCCTGAGGCTTGATGAAAGTATACCTTACACGGACGCAAGGCTTGCTGATGGTTCAAGAATCAATGTAGTTATACCGCCTGTATCAGTTAATGGTATGGTTGTTACGATAAGGAAATTTAATAAAGACCTTTTAACTGCAAAAGATTTACTAAAATGTGGTTCCATAAATGAAAAAATAGCAGGATTTATAAAAAGCTGCGTAAAAAACAGGCTCAATATTATAGTATCTGGAGCATCTTCTACAGGCAAAACGACTTTTTTAAATGTAATTTCCAATTTTATTTCTGCCAGCGAAAGAATAATAACTGTTGAAGATACAGTAGAGCTTGCGCTTAAGGCAAAGCATGTTATAAGCCTGGAAAGCAGGCAGTCAAATCTTGAAGGCAGGGGTGAAATCACACTCAGGGATCTTATTAAAAATTCACTCAGGATGAGGCCGGACAGGATAATAGTGGGCGAGATAAGGGGCGCAGAGGCAATTGATGTACTGCAGGCCATGAATACCGGGCATGAAGGCTCAATGACGACCATACATGCAAATTCGCCGCATGACCTTTCAAGCCGTCTTGAGACAATGCTTTTGATATCTGCAGGCAATTTGACCCCCGCTTCAGCCAAAAGAATGATAGTGTCTGCAGTAGATATGGTAATACACCTTGAAAGAAAGGAAGACGGTTCAAGGATTGTGTCATGCATAAGTGAAATTGAAAAGAATAGCGACTGCAATGACAGGGATATGGCAGTAAAAATAAGGGATATTTTCAGGCCGGGCCTTAAAAATGGCAAGCCGGACTTTATGTTTACCGGCAATGTGCCTGCTTTTTCCAAAAAAATAGACTGGAAGGAAAAGGATTTTGATAATCAGGATTTTTGATTTTTATAAAAATATATGCACAAAGAAAAAAATGCTTTTTGCCGTTTTATTCCATATTCTTCTTGCAGCAGTGATTTATATTTTTTTCGGCAATATAATTTTCAGTATTTTTTTAACGGCTTGCATTTTTTTCATAATGTCCTGGGCGCATTCTGCAGTAAATGAAAAAAGGCTTGAAGTTTTGCATGGCCAGTTAATTGAGTTTGCAATAAATATAATAGTGATGATAAAAGCTGGTAAATCCGTAAGGAGTATTATCAGGGATTCAGTTTTATGGACCAAATATCCCCTTAATAACTATATAAAGAAGCTTTCTGATGAGCTGAAAACCTGTTATTCATTTAATGAGGCAATGGACAATTTTGCAAAAAGATGTTCCAGCAGGGAAGCCCGCCTCATATCAACTGCTTTAAAGTTAAATAACAGAATTGGTGGAGATCTTGTTTTCATACTGGGAAATATTGTTGAAACACTGCAGGAAAGCCTTAGAGTACGTTCATCGGCAAGGTCTTTTACCCTGCAGAGCCGCTACTCAGGAAATATAATAGCTTTTATGCCCGTTGCTGTGCTTGTGGCCATGTTTTTTTTCATGAATGGACCTATGAGGGAATTTTTTTCAAGCAGGGCTGGAAATATTTTACTGGCAGCAGGGGCCGTTCTTGAAATATCCGGGATAATTATTACCGGAAAAATACTTAAGGAACCTCCTGACAATAGCGACAGTGATATGTCTGCACGGGACACAGTAACAGAAGCAGACAGGCGTGTGTTTATCAAAAACAGCGGCACAAAGCGCCCGGCAGGTTTTAATATGAAGAATTATTTTATACGTGCAGCATGCAGAGCGGGCATTTTTTTTGAAAGATTCATAAACAGGGAAAAAATAGATTCATATAAAAGAAATTTTCGCATAATTGCAGAAAAAATTCCTTATGTGGCAGATTACAGGGCTTTAATAGGTTTGAAATTTATATTGTCTTTTGTATTTATACTTGCCGCAGCAGTCATTATGCCAAATTTTTATCTTATATTAATTGGCTCTGCAGCTGCTGGCATTACAGGTTTTTTCATCCCGGATATTTTGATAAAAAGAATGGCAGTTTTAAAATCTTCAGAATTCACAAAAGATCTTCCATATATTATTGACCTGCTGTATATATCCTCCATGTCGGGCCAGAATATATATAATTGCCTCAGCATACTGGTTGAAAATCATAGAAGCAGCGCTGTATCAGAAATAGCTGTTTTTCTTAAAGAAATAAACAGTGGGATAGGCAGGTTTGAAGCTTTTAATAATTTCATCACTAGAAATAATGTTGAAAATTTTAAAAATTTAATATTTTTAATACTCCAGGCTGAAAAATACGGTTCTTCAATAAATGAAATACTGCAACAGAAGTCCAAATTTACCAGGTTTGAAATTAGTCAGAAAAGCGAAATAAAATCAAGAAGGGCATCAGTCCTGCTGCTGTTTCCCCTGGCTTTTTTAATACTTCCTGCTTTTGTATTTCTTGTTGGGGGGCCATTAATTTTTACTGTAAGTAGCGGATTATTTATTTATTAACAGGGTGTTTTAGAGGGGGTGAAAGAAAAAATAAAACATAATATAAAACAGAAGGGGGGTGAACACTATTATTAATCTATTTTATAAATTAAAAAAAAGGGTGAACCTGGCTGCCCAGCATGGCCAGTCCACCATGGAATATGCTCTTGTGCTTGTAATCGCAGGCATTATAAGCGCTATACTTGTGGCTGTAGGAAAACCGATGATAATTGACATTATATCAAAGGTGTTTTCCAAAATATCATCAATGGTTTAAGCCTGCAATTTAAACACAGGTTATTATTCCGCAAAGGTAAGCCAATTTTACAGCGGCTGAAAGAAAGTTAAATAATAAAAAGAATTCCCGGCCGGGAAAAATAATAAGAAAGATAAAAAGCGCATATTTATTGGCTAAAAAGATTAAAATAAAAATATTTTGCATGCAGGGTACATAAATTATAAACCCGGAAAGAATTAAATGAAAAAAAATAAGCATTCCATAAAATACTGCAAAGAAATACTTATGAAAAAGATTTTATTTCTGCGGCGCATAAATCTGGCAAAAAAACCAGGCAGCAGAATTTGCCAGTGCGGACAGGCTTCCATGGAATTTGCGCTTGTTGTGCCTTTTCTTTTCTTTATCATACTTGTGGTTATCCAGGCCGGCTACCTGGTGTATCTCCAGAATCTTGTTGAACATGCAACCCATGAAAGCGCAAGGATTGTTGCTACCACGGGCTCTGACAGCGAGGCACGAAATTGTGTTTTTCAAATACTTAATAATAAAAGTGGCGGCAGGATTGAGACAAATATAACCCCGGAGTCAGGCAGCAGGCGCAGAACAGGGAGCATTGTCAGGGTGGAAGTAAATTATTATTATGACGGAGTGGCAAAAGTGATAAAGCTTTTAACCGGAAAAAGCATGCTTATAAATAGCATAAGC
The DNA here is from genome assembly GCA_016870615.1 of Actinomycetota bacterium. Classification (GTDB taxonomy): domain Bacteria; phylum Actinomycetota; class Humimicrobiia; order Humimicrobiales; family Humimicrobiaceae; genus VGAZ01. Next base: position 10,947 of record VGAZ01000017.1, on the reverse strand, counting down.
ATCATGAGAATGGAATGTTCAGATGAGTGAAAAAACAGCAGTAAAAAATTTATCTGCAAGAGGCAATATATCCATTCTGTCTCTTGTATCAGTTATAGCATTTTCGTTTGTATTTTTACTGATAGCAGATTGCTGCAGGATATTTACTGCAATGTCGGCATGCAGGAAGGCTGCAGATGCAGCAGTTCTTGCAGTATCGCAGGATCTGCTGTTTCTTGAAAGAGACAATGCTGCTGTTACGGCGCAGGAAATTGCCAGCAGAAATGGATGCGTGCTTAAAGAAATATCAGTTTCCTATGACAAAGTTTCAGTATCAGCTGAAAAAAGAATTGATTTTATTTTTTTAAGAATTTTTGGAAGGCAAAGCTGCAGCGTAATATCGGTTTCCGGAACAGATATTATATACCCCTGGGACGAGGTATTCGGATTATGCAAAAGACACAGATTCAACTATATTTACCAGTAATTATTACAGGAGGCATTTAAAAAATGGCAAATATAAACCATACATATCTTCTGGGAAATTTAACAAGGGATCCAGAACTCAAATATACAAATGAAGGAATGGCAATTGCTGAAATGGGCATAGCAGTTAACAGGAGGTGGCGCGATTTCAGCGGTGAGGAAAATAATGCTGTGGATTATTTCAATATAACTGCATGGAATTCACTTGCCGAAAACTGTGCAGCAGGCCTTAAGAAGGGTGACAGGGTAATTCTTGGCGGCCACCTTAACCTTAGATCATGGGAAAACAAGGAAGGCAAGAAATACAATATTATAAACATTACTGCAGATGTTGTTGCTTTAAGCCTTGAATTTGCAAGTAAAAACAGCCAGGCAGATTTAAGTATAAAAACAAAAAAGAAAGCACTGCCGCAGGGGCAAAAAAAGCAGCCTGAAGACAAGACTGAGCCTGGGCAAAAGAGCACAGCAGAAGACATTAATGATTCCCCGGATTTTACCTCAAACAGTCTTTAAAAAATACCTGGAATCATATTGCATTTTTTTTATTTAGAATTATTATTAATGTGGTTTTATTAAATTTGGCGATGAAGGGAGGGCATGTGGCAGGCAAAAGCAAAGATAAGTCAAAAGGCAAAAAGAAATAACTTTACTTAAAGCATAAGTCCTGTAATATATATTCCTGGATAGGTGATATTTTATTATTACAGGACTTTTATTTTTAATATGCAGGTCGGAATAATAGGTCTTCCCAATGCGGGTAAAACAACTATTTTTAACTCAATAACCAGGGCCCATGCTACTGTGGCAAGCTACCCCTTCTGCACCATAGAACCAAACCAGGGCATTGTAAATGTTTTCGACAGTAATTTAAAACCTCTTTCAAAAATATATGATTCACAGAAGTTAACCTTTGCTTCAATAAAAATACTTGATGTGGCAGGTCTTGTAGAAGGAGCAAGCAGGGGCGAGGGCCTTGGAAACAGGTTCCTTGCAAACATACGTGAAGTCGATGTTATTGCCCATATCATAAGGTGCTTTGTCGATGAAAATGTTGCCCACCCATATGGTGAAATAGATCCGGTAAATGATATTGACGTGATAAAAACAGAGCTTATTCTTGCTGATATTGAAACCCTGTCAAGGCGGCTTGAAAAATATACAAGTACTGCAAAATCCGGGGATGCGGACGCAAAGGAAAATATAGAGCTGATAAATAATGCTATAGATTTATTAAATAATTCCCATACAGAAAAAGCGCTGCAGGTTCTTTCAGCAAACAGACAGCTTTTTACTGAGCTTAATCTTTTGAGCCTTAAGCCGATGCTTTTTATTGCAAATGTAAGTGATGAAAAAGCATCAGAAATTCTTTTTGCAAAGCTTGCCGCAAGAGTGCAGGACGGGCCAGTCATAAAGATATATGGAAAAATTGAAAATGAACTGTGCGACTTTCCTGAAGATGAACAGCTAATATACAGGGAAGAGCTTGGTATCGGCACCGACAGTGTCGCAGGATTTATTAAAAAATGCTACTTCATGCTTGATCTTATAACTTTTTATACTATTAATAAAAATGAAGCAAGGGCCTGGTCCTTAAAAAGGCATTCAGGCATACTGGAAGCTGCAGGTAAAATACACTCTGACATGCAGAAAGGTTTTATAAAGGCGGAAGTCATTAATTGCGGCAGCCTTTTATCTGCCGGTTCGGTGGCAAAGGCAAGAGAAGAAGGAATGATTAAGCTTGAAGGCAGGGAATATACTGTAATGGACGGGGATGTATTGCAGATAAAATTCAATGTTTGAAAACCATTTTGCAGTATTTTTAATACAGGAATATAAAAGGCGGAAGATTTGATAAGAAAATCAGATTATGAAAATTATGATTACAGGCAGTTCTGGCAGAACGGCGGCCGGGCTTATGAGGATGCCGCTGAAAGAATTGCCATAAGAAAACTGTTTAAAGGCATAAGGGCTGAAGGAAAGATTTTTGCTGACCTTGGCTGCGGATACGGAAGGCTTTTTGAAGAATACGCCAGCTGCAGGGCTGCAATAATGGTGGATTACTCTTTAAATAATCTGCGAAATGCAAAAGAAACAATCCGTGCCTTTTTAAATAATGATGAAGAAAAAATGTCGCGCATTTTTTTTATTGCCGCAGACGTAAACAATCTGCCGCTTAAAAAGCACATAATAGATGCTGCAGTTTCTGTCCGTGTTGTTCATCACCTTGAAAATCCGGGAAAGTTTTTTTCGGAAGTGTCACGCATATTAAGGCCCGGAGGCCCTTTTATTGTTGAGTTTGCAAATAAGAGAAATCTTAAAAATATTCTGAAGTTTGTGTTTGGAAGGCTAAAAACTTCTCCATTTAACAAAAAACCCCTGCAGATTGGGGAAACCATACTGGATTATCACCCCGCATATATTATTTCTCTTTTAAGGAAGTCAGGTTTTAAAATAATAAAAAAAATAAGCGCATCAAATTTCCGCATCTCCTTTTTAAAAAAATACCTGGGATTAAAAACCCTGCTTTTTTTTGAGAAGCTTTACCAGCATATATTTTCATTCATAGATACAGGCCCAAGTATTTTTTTAAAGGCCTTCCTTAATAAAAGTATTGAAAAAGCGGGTGTCTCGCCTTACAAAGATACAGATTCTGTATTAGCTGCAGATAAGCTTGATTTTTTAATATGCCCGTCATGCGATTCAGATAATCTTGAAATTGTAAAAACCGCTTTTATATCCTGCACTAAATGCAAAAAAAAATACAGCATAGATGATGGGATATATGTATTTAAGGATGTGTAAAAGCAGGCACCCTTTTTTTTCAAGCTGGAAGAATCTAAAATTTTGTGACAGCAATAAAATAGTATTGTTAAATACCTGCAGTTTTGTTACAATTATGCTACAAACTAAATACTGCCAGCAGTTTTTAATACGGTTTTTGTTTTAGCACAAGTCTGCGCGGCAGCTCTTTTAGTTTTATGCAGTTTTATTAAAATATCATTTTATTTATATTTATAAGGGGCGGTTTTGTATAATGAAGACAAAGGTCTATTCAGAAGGCGTTATTACAAGGTTAACACAGTATCTTAAGTTTTTATTGCAGTTAAAGGAAACAGGCAAAAGGACAGTCACCTCTGGCGAGATATCGCAGTATACTAAAATAAACAGCGCTGAAGTGAGAAGGGATTTGATATATTTTGGCCTTAAAGGTAAAAGAGGCGTGGGTTTTAACATATCTGACCTTATAGCTTCATTTAATAAAATACTTGGTTACAGCGAAAAGGTTAATATTGCGCTTGTGGGGGCAGGAAATCTTGGAAAGGCAATACTTAATTACAGGATGCTTGATAAATTTGGTTTTAAAATAGAGAATGTTTTTGATAATGATGCAAATGTGATAAATAAAGCTATGTCCGGCAGGAAGGTGCGGGATATTAATGAAATCCATGATGTTATAAATAAAAATGGGATAAACATTGCAATACTTGCCGTACCGGAGGAATCAGCCCAGAATGTTGCCGACATACTTGTTATAAGCGGAATAAAGGTAATTATAAACTATACATCTGTGCCTATTAAAGTCCCTAAAAACGTTAATGTACAGACAAATGACCCTATTGAAAAACTTTTCCACACGCTGTATTACTTGTCAAATGCTGTATATAAAAGCTATAATTAAACCATGAACAAAACCAGGGGCTGTTTTATAACATTTGTCATTCTTTTTGTAATTGCTTTATTTGTAATTCTCTTCTTTGCCCTTCCTGACATAAGCACATTTTTTTCGCCTTCAGGCACTGATAATGAATTAGCGGCCAAAAGCCCAGCTGCAGGCTCCAGAGACTACCTTTTTTTGGGTGTGGATGAACGCGAGGATTTAAAGGAATTTAAAGGCAGAACCGATACCATTATGATTTATCATGTATCAGGATGGGGCAAAAAAGATGTCCTTATTTCAATACCCCGCGATACAAGGGTTAATCTGGAAGGACGCGGATGGAACAAAATCAATGCAGCTTATGTTTATGGCGGTGAGGAAATGCTTAAAAAAGAAATCTATGATGTTACAGGTATTTCTATACGCAGGACAATGATGCTTAATTTCGAAGGCTTTAAAAGAGTCATCGATGCTCTTGGAGGCGTTGAAATTACTGTTGATGAGCCAATGCATGACCCGCTTTCAGGTTCAAATTTTGATCCTGGAACATATATTATGAATGGAGAGCAGGCGCTGGCTTTTGCAAGGTGCAGGAAAACAGCCGGCGGGGATTTTGACAGGGTTGACAGGCAAAAATATCTTATCAGCCAGATTATCAGCCAGAAAATAAATTTTTCCATAATTGGAAAAGCTCCCCAGCTTATAACAATATTAAATGAAGAGACGCGTACAGATTTTACTATGGCTGACTTTATAAACTTTGGCGCTATACTTATTTTTTCAGATAAGGATATTGAAAGAATTACTATTCCCGGAAAAACTGCGACAATTGATGGTATAAGCTATGTTGTTGTTGATGTTGATGAGGTCAGGGAGTTTTTAAAACCATATCTCAATTAATCTCAACGGCATTGTGCTATGGATTACTGTGTCAAACCGGAAAATAAATGAAATAGTTTTTACTAATTATTATCATTTCCATAAACTTGAAAGTACATTTTTAAAAACGGGGCTATATATTGTTTTTAAAAAAATAGTATAGATTAAATTTTTGTTTTATGATTAAATTTTTTTTGTAATCAAATTACCCAATAATCTTAAAGGCAGAGGTATGATGATGCAGGATGAAATCAAATTAAGCATTGCAAATCTTTCACAGCTTTCCGAGCAGGAGAATTTTCTTTTACAGGTTTCAAAAAAATCCGGACAGTTGTCAAAATTCATAAAATCAGCAATACCGGCATCTGAAAAAGAGTGGCTTTCAGATTATAAAAGCTGGGAAATAAGCAAAAAATGGATAAAAGAAATAAGCGATATATGCATATCCGAATACGAGCAGGTCTTTTTTGATATTGGCGATGAACTTTTTGACCTTAAAGACAGCAGCAATTACCAGGATTTTAAGAAGAAAATTATTGGCGGGCATAAAAGCAATTAGCAGGCAGGAAATGTTATAAGGTAAAAGCAGGAGATTAAAATGATTCCAAGATATACAAACCCTGAAATGGGCAAAATATGGGAAGAAAATTCAAAATTCGGCTACTGGCTCAAAGTTGAAAAGGCGGTATGCAAGTCACAGGCAGAAATGGGCATAATACCACGGGATGCAGCAGAAGATATAGTTAAGCTTGCGGATTTTAATGTTGATAAAATCAATGAAATTGAGCTTAAGACAAATCATGATGTTATATCTTTTCTTACAGATGTTTCATCATATATCGGGGACTCTTCAAAATACCTTCATTACGGGCTTACTTCTTCCGATGTCGTGGACACAGCGCTTTCGCTGCAGATAATTGATTCAATAAATATAATAATCAGGAAAATAAAACAGCTGGCAAAGGTTTTAATATCCCAGGCACAAACGTATGGCGGCACAGTAATGGTTGGAAGGACACACGGCATACATGCTGAGCCGGTTACTTTTGGTTTCAAGATTGCTGTATGGGCGTTTGAAATGCAGAGAAACCTTACTCGGATGATGCAGGCAAAAGAGGCCATATCATACGGCAAGATAAGCGGGGCTGTGGGAACCTATGCCAACACCTCGCCCGAACTGGAAAAAAAAGTATGCGAACTCCTTGGACTGAAACCATCGCCGGCATCAACCCAGGTACTCCAGCGCGACAGGCATGCCCAGGTGCTTTGCGCAATTACAATCTGCGGGGCAACGCTTGAAAAGATTGCTCTTGAAGTGCGCAGCCTCCAGAGAACCGATACAAAAGAGGTGGAAGAAGCTTTTTCAAAGGGCCAGAAGGGCTCATCCGCAATGCCTCACAAAAGAAACCCAATAATATGTGAAAGAATATGCGGACTGGCAAGAGTTTTGCGGTCAAATGCCATGGCCTCTTTTGAAAATATAGCCCTGTGGCATGAAAGAGACATATCCCATTCATCTGCAGAGAGGATAATAATACCCGACAGCTTCATACTGCTGGATTACTTGCTGGATAAAACAGAAGCCGTTGTTAAAAACTTCAAGGTGCTTGATAAAAATATGGCAAGAAATCTCATGAAATACGGCGGGATAATATTTTCCCAAAGAGTGCTGCTTGAGCTCATTAACAGGGGACTGTCAAGAGATGAAGCTTACCGCATAGTACAGTCCTGTGCGCTTAAAGCATGGGACCAGGAAGGCAGTTTTAAGGAAAATATTTTAAATGAGAAAAAAGTAGCCGATATTCTTGGCCATGATGAAATCGAAAAACTGTTTGATGTTAATTATCATCTCCAGCATATAAATACCATTATAAAAAGGCTTGATGAGATAGATTTGGAGGAGAATTAATATTGCTGCACTTTTATCGTTTAAGCGATAAGAGTTTTGAGCATTGTTTCAATATTGAAACAACTGCCGTGCTGTCGGCGCAAGAGCTTAAAATTCTTAAATGGCTCCTTGCAGAAACATTTGAGCCCCAAAAATTCAGTGATAAAACTTTTCTTAAATCAAATAATGCAGAATATGGCCGGCAGGTAATTGAACTGGGGCCGCGCCTTAATTTTGAAACAGCATATTCGTCAAACGCAGTATCCATATGCAAAAACTGCGGGCTTTTAAAAGTTACAAGGCTTGAAAGATCAAGAAGGCATCTCCTGAAGTATAATACAGGCTGCAATGACATTGCTGCATACAGGCAGGAATTTATAAGCAAAAACCATGACAGGATGACTGAATGTGTTTACGGCAGCCCTCTTGCCTCATTTGAAACAGGTATAACTGCCCCCGGAGTTTATGAAATAAAACTTTTGCAGCAAGGAATTTCTGCGCTTAAGGAAATAAACTTTCGGCTTGGCCTGGGTTTTGACTCCTGGGACCTGGATTTTTACTGCAATCTTTTTATAAATTATTTTAAGAGAAACCCCACAGACGTTGAATGTTATCAGCTAAGCCAGGCAAACAGCGAACATTCAAGGCACTGGTTTTTTAAAGGACGTATTATAATTGACGGCAGGCAGCAGGACAAAACACTTATGCAGGTGATTAAATCCACTCTTGATGCAAATCCTTCAAACAGCATTATTGCTTTTAAGGACAATTCAGGGGCAATTAAAGGATATGATATTGAAACAATTTATCCCTCATCAAGTACGGCAGGTTCCCCTTTTGCCAGGCAGAAGCGTAAATACCATATAATTTTTACTGCTGAAACGCATAATTTCCCAAGCGGGGTGGCCCCTTTTCCAGGCGCTGAAACAGGAACAGGCGGAAGGATTAGGGATGTGCAGGCCACAGGAAGAGGCGGTCTTGTTGTTGCAGGAACTGCAGGATATGCAACCGGAAATCTCAATATTGAAGGCTATGATATACCGGGCCAGGACAAAAGTTTTATATACCCCGCAAATCTTGCCCCGCCTTTAAAAATAATGATTGAGCAGAGCAACGGAGCCTCTGATTACGGCAATAAATTCGGTGAACCAGTCATACAGGGATTTACACGGACATATGGTGCAAAATTGCCTGACGGCCAAAGGCGTGAATGGATTAAGCCCATCATGTTTACGGGAGGCGTGGGCCAGCTTGACAGCATGCATACGGAAAAAGTTATGCCTGAGAAAGGGATGTTGATACTGCAGGTTGGAGGCCCTGCCTACAGGATAGGCATGGGCGGGGGTTCTGCCTCAAGCATGATACAGGGGCAAAACCTGGAGGATCTTGACTTTAACGCAGTCCAGCGGGGAAATGCTGAAATGGAACAGAAATTAAACAGGGTTGTAAGGGCCTGCATAGAAATGGGGGATAAAAACCCCATCCTCAGCATACATGACCAGGGGGCCGGCGGTCCGTGCAATGTGCTCACTGAGATTGTGGATCCTGCCGGCGGGAGGATAAATATAAGGAATATATGCGTTGGGGACAAAACAATGTCAGTTGCGGAAATCTGGGTTGCAGAATACCAGGAAAGAAATGCATTCCTTATTTATCCCGAAAGGCTTAAGCAGTTTGAAAGCATATGCTTAAGGGAAAAAATAAACTGCGAGGTGCTTGGTGAGGTAACCGGGGACGGCAGGATAATCGTATATGACGCAAATGACAAAACCACTCCTGTGGACCTTGAACTTGAAAAAATTCTTGGGGATATGCCTGCAAAAAAATTTGAATTTAAAAGAATTAAAAAAATATCAGTGCCGCTTAATATACCTGCAAAACTTACAGCAGGCCAGGCATTAAAGAAAGTATTTTCCCTGCCTTCAGTTGGCTCCAAAGGATTTCTTGTAAGAAAAGTTGACAGAAGCGTTACAGGGCTTGTGGCAAGGCAGCAATGCTGCGGCCCGCTGCAGCTTCCTGTAAGCGATGTTGCAGTAATTGCCCAGAGCCATTTTGGCTTAACCGGCGCTGCAATATCAATTGGCGAGCAGCCATTAAAATTAATGCTTGATCCATGCGCCGGCGCAAGAATGGCAGTAAGTGAGGCCCTGACAAATATCATGTGGGCAAAAATAAGCGGGCTTGACAATGTAAAATGTTCGGTTAACTGGATGTGGCCGGCAAAGCTTGAAGGTGAAGGGGCAGATCTCTGGGATGCCGCAAATGCCCTGGCCACTATTATGATAGAGCTTGGCATTGCTGCTGACGGCGGAAAAGACAGCGTTTCAATGGCTGCGCAGGTTGGAGGCCAAATAGTAAAATGCCCCCCACAGGTTGTTGTGTCAGCTTATGCAGATATGCCTGATATAAATGCGGTTATAACCCCTGATATTAAAATGCCTGGAAAAAGCAGCCTCATGCTAATTGATATTTCCGGCGGAAAAAACAGGATGGGCGGTTCTGCATTTGCCCAGATTCTTTCACAGGCAGGCAGCAAATGCCCGGATATTGAAAAACCCGGAGTTCTTAAAAACTCTTTTAATGCAATACAGGAGCTAATTGGAAAAAACCTCATACTTGCCGGCCATGACAGAAGTGACGGCGGGCTCATTACAACAGTATGCGAAATGATCATGCCTTCCTTCTGCGGAGCGGATATTTTCATATCTTCAGAAACCGGCTCAACAGATGTATTTGCTGAGCTTTTTTCTGAGGAAGCCGGCCTTGTAATTGAATATGATACAGCAAGTGAGCAGGAAATTGAGAATATCTTAAAAAAATACGGCCTTTATTACAGTGTCATAGGCAAGACAAGCGCTCAAAAAAGGCTAATTATAAAAAGCAATGAAAAAGTGATTGAAAATATTAAGACCTCCGACCTTATTTTATGGTGGGAGGCAACCAGCGATGAGCTTGAAAAGTTCCAGATGGAACCATCTTATGCGCTTATGCAGAAAAAAAACCACAGTAATAACATCCCGTGCTACAGTTTAAGTTTTGACCCAACCCCTGCTGAAGAGGCGTTTGTAAACTCTTCAGAAAAACCAAAGGTTGCAATTATACGCGAAGAGGGAAGCAATGGCGACAGGGAAATGGCAAGCGCCTTTTATATGGCAGGGTTTGAAGTTTGGGACATTACAATGACTGATTTACTGGAAGGCAGCGTTTCTCTTCAAAATTTCAGAGGAGCAGCTTTTGTCGGGGGATTCTCATATGCAGATGTTCTTGACAGCGCAAAAGGCTGGGCTGCAATAATTAAATTTAATAAAAAACTTTTCGGGATGTTTGAAAAATTCTACAACAGGGATGACACATTTTCTCTTGGCGTGTGTAACGGCTGCCAGCTTGTGTCCCTTCTAGGGTGGGTTCCATGGAAAGGTATTGAAGAAAAATTCCAGCCAAGATTTATTGCCAATCCTTCACAAAGATTTGAATCAAGATGGTCCACAGTTAAAATACAGCAAAGCCCTTCAATAATGCTTGGAGGCATGGAAAACTCAATACTTGGAATATGGGTTGCCCACAGGGAAGGGCATCTTCACTGCAGTGATGAGATTCTGGAGCAAATACATGATAAAAACCTTGCCCCTATTGTCTATATTGATGAGAAAAAAACTCCCAGCAGAGCTTATCCGCACAATCCAAACAGCTCTCCCGGCGGTATTACTGCTCTCTGCTCGCCTGACGGCAGGCACCTTGCAATGATGCCCCATCCTGAAAGGTCTTTTTTACTGTGGCAATGGCCATGGATACCCGAAAACTGGAAAGGAAAGCTTAAAGCTTCACCATGGCTGCAAATGTTTAAAAATGCAAGAAAATGGTGTGGAGATTAAGCAAAGGGTTAAGCAAAGGGGACTGTCCCTTTTACTTTTGACTAAGCAAAGGGGACTGTCCCTTTTATTATTTTATTAAAATGCAAGAAAATGGTGTGGGGACTAAGCAAAGGGTTAAGCAAAGGGGACTGTCCCTTTTACTTAAAGGGTTAAGCAAAGGGGACTGTCCCTTTTACTTTTATTTT
>VGAZ01000016.1 GCA_016870615.1 Actinomycetota bacterium | reverse complement strand
AAGAATTATAAGCAGGTCGGCCCAGCCCATTACCCCAAGACCGATTTTACGGTTGCTTTTTACCATTTCAGCAATCTTTTCAAGAGGGTAACGGCTCATATCAATAACATCATCAAGGAACCTTACCGCTGTATAAACTGTTTTTTGAAGTTTGTCATAATCAACATCAGGCCCGCTCTCGCCTTCCTTCACCATATTTGCAAGGTTTATGGATCCCAGATTGCATGCCTCATAAGGGAGCAAAGGCTGCTCGCCGCAGGGATTGGTGCTTTCAATTATCCCCACATTGGGTGTGGGGTTGTCCCGGTTTAACCTGTCAAGAAAAACTATGCCCGGATCGCCATTTTTCCATGCATAGTATATTATCTTTTTAAAAACATCTCTTGCATTGTAGCGGTCAACAACTTCTTTGGTCCTCGGGTTTAAGATATCATAATCCTCCCCGTTTTCAACTGCGCGCATAAATGATTCTGTCACTCCTACAGAGATATTAAAATTATTGAGTTTTGAATTGTCTTCCTTTGCACTGATAAACTCCATTATATCCGGGTGATCCACTCTCAGTATCCCCATATTTGCCCCGCGCCTGGTGCCTCCCTGTTTTATGGTATCAGTGGCAGCATTAAAGACAGTCATGAAAGATATCGGACCGCTTGAGACACCTTTTGTAGAAAGCACGACATCGTTTTTTGGCCTGATATGGGAAAAAGAGTATCCCACGCCGCCACCGGATTTCTGTATCAGGGCAGTCTCTTTTAAAGCCTCAAATATCTTTTCCATTGAGTCCCCTACAGGCAGTACAAAACAGGCGGCAAGCTGTTGAAGCTCTTTTCCAGCATTCATAAGAGTGGGTGAATTCGGAAGAAAGTCAAGGCCGGACATCATATCAAAGAATTCTTTTTCCAGCTCCTTGATTTCATTATCCGGTGTACCGTAGTTTTTTTCAGCAGATACAATATTGCGGGCAACCCTTAAAAACATCTCATTTGGTGTTTCAAGAAGAAAGCCTTCTTCGTCTTTCTTAAGATATCTTTTTTCAAGAACTTTTATTGCGTTTGCAGTAAGGTTTAAGGGTTTATTCCTGAAATAATCATCTGATGCTGGCAAATCAGCAGGACTTTCAGAAAAACCACCGTTTCCCCCCTCAATGTGCATTTTGCCTTTAATATCCTGGGAAATTCCATCATCACCAAGCAAATCCTGCTGTATTGGACTTTTCTTTTCTTCACTTCTCTGCTGTGGCTTATTTGATTCTTCCATGGCTTCCTTCCATAAATTGACTAAGACATAATTAAAAGTATTATTAAATATCTAAATAAGGGTTTACATTATCTTTATAATTCAGTGCCGGGTAAATCCAGGCTGGTTAATTATCTCAGTTAAACTTTATATATTGTGTTATAAAAATCAGTATATCACTACATATAGTGTTGTCAATAGAAATATCAAATTATTAACTCTTGATAAATTCCCGCCCTGTTCTTGTTCTTATTAAAAACTTTTTAAAAATCATATTGCAAAATCCAGTTAATATGATATTTTTAAAAATCGCCCTGCCTTAATATAAGCAGACTTAAAAATTGATAGGCTCCAGCAATAAAAAGTAAACAAAAAAATAATATTTTGCACTTTATTATAATAAGAGTATTAAGGAAGAATTATTGAAAACATATTTTGAATGCATTCCCTGCATAATAAAACAGGCGGTAATTACACTTGAGCTCTGCAACAGCAGCATTGATTTAAGGAAAAAAGTTATAAGCAGCCTGCTTAACGAACTTAGGGATATTGACTATAACCTTAGCCCATCAGAAAACACTGATATTGCTTATGAGATTGTGGCTAAATATACAGGCATAAGTGACCCATATCTGGCAATGAAAAAAGAACATAACATAAAAGCACTTGAGCTATATCCCGAACTTGAAAAAATGCTTAATCTGTCCGGCGACCGTCTTTACATGGCGGCCAAAATTGCTATTTCAGGCAATATAATAGATATGGGGATAAGCAGTAATCATGAAAGCGATATGGATTTTAATCTTATAATGAAAAACATAAAAGAACTGCCTCTTGCGATTGATGATTTTTGCGGATTTTATAAAATTTTCACGGAATCCCAAAACATACTTTATATGGCAGACAATGCAGGTGAAATTGTATTTGATAAAATTTTCATAAGTGAACTTGCAGCATCCGGCAAAAATATCACAGTTTCAGTTAAATCAGGGCCCATAATAAATGATGCCAATATGGATGACGCACTGCAGGCAGGAATCGATAAAATTGCAAAAATAGTTCAAACAGGCCACAGCAGGATTGGCAATCCCCCAGGATACATGTCAGCCGGCTTTGCAAAAATATTTAAAAACGCAGATCTTATAATCTGCAAGGGACAGGGTAATTATGAGACTCTTGAAAACGTACAGGCGCCAGTTTACTTCCTTCTTAAAGCAAAATGCAGTTCAGTTGCAAAAGAGCTCGGAGTTAATTACCATGATATTGTATTTGCAAAGAGTAAGAACTTCGGGCAAAACAAATAATTATTTCAGGAAAATAAAATATACAAACAAATATCATTACCTGCCTGGCTGTGAAGTTTCCTGCAGTATTTTGCCTTCCATTATCTGAGTGATTGTTTTACTATTTAAGCCCTCCGGATCCAGCGCCTGTATGTACTGCAATAAAGAAAAATAATATTTAAGAAAATTAATATCATTTAAAACAGCCAGCCCAAAAACATAGCTGCTGTCATAAGCCCCAAAAGTTTTTATTGCAGAATCCAGGTCCTGCTTTGATTCAAGATTTAAATGGGATAGATATTTTACCTGCATATCATCTTTATCTAAACTTATAATGTATTTGTTTAAACCGTCATTATAGCCGGGATCGCCATTTTGAGCGCTTTCAGCATTAAAATCCTGGCACCCTGTATATGTGTAATAAATTATCTGATCAGAGATATTGTTTTTTTCCGCAAAGTCCGAACTTCTTAAAAGCTTATAACTGTAACTATCTTTACCTGTCTGCACATACCCGCTTTTTATATCACTGTTTATCATTTTTAACTTATTTATATAATCGGCCATATTTCCCGCATATTCATTTTCAAAGCTATTATCTGTAATTTCATTCCTGGCTTTTAAAGCCTCATCATATGGTAAATCTGTGTATCCGTCCCAATCTGCGCTGTAAATGCTTCTGTGCCAGCATGAGATCTCATGGCCATTTTGCCGCCACTCTCCTATAAGTGCAAGCCTTGAGCTGTTTTGGTAAAACATTTCAGCCCACAAGGGGCAAAACATCAGAGTCAGTTTTATGCTGGATAAGTCAGCAGTATTAACCATTTCAATAAGATGCGGGATCTTTTTATCAATTTCTTCTTCTGCATTATTTCTGTTTTCAATGCAATTTAGAACAGCAATATAGTAATAAGGCATATCCTGCACTACAGGTTCAGGCAGCATTTTTTTATACTGGTTTTTTGCCACATCTTCCTCTTCAGTAATATCTTCATTGCCTGCTATTGTAATATAAGCCTCTTCCGGAGTTTTTACTGGCAAACCAGATGAAATATTGGACCTGCAGCCTGCGCAGGTTGCGGCAATTAAAAAAACAGCTAAAACCGGCAGCGTAAAAAAGTTTAAAATCAATTTAGCTTTATTTAAGTGAAAGGCAAATTTAATTAATCCTTTGGGTTTCCGGGCAATTTTAATTGCTTTCAGTATTATTTTCATAACGGCTTTTTATATATTTCTATTATTACTTATATATATTCGTACCGAAGCGGATAATATCAGGGATAGTCATGCCGTATATTTTATATTATAATTTTGAATTTATTCTGCTATAATACCTTATTTACTAAAATGCGACGTTTTTTATTAATGATTTCTATAAAAAGTGGTTATCAAGAAGGTGATTTGTGAGCTCAGTTATTAAGAAGAGGCGCAAAAAAATGCGTAAGAAAAAACATAAAAAAATGCTAAAAAAAACCCGTTGGCAGAGAAGAAATAAATAAAATAAAAAGTTATTATTTATCAATGCTCTTATTTATAAAATGGGTATTAATTTAAAAAATAATCAGGATTTTCTTGAAATCCTTGATAAAAAAACCCTAATTTGCGATGGAGCTATGGGCACTTCGTTAAATTCGCTTGGCTATAAAGGTCCGAGTGATTTGTTCATGCTTAAAAGCGAAGCTGGCAATATCGTAACTGATATACACCTGCAGTTTTTAAAAGCAGGTTCAGATATAATACAGACAAATACATTTGGGGCTAATATATTAAAGCTTGGACATTCCGGCGGCTATTGTTCAGAAATTGAGCTTATAAATAAGAAAGCAGCCGAATCTGCAGTAAACGCTATTGTTCTTTACCGGGAATACTCATCTGACGCAAGACCGCTCTATATAGCAGGTGGCCTGGGGCCATCAGGGGAGCTGCTAAAACCATATGGTGATATGGATTATGGAAAAGTAGTTTCGTCTTTTGCAAAACAGGCGGAAATACTTATAAAAAGTGGAGTTGATTTTATCCTCATCGAAACAATAATGGATTTAAATGAAGCGCTTGCTGCAGTAGAAGCTGTAAAAAGTATAAATACTGAAATTGTGATAGCATGCACTTTAACATTTATGGATAATGGCGTAACAGTCATGGGAAATAAGGCGGAAGAATTCGGGAAAGTCCTTCTTGGCGCTGGATGTGATATAATCGGGGCCAACTGCGGCGTGGGTTCAGATTCCATGATTGGCATCATTAAAAAAATAAGAAATGCAAATCAGGAGGCAAGACTGATTATACAGCCCAACGCGGGCCTCCCAAAAGTAATTGATGGAAAAACTGTGTTTTCAGAAACACCTGAAATAATGGCTGAAAATTTTAAAAAAATACTGGCGTATAAACCTGCAATCGCAGGCGCCTGCTGCGGCAGCACACCGCAGCATATAAAAAAAATATCTGATATTGTACATGGAAAAAATCAGTAATAAAAAAAGAAGTAAAATACAGCCCGTAAGATTGTGGATTTTTAGTTTTATTTTTTTATCTGTGGCATGTTTTATTTTTTTACCGGTTGTTTTGCCCATATCGATGAAGTAATTTTAAACCTCTTTAATAATACTGAAAATGCCGACCACACAGTATCTGTAAATATCACAGCACCGCATACGGATATGTCGCTTATTCAAAAGAATCTGTTTTTAGTTGAACGATTAAAATCTCCTGATGCAGATGTTAGGCGCTTTGGCAACTTTGCAATTTTCAATGAAACTGAAGAAACCGGAAACAATACCCTTGATGAAAAGTACGTTGCTTCATTACCGGCTACAATAAAAAAATTCCTTGAAAAATATGCAAGTAAAGATCCTTATAATAAAAACCCTGGAGTAAATAATCAGCAGGACATAAAATCAGATTCCGGTAACAGTGGCAGCAGTTCTGGCAAAGATAGTGATAATGCCGGTTCAAATTCCCAGGGCAATAAACAAACTGTTATTGCTGAATCATTTGAGCTCCAGCTTTTGAATCTTATTAACACAACAAGAAAGAGTAAAAATCTTGCAGGCCTTAATTATAACGGCACTTTAAATAATATTGCGCAATCAAGAAGTGCAGATATGCTAAGCAGGGGATATTTTTCACATACCACTCCTGAAGGTAAAAACATTTTTATAATACTGCAGGAAAAAGGAGTGGGCTACTCTGCGGCCGGGGAAAATATTTATTATGCAAATCCTCCATCAAGCGCTTCTGCAGAAAAAGCTTTCAGCGTCTGGATGGGCAGCACGATGCACCGCGCTAATATAATGGGCGCAAATTACTCACAGATTGGCATTGGCATAGCGGCAAATAATGAAAAGCTGGTAATTACATTAATATTTGTTAATTAATATTGTTTTAATACCCAATTCAGGCACGCCTGGTTTTATATATGGATTAATCAATCCTTTAAAACGCTGAACTGTATAAATAAAACCTGGTTTGGAATAAAAAAAAGTGATATAGCATAATCCTGCATATTATTTATCACTTTTTATAAAGAGGCCCGATTATATTTAAGAATGGAAATAATTAAAAAGATGTCTGCTGGAAATTTATATAATAATAGTGGAAAACCTGCAAACCTTACAGTAGATACTGTCCGTAAGCTCTGGTCAAAAACATATAATACCGATGGAAAACCTGACTGGTCGCATATTTTCCCGTATTATCACCCTGAGATTATTTTCCAGGATTCTGTTCAAATGATTGAAGGTATTGATGCTTTTAAGTCTATGTGCACAAGGCTTGCAGGCAGATGCAAAAAACTCCGGATGGAAATAATATCAATTGTACAGGATTCAAATATTATTTTGATGGACTGGAAGATGACAATGTCATTCCGAAAATTCCCGGATACTCCTGTTTTTGGGAGCACAAAACTTGTTCTGCATGATGATGGCAGGATTATCAAACAAAGGGATTATTTTGATTTGTGGGGAGATATTTTTAACGGTATTCCTGGTTTTAAAAAGTTATACAGAAAATTTATGAGTAAATTTTTCGGTTAAACTGGACAAATTAATGAAATTCAAGCTGCCCGAAGAATTGATTTTTATTAAAAATGGCAAAGCTGTGCAAAAGAAAAGCTTTGCACCTATGGCCGGAAAAATTTGTATTATTACAGGGGCAACATCCGGTGTGGGGCTTGAAGCTGCCAGACGGCTTGCCAGTGGCGGGGCGCATATAATTATGGTGTGCCGCAACAAGCAAAAAGCTGAAAATATCAGCCAAATGATAATAAAAGAATTCAAAGTGCCTGCTGATATTGTAATTGCAGATTTTGCTAACTTGCGTCAGGTTCGAAAAGCTGCTGATGTTATATTAAATAACTATAAAAAGATAGATGTGCTTATTAATAACGCAGGAATACATTCAACTGTGCCGGTATATACACCTGAAGGTTTTGAGCTCGTTTTCTGTGTCAATCATCTTGCCTCCTTTCTTCTTACCAGGCTTTTGATTGACAGGTTAAAAGAAAGTGTCCCTTCCCGTATTATCCAGGTTAATTCTGAGGGTCACCGTTTTGGCGGCCTGGATCTTGAAGATATAGATTGGAAAAAACGCCGATATAACGGGTACAGGAGCTATGGAGCATCAAAAACTGCGCAGCTGTTGACAGTTTGGGAGTTTGCAGATAGATTAAAAGGTTCTGGAGTGACCATCAATGCAATGCATCCAGGAGATGTAAAGACAAATATAGGCAATAATAATGGCTGGCTTTATAAATTGTTTTACCACCTTTTAATTCGTCCACTTTTAAAAGACGCTTCTATATCCGGTGAAGCTGTTTACTATCTGGCATCTGAACCTTGTTTAAGCAGCGTTAGCGGACGGTTCTTTAACCTGACAATTGATGAAAAACCTGCCAGGCATGCACTTGACCGGAATATGGGAAAACTTATATGGGATATGAGCATACAAATGACAGAGAGCAGTTAACACTATTGAATTATCCAACAGCCTGTTTTTTCAGGTTTTTCCTGGCTTTATCTGCAGCCAGCTTTCCAGTTAAAACAGATATTGGAAGGCCTGAGGGGCTGAATGTCCACTGCCCTGCCTGGAAAATATCCGGTATCGGTGTAAGGACAGATCGCGCAATTCTTGGGAGGCTATTTACTGCAGGCATTGAATCATTTGTAAAGGCCCAACCGGTAATTGCACCTTGAAAATTTCCGGTTAACCTTTCTAAAGTTAAAGGTGTAGAGACAAAATGGTCTCTAATCTTTGTTTTAATTTCAGTAAAAACAGTACCGACAAGTATATTTATAATACATTGCCTGCTAATATTTTTAAATTCATCATACCAGCCCATTTCTGAAATATGTTTAACCAGGCAGTAGTCTATAAGAGTACTTATTATCAGTCCGGTTTTACCTTCAGGGGCCAAATTAATATCATGAATTACCGGGCAGGATATTTCATAGGTTGTAAGTTCATAATACTTCCTCAGCCATTTAAGAATGCTTGCTTTATCAGTAGTATAACTATTTTTACCAGTGCTAAAAGATTTATTAGTAATATCTCCTGGATTTAATACTGAAATACCCTTTTTTAATGGTGTATAGAAAAAGTATTTTAAAATTTCATCCTTTATAGGATTTCGGTCTTCAAAAAGCCGGGCAGGTTTTTTCTCCTGGCTTACCTGGAAGTATTTTCCTGTATGCGATATTTATTAAGCCTGCACAACTCTTTTTATGATAGCATGTTTTTTTCTAGAATATTTTAACAACAAAGAATACTATTTATATTTATTAGGCATTTTATGTAGAAATATATTTTTTTTAAATTTTTTAAAATTTTTCTTGACATTATAGAATTATATTAATACAATTACCGTACAAAGTATATATAGTTATATATTTAGTTTATTTGATAATTAAATAAATACAAGTATTAGTAATAGAGGCAAAGACATACATTTCGTAATTGGGCACTTTGAAATGTATCGAGCTAGTAGTGCAACCGGCTATTGCTGCAAAGATGATATTTAAGAATTTAAGATATTCTTAATAATGTTATAAAGCATAGTTTTGACCATTCAGCCTCAACTGGATGGTTTTTTGTTTTATAGCAATGTTTCCGCACTGTAGAATTTACGCCTGTTTAAACTGTTTGTGATACATAACAAACAGGAAGGGGTTTTTAGTTTATCAACTGATAAATTATTGTGCAGGACTTTTAATGAAGTATTCATTAAACAGGAAAATGAAATCTTATCAATTTGAATAATTTTTGTTAATCAATAGCCGTAAAGCCTCATATAAAAGGTTTTACGGCTTTTTTATTACAGGAAGGGAGTCTTGAAAATGGAGAAATTATCAATTATCGGAAAAAGAAATTGTATGGCAGCAGCAGTCGCAGTATTTTTAGCAGCAATTATCCTGTCGTTTGTGATTGCATCTACAGCCAGCAGTTACCAGGACATTGAAGTACTTGGCAGCAATGCAGTGAATGCCCAGCAGCAGGGACAGCAGCAGAACCAGCCCCAGAGCAGTGGAGTCAATATAACTGATTATGAAGCAGCAATACTGCATCTTATAAACACTGTAAGAGCAGACAGGGGCCTTGCAGCCTTGCAGCCACACCAGTCACTTATAGATATATCAAGGACAAGAAGCACTGACATGCTATCAAGGAATTATTTCTCCCATTATACTCCTGAAGGAAAAACCGTTTTTAATATTTTCAGGGAATGCGGCATAACATTCAGGGCAGCAGGGGAAAATCTTGCACACTCAAGGCCGGCAGATATCGGGAGCCCTGAAGCATTCATTAATGCCTGGATGAACAGCCCAACACATGCTGCTAATATACTGCAAAGCAAATATGGCATCGTAGGTGTGGGAATGGCTGAAAATGGTGAAAGAAGAGTAGTTACAACAGTTTTCAGGAATAATTAAAAAGAATTGAATAAGAGGAAAGGATAGTTGGAATGGCTATGATGAGTCTGTAGCTGGACGCCTGATTAGCTTACAAGATAAAAAAATAACCGGTAGTCTGCCGGGTTATTTTTTTATTACTATACCTGTAAAATATTTTTTACCTTTTTATTTCTGCAGGACACTGTTCGAGCTGAAGATTAAAATCTAGGTACGCGCCATTTCTGTAAATTTTTATACTAACTATATCCCCACAATTCTGCCTTATTATCTGCGTGAGCAAATCAAAAGGAGTTTTGAGTTCAGCTCCATTAAATTCAACCATTATGTCCCCTTTCTGTAAACCCGCTTTGGAGGCTGGCGTATCTGCTATAATCTCCTGTATATATACACCTGGTATTTCTGTATCATTTACCCCCATCTGTACACCTATGAAAGGGATTCGCGCCTCGCCATATTTAATAATCTGTCCCGCAATATTGGTTGCAGTATCTGTGGGTATTGCAAATCCGATTCCAGCGCTGGCACCGGAAGGGGAAAATATAAGGGTGTTTATTCCTATAACTTCGCCATAAATATTAATGAGCGGGCCGCCGCTGTTTCCAGGGTTAATTGCAGCATCAGTCTGTATTAAATCCACAATACGAAGCTGGTCAGACGCCACTGGTATGTTCCTGTTTTTCCCGCTTATTATTCCGGTAGTAACTGTTTGCTGTATGCCGAAGGGACTGCCGATAGCTATAACAAAATCCCCGACCCTCTGTTCTTCAATTGATGCAAAAGATGCAGGTTTTAAACCTTCTGCATCTATTTTTATAACAGCTATATCAGTTTCAGGACTTGTGCCGGTAACAGATGCTTTATAGTTTGAGCCATCCGAGAGAGTTACAAGAAGCTCTACAGCTCCGCCTGCAACATGATTATTGGTAATTATAAAGCCATCTTCAGTATAAACAACACCCGATCCTACTCCCTGGGCAAGAGCTGCATTTCCAAAAAAATCCTCCCTCATTGCTGTTACAGTAAGTGCCACAACTGAAGGGTTTACCTTTTCAACAAGCGAGCTGACCTCTGAATTAAATGCTTTTAAATAACTGTTTCCCGGTTTAAAAAGTTCTTTTGGGGCGTCTGTGACTTCCTCTATTTTCTTTTCGAATTTTTCCACCTGTTCAGCCACCACATCGGGCTTTATCATTATACAGCCCGAAAATGAAGTTGCTGCAAATAAAGCAGAAGAAAGAGCTGCAACAATTAAAACTGAAACATATTTTTTTATTTTAATATTTTTGTTATTACTCATATAACCAGCCTGCCTTTTAAAAAATCCTATATTTTTAGATTTCTTGATAATTTTTGATATCATTAATAATATTATAGCCTATCTGTAAATGGTAATGGATTAATACAATAAAAGTTCGAAAAGTGGCTAAATATTGCTGAGGTAATTGATCTGGAAAAAGCAAGGGGGACTGTCCCCCAAGCTTTTTTAAAGCAAGGGGGACTGTCCCCCAAGCTTTTTTTGCTTACTATTATAAAAGCAGATCCGTAATTAAGTTCATATTGTCTGCAAATCTATAACCTTTTAAATTTTCATCTATTGTTTTTGAATGCTTTGCAAGCTTGTCTGCAAGCTCCTTCAGCTTCAGTGTCATTTTCACTGCCAGTTCAAGTGTTTTAAACCTGTCATCCCTTGAAGAAATTATGTCTATAGTGGACCATGAGTTGTAATCTGTCTTATTTAAAAAATAAAAGAATTCCAGTATTTCCCAGAAATTTACTGTCCCAAGAATCATGTCGGGATCCGCATCTTTATAATTATCATTTAAATGAATCTGGAACAGTTTATCGTGGCCGTCAATAAGCATGAGCGACTCTGCAAGCGATTCTCCTGCCATAAGCGAGTGCCCCACATCAAGAGCGCAGCCAACATTATCAAGCCCCACATCATTAATGAATGCAAGAGCCTTGCCTGTATCGCTTATAAGCTGTTTCTGCCTTGGGTCTTTGGACTTTGCTTCAAGCGCTATTTTAACGGACCTGTCGTATTCGCCAATTTCACGCACGGTTTCCACAAGATTTCTCCACCCAAGGGTATAGTCATATTGGAAGGGATAATCAAACCCATCATGGGCCGGCCATAAAAGCACGCTGTCAGCTTTTAAAGCTTTTCCGAGATCTATACTTTCTTTAAGCCTTTTAACAGCTTCTTTCCTTACCCTGGCATCAGTAGTGCTGAATGCTCCATCCCTCCATTTCCTGTCGCTCCACACTTCAGGCTCCATAACAGAAACTTTGAGATTATAGTTTGCAAGAAGCTTCAAAAGCTTATCAGGATCAGACGGAAGCGGTTCAGTCGGATAAAAAACAACAAGGCCTGTAATGCCCTCTATTTTTGAGAAAGCTTCGAGTTTCTCCTCGAGTTTCATATCTTCATAATAGCCGCCGGGCACATATCTTTCTGCATATGTACCAAGGCACCATAAATGTGCATCAATTTTCAGTTTCATTGCATCTCCTTTAAATTATTGCATTGGGTTATTGGTTTTGCTTCAGTCACCATATATAGATTATCTGGTCTATTATTAAGAACTATTTAATCCTAACAAAAATAGGACAATATTGCTATATTCAGAAGCTTCTCAAGCAAAGTAAATAAATCAATTGTTTTATTCAGGTTATTTAAGCCAGGGGCTTAGTATGCCATAACATACAAGCCGGGCCGCATGATATGTTTTTTAATTCATTAAAAATAATATAAAACTAATTCCAACCTGTTCTTAAAAAATATCAAATTAATTACGTTATTAACTACTTAGTATCTCAATGGTTTCATAAAAACATATATATTTTTTTGTATTTAAAAATGACAATACTGTAAAAGAATGCTCAGGCAACCAATAAAACCAGGTATAAAAAATCATTACTTTTTAATAAATACTGATAAATAAAAACAACACTTACCATATGATATGGCAGGGCTTTTGTAGATGCTGCCCTGCCATATACATTTAATATAAATTCTATAAATATTGCTTTATCAATAATATTTCAGCCTGTTTGCATCAATTGCTGATTTATATCCCTGACATATAAATGATGCTGTGATGCCAAATCAGGCTTTTTATTATTCAGGAAATGCCGAGTTCCCCGTTTTTTTAAGTATTTCAGCAGCAATAGCATCCATATTTTCAGGTGTCACCAGCTTGACATCTACAGGAACTTCCACATTCTCATAAAATTTGCCTTCAAGCAGTATTTCAGCAAGAATCTCTACTGATCTGTAGCCGATAAAATAGGGCTCCTGAAGTATTGTTGCATTCAGTACTCCATCTTTTATTGCCTGGAACTCTTCCGGGTCTCCATTATATCCAACTGAAAGTATATCTTTGCCTGATGCCTGAATTGCCTGTGCTGCTCCAACTGCTTCCCTTCCGCTACAGAAATAAACGCCTGCAACATCAGGTACCGCTGAAAGGATTTGCTGCATAGTATCAAAACCGCCTTCAGCGCTTGGATTCTGCACAATAATGTTTGCTGCAACATCGTAGCCAAGTTCCAGCGCCTTTGCCAGGAAGCCCTCGCCTCTCTGCCTTGCATATGTCCACTGTGGAAGCAGGTTGCCAAGCCCAAGCGGTTTTGTTGTATCATTTAACTTGCTTGCAAGAAACTCTGCAGCAAGCTGGCCGCCCTTGAAGTTATCCGATATCATAAGAGCATTTATGGGGCCAGATTTGCCTATATCTGCACAAACTACAGGTATGCCGTTTTGCCTTGCATTTTCAACAGCAGGCCCAATTGCGCCGGGATCAACAGGAGTTACAACAATTCCGCTAACTTTCTGTCCTACAAGTGAATTTATATCCTGCACCATTTTTGTGGCGTCGCTGTTCTGGTCAATCATAACATACTTGAATCC
The DNA here is from genome assembly GCA_016870615.1 of Actinomycetota bacterium. GTDB lineage: Bacteria > Actinomycetota > Humimicrobiia > Humimicrobiales > Humimicrobiaceae > VGAZ01. Next base: position 13,366 of record VGAZ01000016.1, on the reverse strand, counting down.
AAGGTCCTCGCATGCATCCTTTACGCCTTTTTCAACATTCTGGAAAAAAGTAAACTGCATTGTCCAGAGTGAAAAACCAATAGTTATGTCTGATGCGTTTGCATAAGTGGTTACTGCCATGCCTCCGCCTTCCACTGCAGCTTCTTTCTTGCATCCGAGAAAAGAAACTGTGAGTATGAGGACCAGACACACAACTGCAATAAATGCTATCTTTGCATACCTCATTTTACTTTACCTCCTTTTAACATTATTAATGTTTATAAATAATGAATTTTTTCCTATAATCAACACCTCCTTTTTATTTTCTGGAATAATCCCAAGCCCTATTTTTAATTTGTATATTTTTATCGCTAATACTCCCCCTGCCCAAGAAGATAGAATTTCAGCTTATTAAGAGACACTGCAAATATCATTACAAGACCCGTTGCAACAAGCTGCCAGTATGAGTTAACCTGCATGAGCCCCATGCCATTGCCAAGAAAAGTAACAATAAGCGCAGCAATAAGAGAGCCTCCAAGGCTGCCGTTTCCTCCGCTGAGAGCTGTTCCCCCAAGTACAACTGCCGTTATTACCTGGAATTCAAAATTCTGTCCCATAAGCCCGGGGTTTGCGGCGCCCTGGTTTGCAGAATTTACAATTGATGATATACCGACGAAAAGCCCGAGAAGCGTAAAAACAAGAATTTTTATATTATCCACGTTTATTCCGGAAAGAGCCGCTGCCCTGGCATTTGTTCCGACCGCAATTATATATCTTCCCACAGGCGACTTTCTCAAGACCAGGTATGCTGCAAGATAGCAGATACCCATTAATAGCACCGGAAACGGTATAACGCCAAAAAGCTTGCCGTTACCAATATATAGCCAGAACCTGTCACTTATATATACGGGCACATTATTTGTATAAATAAATGCAAGCGCACGAAAAACAAAAAGCATACCAAGAGTTGTTATAAAAGCCGGTATCCTGAGCTTTGTTACAAATATCCCGTTTATAAATCCAAGTGAGCATGCAATGGCTAATGTTGCAAGTACTCCTATGACACCGCCAGTCTTTGGCATAAATGATGAGCCCAGCACTGCAACAAGTGCAAGCATGGAACCAATAGAGATATCAAAGTTTCCTGTCATTATTACAAATGTCATACCAATTGCAGCTATTCCCACATATGCAGCAAAACCAAAGTTGCTTAAAATATTATATCTTGTAGCAAAACTCGGATTTGATAATGAAAATACAACTACAATTATTATGAAGATAAGAGGCAAGCCGAAATTACCCCAGAAAACTCCAAGATTCTGCTTAACTTTACGGAACCTGAAATCATCCATTGTCTAATCCCTGTTTTAATTTAAATAAATTTACCGGGCTGTTTTAAACTTTTATCCCTTTTATCCTTGCAGCTTCAAGATATCTCTTCCTCAGCCCGTCAACAAAGAGCGCAAAAATAAGCACAAGCCCTACAGATAAAAGCTGGTAAAAATACTCCACTTTTATAAGGTTTAAGCCATAATAAATCATTGAAATAAAAATACCTGCAAATACAGCTCCAATCAGGTTTCCTTTGCCTCCGGAAAGACTGGTTCCTCCCAGTATTGTTATAGTAATAACCAGGAGAGTGAAACCCGGAGCCATGCTTGGAATGCCTATCATTGCCTGCGATGTCCTTATTACACCGTTTATGCTTGCTGTAAAAGACACGAGCACATAAACCATTATTTTTACAAATGTTACATTTAATCCTGAAATTCTTGCAGCGCTTTCGTTTGAGCCCACAGCAGATATATGCCTGCCAAGAGAAGTCTGGTTTAAAAGAAGATAGAATATTATAAAAAGAGCCACCATAATATAAATAGGAATAGGAATACCCAGCAGCTTGCCTGTTCCAATTACTGAAAACCTGGTCTCGCTTATCGGTATCTGCTTGCCATTTGCAATAAGAAGAGACACACCTCTTATAATAGTTGCCATTGAAAGAGTTGTAATAAGCGGGTTTACCCCGAATTTCGTTATTATGACCCCGTTTAAAAAACCTACGCAGCAGCTTATTATAACAGATATTATAATCGCAGAAGGAATACCAATATTAGGTATAAGTATTGAAAGAAATACGCTTGTCAGGGCCACTACGGCATCAACTGAAAGGTCGAATCCGCCGCTGGTTATTGCAAGCACCATACCAAAACCAACAATTGCCCCATATGTTCCCTGGGTAATAATGTTTAAAATAGTATCAGTTTTTAAAAAATTCGGGCTTGCAATGGCAAGAAACACTCCTGCAATTACAATAAGTATAAATATTCCTATCTTTTCATACAATTTTAAGAATTTAATCATTTCTTAACCTGCCCTATCTGTGCTGCAACAAGTTTTTCCTCATCCATTGTTTCTCTTGTAAATTCAGCATTAATCTTACCTTTATACAGTGCAATGCATCTGTCTGTAAGATTTACCAGTTCCGGAAGCTCGGAAGATGAAAGAATAATTGAAATACCTTTATTGGCAAGTTCCCTCATGATTCTGTGGATCTCTGCCTTTGCACCCACATCAATGCCCCTGGTGGGCTCAAGAAGTATCAGCACCTTGCAATTGGATAAAAGGGTCCTGCCTATTATAACTTTCTGCTGGTTGCCTCCGCTTAAAAAAATTATCCTCTGGTTTAAATTTGCAAACTTGATATCTAAGCTGTTGCTCATACTGTTAAATACTTCTTTTTCTTTTTTTGCTTTAACAAAAAGCCCTTTTAAAAATGTCAGTGATTTAATTACTATAATTGTCAGGTTCTGGAGAACTGACATATCATAAAGTATCCCCTCCCCCTTCCTGTCTTCTGTGACAAAACCAATACCAAGCTTTATTGCATCTTTAGTGCTGTTGATCTCAACGGGGCTGCCCTCAAAAAAAATTTCCCCTTTTGTTTTTGGTGTTGCCCCGTAAATTGAGCGCAGCAAACTGTGAATGCCTGAGCCAAGCACACCTGCAAACCCGAGTATTTCACCTTTGTGAAGTTTAAACCCTACATTATAAACATGATCTGCTATGCTGTAGTTTTTTATTTCCAAAAGAACTTCCCTTTCTGCGCTTACAGATTTACTGCCCCCAAAATAATCTTTGACAACTTTACCCACCATCATCGAAACTATTTCATCCTGGCTGGTCTGTGTGGTTAGCTTTGTGCCTATTTTTTTCCCGTCACGCAACACAGTTATGCGTTCTGAAAGCTTGAAAGCCTCCTCCAGCCGGTGTGAAATGTAAATAATGGAAACACCCTGCTTTTTAAGCTCGGCAATTATTTCAAACAGCTTAACAACTTCTTTTTCTGTAAGTGTAGCTGTTGGCTCATCCATGATTATGAGTTTTGCATCAAGTGAAAGCGCCTTTGCAATTTCAACCATCTGGCGCTCTGCAACAGATAGATCTGATACAAATCTCTTACAATCCAGCTCTATATCCAGCCTGTCAAGCATTTCTTTGGCATTTGCATTCATTTTTTTCCAGTTGATGAAAATCTTTCCAAAAGTTTTTGGTTCCCTGCCTATAAAAATATTTTCAGCCACAGAAAGTTCAGGCACCAGGTTAAACTCCTGGTAAATAACGGCAATATTATTTTGCTGTGACTGGTGGGTGTTTGCAAAAAAGACTTTCCTTCCTTCAAGCAGGATATCGCCTGAATCCGGCCTGTAAAGGCCGCTGAGGATTTTTATGAGCGTTGATTTTCCAGCGCCGTTTTCCCCGACAAGAGCATGCACTTCCCCGTATTTTGTTTCAAAGTCAACATCTTTTAAAGCAATAACACCGGGAAATATCTTGGTTATACCGGTCATTGAAAGAAGTGTATTGTTTTCTGGAATTTCGCGCATAAATTATTAAATAATAAGGCTTTATAATTTCAGAAAAAATTATTTCTGCTTTCTAGTTTAATAAAAAACCAGGAAATTAATAATATTATAAGAAAAACGATTTTTTAGGTTATTATAATAATAGTATTAATACTTTTAATTGTCAATATAAATCCATTGACGTTTTGTTATTCCGTGATAGTGTCACTCCAGAAGTATTTAAGGAAAAATATCAGTTTATTACCGCATTGTCTATAGCTTCAAGTGCAAGTTTTATTGGAGTATACACATAGCCGTATACCACATATATGCCTATCACCTGCATTTCCTCATTAATTACAGGGCTGCCGCTTTCACCCCTTTTTGATGAACCGCCAAGATCGCGCATTACACTTAATTTTTTATCCAGGCTGCCCAGCACATAATTATCTTCTGTCTCAGTTTCGCCAGTCTTTAGCCCCCCGGGTATTTTGTCCCCGTAAAAAACCGCATAATCATCCAATTCCCAGAATGCAGATTCATATGCAAGAAGCTCAGGGTAAATCCACGTATCTGAAAAATTGCTTTTAAACTTGAAAGTCCCTTCAGTTCCATAATTATCGCTTACACAATGCCCGGCAGTTATAATGTAGTACTTGCCTTTATGTTCAATACTGAAGGCAGTAAAAGTATAGCCATAACCCTCTTTTGCAGATGAACCAATATAAACGAATTTTAACAAATTATTAATATTATCAAGAAGTTTTCTAAGTTTTGCCGGTTCTCCTGAAAGTTTGGCTATTTGGGCCTCAAGATTTTCTGTGCTTTTAGACTTAGTCTCCTCCTCAAGCATAAGTATGGTCTTATTTAAGTAATCTATTTCATTCTTAAGACTGGCTATTTCTGAGTCTTTTTCCTCCAGACTGTCTGAGAGCTGTTGCATTTCTGCAGTGCTCTTTTGAAGCTCTGCTTTTATTTTTTCAATTTCAGCCAGGTTTTTAGTATATGAGTCTGTAAGGTTATCATAATGTTGCTGTTCAACAATATACCTGCCAAAAATACTGCAGGAAGAGGCAGTAGTAAAAACTGGTATTAATAATACGGCAAGAATAAATATTATACTTATCAAAAAAGTCTTTTTTATTTTCCTATCCAATACAGGCATCCTTTACCTTTAAAAATATTTTCAGTATCTGCTGTCAAGAATAGCAGATATATATTTATAAAATTATAAGCTAAAAACACATAAAATCAAAAATCGATAAATATTATTTTTTTTGAGATAATTATGAAATATTTATTTACTGTATTTAAAAGGGGGTTTTCTATGGGCATTGGCCTAAGAAAATATTATTTTGGCTGGCTTCCGGATTATCCCGATTTCCGGGATTATACTATAAGCAAAGATGCTTTGTCTGATAAAAGCTTAAAAGCTGGCAAAAGCGCTTCCCAGGGCTGTGGAGTATTAAGTCTTATCTTTTCTTGATAGTGCGGCAGCATAATTAAAACAGTAGAAATAATTATTTAATGACGCGGGGGTTGAACCATATATATTGTTGCCTGCAAAATAATCGACAAGAACCTCCCTTAATCTCCTCAATTCTTTTAATCTGTAAAAATTCCTTATTCTTTCTGTGGTAAAATCAAGCAGTTCAAGCGCCCTTTCAAATGCCAGCCTGCTGTACCCTGTATTATTTTTTTGCTGCCATGAAATTGCCCTGTAAACCTCGCTTCCGACATTTGCCATCTGTTCAGCAAAGCTCATTAAATGCCATCTGTGGCTTAAGTTTTTATGATAAACTGTCATTGTCCGGATATTGTCATATTTGAATGATAAGCTTGTTGACTATCTTTAAAATTTTATTTCTTGTTCCAGGATCCTCAACGCCTCTTGTCCTGTTATTTTGCGAGGGTTTTAAATTTATCATTGAATCAAACTCAATTTGCTCTTCAGCAGGCAGTTCAGGATAAATATTTATTCCCCACAGATCACTCTGCCTGGAACCTTCGCTTAAAAGCAAGGCTTCCTGGTCAGAATGAAGCTCAGCATCAACTGCCATTATTTCTTTTTCCACATCAACCACGGCTTTTACAAGGTCGCCAAAAAAACCTGCAGCCATTTTTTTAAGCTCCTCTAAAGAAATTTTTTCTTTTACAATTATCATATTATTGTCTCAGGGTACCCGCCAGCATTTCAGCCTGCATAAATAACTTCTGCGCATTTATTATATTTGTATTTATTGTACTTGCTAAACTATCAGGATTTAATTCCAGCAAATCCTGTATTGTTATTATACTGTTTTCAAAAAGTATTTCCTTTTGTTTTTTATTTAATCCATGAAGTATTGATACAGGGTATAGCTTCTTATTTTCAATATAGTATTCAAGATTTTTGGCTTCCGGGTAATGCCATGCAATCACGCCAAGCCCAACACACTTTGCATATTTTGCAGCCTCATTTGTCACTTTTGTATTTGTCGCAAACCACCCTTCTTCAAGGTTATAATCATTTAACCCTGCATCGCAGCCTTTTTTAATATCTTCAAACCTGCTGTGGACATAAAGCGCTGTTTTTATATCACTGCTGTAATCAGAATCATTGTGATACTTGCATTCGACCATGTAATGCTTCATGCCTTTTTTTGCTACTACATCCACTTCATGTTCAACACAAAAACCCCTTACAATCTGGCCGGTTTTTGTCTCATAACCATAATTTTCCAGTATTTTTGCTATATATTTTTCAAATACATACCCGCTGGGGCCAAGATCCATAATTGCTTTCTTTAATGTATATTTTATTGCAACTGACGGGTTTTTCTTTTTAAGCTGTTTAACTGCATACCTGTAGATTTCCCCCGAATTCATATAATTCTTGAAATTTTTTTTAATTGAATCAATAGCATCTTCTGTAGTCTGGCTGTCTGCGCCGGCACTTCGCATGGACTTTCTTATTTTCTCTTCATCAAATAACTCTTCTGTGCCATTGTATTTTGTTATATATTTTTTTGATTTATTCAAGAAGCCACCCCCGATATTCCAAAAAGATTTACTTCTTCAGCTGCAAAGGTAATAAATCCAGCCGCCGCTGTTTAATATTTCTTCATCATTTGTTTTTATGCCCGAACGGCTGTAAGTGCTGATAATATTAAAACCTGCATCGTGCAGTTGCTTTATCTGCTCTTTAGCAGTTATATAATAAATTCCGGCTTTACCATTTAAGGAATTATCATAAATATGGCCGGCGCGTTTTTTCCTTAATTTTTTAATATGCCTTTTCATGCTGAAACTTTTATTTAAATACCTTAGCTTTAATAAATTAAGCAGCTTTCCAGGCTTTTTCAGGGAAAAATAGCTGCCTTCCTTTGTCCCCAAGCTGAACAGGCCGTAAAGGCCGTCCCAGTTTAAATTATGCGATGAAAAGAAAAAAATTCCGCCAGGTCTTAACACTCTCCTGATTTCTGCCAGTGCACGCATCCTGTCATCATTCCCAAAACTGTCTATTCCATTATAGCTGAAAAGAATAAAGTCAAAACAATTATCTGCAATTTCATCCATATTCCTTGCGTCGCATTCTATAAATTTATATCTGTCTCCATGTTTTTTTTGGCAGGCTGAAATCATGGAAGCAGCATAGTCTGCTCCCATATAGCTTTTAACAAGAGGGGCAAAGTATTTCGTGGTCCTGCCTCCGCCGACACCCATATCAAGCATATCCATATCTGCAAGTTTTTTGCCAAACTCCTCAATAAAGGTTTTCTCGGCAGGATCCATATAATCCCTTGCAGCATAATCGCAGGATATATGTTCTGTGTCATATAATGTTTTATGGTCTTTGGTCAAATTATTTATAGTCAGCGTTTAAAAATATTTTTAAATTATAGTGGGTTTTTTTAACTTTACAAACAAGCAATACCTCTTTTATCATATAATTTATATATATATTATGTAAAATCTATAAGTAATCTTACTAGGAATTTAAGTTATAAATGAAAAAGAAAAATTTATCTGCTTGTTTTTTAACAGTAATAATAATGTTTTTTATTTTTTTAATTTGCAGCTGCAGACAGGAAACTGCTCCAGAAGCTTTATGCTATAGGCCTTCTTACCCGGCCTCATTTGAAATTCTTTCCCAGAATGCAATGCTTATCCCCCTGGAAGCTGTTGCCCCTTTATACCGCCAGAGGGCATCACTGCTGGCGGAAAAACTTGCAGGTTCTGGTTTTAATATAGCGGGACTCCAGGAAATATTCTGGGACAAATCACAAAACATGATACTGGATGCCTGGCATGAATCCCTTAACAGCCCGGGGGGAGCCAGTTCTATTGACAGATTTGAAAATATTTATGGCAATATAAAAAATGCGCGGGATGTAGATGCTCTGTCATCTGAAGAAAATGCCTGGGGCATAAATATAATTGATGCCCGGCCTGGCGGCAATAGCAAAACTGCAAGAATCACCTTTGGCCCATATTACGTGCTTGGCCCTGATACATCATTTATAAATTTTTTGAAGCAGGACAGCGGGCTTCTAATTCTTTCCAGGTATCCCATTATTGCAGCAAGCGCGTTCTGCTTTTCGGATTTAAGCGGTACTGACAGGCTTGCAGGCAAGGGAGTATTGTATGCCAGGATAAAAGTTGGCATAAAAGAGGATGACTATATACATTTTTTCAATACCCATCTCCAGTCACACAACCATCCTGAAACAAGATTTAAAAACCTGGAGGAGCTATTTGATTTTGCAGGTAAAATTCTTCTTCCTGAACTTAACGCCATGGGGCATATAAATCCTGTAATTATGGTAGGAGATTTTAATGTCAGTGCCGATATGCCTGCAGGATGGATTGAAAAAGCAGGAATTGTTTCTGCTGGTAAAGACGCTGAAATGCCTGATGATTTTGATATAACCGCAAATAAATCTGGGGAATTTGCCAAATTCATTGAACTTTTCAATACTTTTTCCAAATCGATAGGACATGATCCGTTTATTATAAAAGATCTTTGGTCCGAATTTTTTCCTCAGGAGCCCGGCTTTACATGGATTGGAAAAGAGTGGAAGCTTACAGATAAAAACCCTTATGGGAAAGATGGCAACACCGTGGCCCTGGAAGAAGGGCCTCCCCAGCGCATAGATTATATTTTTTATTTTCAAGGCTCCGGTAAAACACTTATAAAACCTTCAGGAATTTCGCTTTTTCCACAAAATGCACAGGATTTTCAAATATCGGACCACCTTGGACTTCAGGCAGGCTTTACACTTGATTAATTTAATAATTATAAATTATACTTTACAAATAGCATTAAATTAGAGCAATATTAAAGTATAATTTTACATGAAGCTAATACAGTAAAAGTTTATTTTAATAGTATGTTTGATCAAACTGCATTAAAAGCATTGCTAATTACTGCAATAGCGGGACTTGCCACAACAATAGGCAGCCTGCTGGGCCTGGCTGTAAAAAAAGAATCCCCCAAATTTATGTGCTCGGTTCTTGGGTTCACTGCTGGCATTATGATAGGCATATCATTTTTTGAGCTTCTTCCTTCTTCATTTGAAGAAATAGGATTTTTAAAAGCCTCAATTGCATTTGTTGCAGGATTCATATTTATCTTTGCTGTGGATTTCTTCATCCCGCATGAATATATAGGCCAGAAAGAAAGAATAACAGATAAAACAAATCAAAAACTTCTCCGGGCTGGCATATTTGTAGCAATTGGCATAGGCATTCATAACCTTCCAGAGGGCATGGCAACTTTTTACAGTTTTCTATCCGATGAAAAAATAGGCATTGCCATTGCAGTTGCAGTGGCCATTCATAACATACCTGAAGGCATTGCTGTGTCTGTGCCTATTTACAAAGCAACGAGAAGCAGGAAAAAAGCATTCCTGTACTCTTTCCTTTCCGGTGTTGCAGAGCCAGTAGGCGCTGTTATTACCGCAATTTTTTTGCTTCCTTTTTTAAATGCAGTTATACTCGGCTACATCCTTGCAGCCATTGCAGGCATTATGACATTTATATCAATAGATGAGCTTGTGCCTGTCTCCACTTCTTATGGTTACAGCCATCTCCCAATACTGAGTTTTCTTGCAGGCATTATTGTTATGATTGCAAGCCTTTTTTTGTTGAAGTAATCTTGTTTTTCCTGATGTTGACAAAGAGTTAAAGGAATTAATTTAAGCTTTAAAGACTTAAGTTAAAAAATCAGACTCAAATAATAATAAGATATAAAATATAATAGCTGCCGGGGTACCTGCCACCATTTAATATTTACCTGATTTAAAAATTATCGGTCTTAGATAAAAAAACAAAAAGCAGGTGCTTGTAAAAAATTGGAAGAATTATATTCAAAAAGTACATTAACCCAGGGTATGCCCAGAAATTGCATTGATTTTTTAAGGTAGAAGTCTTTCAATGTCCCCGTATTTTTTTGCCAGCCTGTCGTAGTGTTTGTCAAATGAATAAATAACTGCCTCATTTTCTGTCTTAATATAGAAATAATTATAAATATCCATAAAATCTATGTTAAGCTCTCTGTAGGAATTTACTGCTTTCTGCAGTAAAGCTCTTTCTTTAATTTTTATATTTGGAGTGTTTAATAAAAACTCAATATTGTCGCAGACATCTGTTTTTGCCCATCCATAATACTTTTCAAGAACCCATATTATTTCATTTATTACCATTGTATTTGTGAAACAGTTAATTTGTCCGTCAACGATACTTTTGAAGAAGTTTTCGACTTTTATGTTTTCTGCTTCTTTTTCATCTTTTATGAAATACCTTAAAAAAATATTAGTATCAATAAAGTGCATTTATTCTTCCTCTACAACTTTTTTTGCAATGTCTTCTTTCATATATTCCCTTACTCTTGAAAAATCGGTATCCTTATCAGTCCTTTTCCTGTGTGCATCAAGAATAGTGCCTCTTTTTACTGTAAATACAACACTGCCTTCCTTAACAGCAAAATCACCAATGTCGTTTGGCCTTATATTAAGAAGATTCCTGATGTTTTTAGGTATTGTAACCTGTCCCTTTTTAGTAATTCTTGACATAATATCTCCATATAAATAATTTTGGGTTATTACTATTCTAATAATTATAGTGTATTACTTTAATACTTGTAGTATTGTAATGCATGTATTACAAATTTACAAGTAATACTTTTAGATAAAAACTGGAATTTACACCATAATTATGAATTTACTGAAATATCATAAATCACAAATATTGTACTTAACTATATCAACGTCAACAGGGCGCTTTACAAAAACATCAGTCCAGGAAACCAAAAGCAATAAGGGGTATGCTTTTGTCTCTTTCCACGAATGGATTTAAGGCTATTATCTTATCATACTTATCCGGAATACCTTTAAACTGGGCCAGTGTCTTTGACTTACCGCCTATCTCAATAATGTATTTTGTATTTGCCGCTTCTATCATGAAATCAGGAAGCTTCTTACCTCTTTTACTTTTTAAATAAAAAATCTTTATTTTATTATTTTTCATTATACCGGCAAAAAAATCCTCTTTTACAGATCCGAGCAGGTTTTCATGCCGCAGACCGGACAGATAACTTCTAAAGGGAAGGCTAAAAAGTATTTTTGGCTCTTTTTTAATATTTGTACCCTTAGGATATATTACATTCAGTATATATGCTTTTTCAAATGCAGTAATATACTTTACTGCAAGAAAGTGGCTTATCTGTAAATTACTGGCTATGGTGGAGAAACTGATTTCACCTGAAGGGGAATTTGCCAAAAACTTTAAAATGTTTTTAAGGTAAAAGATGTCTTTTGCAGCAATGTCTTCTGAATATATAAGGTCCCGCTCTATTATTTTATTGATGATATTTATTATAATTTCAGGAGATCTCTCCTGTTTTTGTGCAGGAAGCGGATAGCTAAGATATTCTTCAAAAAATGCTTCATACCTTAAATCAGCTTCTTCTTCTTTCTTAAGTACTCCTGTAATCGCAAGATTATTTAAAAGGTCAGTTGTATAATCATAAAACCATAAGAATTCCCTGAAACTGAACACTGGAACAGTTATGATGCGTACTCTTCTTGAAAGATCAAAATCTGCTTTCAGGATTTCAAGTGATACTGAACTTGTAAAATAAACTTTTATTTCAAGAAAATCATAAATCTTTTTTAAGTCTCTCTGCCAAAATGGATAATAGTGTATCTCGTCAAAAAGAAGTGTGGTTATTTTGTATTTCCTTAGAAGTTCTTTGGAAAGTTCAAACAAATCACTTACAAGTGTGCTATCCAGTGATATATACAGACTATTTTTTTCAGTATTTAATATCTGGGATAAAATAACAGTTTTTCCCACACCACGTAAACCTGATACGCCTATAATGGTCGGCACAGAATTATTATATATATCAAAAAAGACGGGCCGTTTTTTAGGATATTTTAATCCTTTTTGTCTTGTAAGCTCGCTAAGCTCGATTATCTTGTTTATTTCATTTATACTATACATATTATTTACCATATTTTATAAAATGTATTACATTTTGTAAAGTCTATTTAATATAATTGAATAGAATGCTAATGTTTATCAGAAGTCGTTTCTGGATCACCTTGGTAGAATACATAACAGCTGAAGGATATTTTGCCTCATTTAATATTTTTTACTTTTCTTTTTATAGAATATCTTCTGGATCCCCTAAGTATAAAATACAATTAACGACGGGGTTTCTTCCCCATTTAGTGATTGTTTGGCTAAATAGATGGATTTTTTATAAGCCTTGCTAAAGGATTTGCTGCAAATCTTACTGCACTCCTCTTTCTCTATGACATAATCAGACTTGTCCACTGCCTGCTTCTAACGTTTTCCCCGACTTGCATTGCTGTAAAAACCTGTATACCTCACTTTTATTCGGTATATGAGAGCATATTGCAGCTGGCACTGTACTATTTTTATTTAATATAATAAATGAGGTGATTTATAAGAGGCGGAGATCTATTGGTCCAGTTATCAAAACCCGTTGATGTTATCGGCCTGGAATGATAAGCTCATTTTGATGTTCAATTAACCTAATCCCTAAGGCACCCAACCGGGACTACCCAAACGCCGTTCTTCATCTGGAAAGCATATTCTGTGCCGGTAAGTACCATCAAGAATGATGGGGGCGGAGTTTTAACGGTATCAATATTTTCACTAAATTTAATAAGGTTTTCAGCTGCCTTCTCAATCTCGCCTGCTCCCATTTTAATTTCGACAGCCGCCCATCGTTCGTCTTTCAATTGAATTATTGCATCAACTTCAAAGTTGAGCTGATCCCGGTAGTGATAGACCGAACCGTCCAGACTGTCAGCATAAATCCACTTCCCGATTTGTCAATCTTCTATTTCCTGTTTTGTCATACTCCTGCCTCCAGATTTGTCATAAGGTGAATTCGATTTATAAGAACTTATAAGAACTTCCTTTTGGATCCCTCAAGTATAAATATGGTATGTGACGGGATAATTTGCTTAAAACTGGTAACACACTTACCAGAAAGGATAAATTTATAATAAACAAGGTATTTTCGATATAAA
>VGAZ01000015.1 GCA_016870615.1 Actinomycetota bacterium | reverse complement strand
ATACTGTAAAGCTTCAAAGGGAGGCTGTGCTTGCTGTCAATGATGACGGCATTTTTGCAGGAGGGGATCTTGTGCTTGGCCCTGCTACTTTAACTGAAGCAATCGGCCATGGAAAACTTGCAGCAGGTATAATTGCAAGGATGCTTGAGGGTGAAAAAATTGAGGATATTGAAAAGGACATAGAAGAAAAAAATAATAGTGAAATAAAATTAAAACCTGAAGAGGTGTTTACTGAAAAACAATTAAAATCTTTTGAAAAGAATAAAAGAGCAGTGCCGGAAAAACTGGGTGTTGGCCCCAGAATAAAAAACTTTAAAGAAATAGTGAAACCTTTCGATGAGCGGCAGGCCAGGATGGAAGCGCAAAGGTGCCTTAACTGCGGAATATGTTCGGAATGCCATGAATGCATTAAAGTCTGTGAAGCTAATTGCATTGATTACAGCCAGAAAGAAAAGATCATTACCCTTGAAGCCGGGGCAATTATTGTTGCAACAGGTTTTGATGAATATAACCCTGACAGTTATGGAGAATATGGAGGCGGAGAGCTTGAAGATGTAATAACCGGGCTGAAATACGAAAGGCTGATGTGTGCATCCGGCCCCACCAGCGGCCATATACTGAGGCCATCTGATAATAAAGAACCTAAAAAGATAGTTTTTCTATCCTGCGTGGGCTCAAGGGATATCACAAAGGGCATGCCATATTGTTCCGGTGCCTGCTGCATGTACCTGGCAAAACAGGCCATACTTACAAAGGAACATATACCTGATTCAGAGTCATATATATTTTATACGGATGTGAGATCCCCGGGCAAGGATTATGATGAGTTTATAGCACTTGCAAAAAAATATGGAACCCAGTATATAAGGGGAAAAGTATCCAAAATTTATAAAAAAGGCGATAAGTTAATAATAAGGGGCTCAGACACTATTCTTGGTGAAGCAATTGAAATGGAGGCCGACCTTGTGGTCCTGGCATCTGCAATTATTCCGGCAGATGGTTCTAAAAAGCTTGCAGAAGTTTTAAATATCACCACGGGGCCTTTTGGTTTCTATACAGAAAGCCACCCAAAACTGCGGCCTGTTGAAACAAATACATCAGGTATATTTTTAGCAGGCGCCTGCCAGTCCCCAAAAGATATACCGGCAAGCGTGGCGCAGGGAAGCGCTGCTGCAGCAAAAGTGCTCGCACTGTTTTCAAAGGATAAGCTTGCAAGCGATCCAATTGTTGCAAAGGTTGACGAACTAAGATGCGTAGGATGCAATAAATGCCTCATGGTATGTCCCTTCAATGCCATAGAAGAAGCAGATATTAGAGGCAATAAAATGGTTAAAGTGATTGAGTCAGTTTGCAAAGGCTGCGGACTTTGTGAGGCTACCTGTCCCATTGATGCAATAAAGCTTAGTTTCTATACTGATGAAATGATATTGCAGGAAATGGATTCCATAATGTATTAGCAAGGATTTGCAATCCTGGATATTAATTATAAGTAAAAATTCAAGTCTTTATAATTTGCCTTAATCTGGCAGGCAAAAAGGCTGAAGATAAAATTTTTAGCAGATTCAATAAACAGGTTAGAAATTATTAAAATATGAATAATAATGAAAATAATACGCTTGAAGCAAGTAATGGCTTTAGCCCTGGCGGTGATCCTGGTAAAAACGGGGGAGTAAAAATTGTTGCTTTTCTGTGCAACTGGTGTTCGTATGCAGGTGCGGACGCGGCAGGGACTTCAAGGCTGAGGCAGCCTGAGAACATAAGGATAATAAGATTGCCCTGCAGCGGAAGGGTTAACCCTTTATTTATAATAAAAGCATTTAACCAGGGCGCAGACGGAGTTCTTGTATCGGGCTGCCACCCGAATGACTGCCATTACAGTGAAGGGAACTTTTATGCCCGCAGAAGGCTTGAGTTTTTAAAAGAATTTTTGCCCTTTATCGGTATAGATAAGAGAAGGTTTTCATATCAGTGGGTTTCTGCTTCTGAAGCGCAAAAATGGCAGAATGTCGTAATAAATTTTGTAAAAAGAATAGAAGATGTGCATGCAAAATGACTGTTGAAGATAAATTAAAAGAAAAGATTAATGAAATAATTGATGATCTTGATTTACTTGTGGGATATTCTGCAAGCGAATTGCCGCTTAAAGTAAACCCTGTTTTTATCAAAAACAGGGAAGATGTGAAAAACCTGGTTTTTAATAAATTATGCATTAATAACCTTGCAACCTATATCTACAATCTTTCAAAAAAAATCAAAGGAACTGCAGGGATAGTTCTTAAGCCATGTGATGCAAGTTCAGTAATACAATTATTGTCAGAGGGATTGCTTGACAGGGAAAAAACAAGGATGATTGTTGCCGGATGCAGTGGAGTGTTTGATTATAAAAAAATACAAAAACATTTAGGGGGGCAAAAAATAATTTCCCTTGAACTTGAAAATGGCAATCTTGAAGTAGGCACAATTAATAAAAAGAATACATTAAAAGCTGCAGATTTTTATGCAGATAAATGTTACTGGTGCCAAATCTATAATAAACCGCCTCTTTATGATGATTTTATTGAAAACGACCAGGAGCCCGGCATCCAGCCTGCAGATAAATATGCTGATTTGGAAATAATTGAAAGTAAAAGCATTGAAGAGATAATGAATTACTGGGACGGGCAATTTTCGCGATGTATCAGGTGCTATGCCTGCAGGAACGTATGTCCTCTTGAAATATGCCAGGACAGATGTATTACAAATCTTGACGAACCTTACTGGCAATCACAAAGGATAAATACCCAGGAGGGCAAGTTTTTCCAGATGATAAGGGTAATGCACCTGGCGGGAAGATGCACTGAATGCGGCGAATGTGAAAGAGCATGTCCAAAAAATATACCCCTGGCAAAACTGATGAAAAAGTCCGCGCAGATTGTTGAAAGGCTGTTTGATTATAAAGCGGGCCAGGAAATAGATAAAAAACCCCCGTTTCTTACTTTTAAAGATGTAGAGCAAAATATAAAAGAGGAAAACCTGTCATGAAAGTTCTTGAGTTTATAGATAAAAAAAATATAGACACCTGGCTTGATAATGTGAGCGGCAAATACGAAGTATTTTTGCCTGTTAGGGATATGGAAAATGCAGTTATTGAATTTTTAAATTATAAAGATTTTAAAAGAACCGGCTCGCAACAGGAGGCCAGCGGTAAAAAAAGATTTGAGGCAGAATATAAAGAAAAAACCACTATGAGCCCAAAGCATTTATTTTTCCCCGCAACTGAAAAGCTATTTGATTTTGAATATATAAAAGACATTAAAAATCCTCAAAAAACCGGCTTAGAACTAACCACTGCCGAAAAGGAGGACTGCTACCCGGGTAAAGTTTTGTTTGGTTTAAAGCCATGCGATGCAGATGGTATTGCAAGGCTTGATAAAGTTTTTAATGAAGGATATAAAGAAGATAATTACTACCATAATAAAAGAAAAGGCAGCATACTGGTATCGATTGGCTGCAAAGAAATTTTTCCTGACTGTTTCTGTACTCTTGTAGGGGGCAATCCCTTTAATTTTGAAAATGCAGATATTGGAATGATAGAGGTAAGCCACGGCTATGCAATAGTAAAAATAAGCGAAAATGCAGAAGATCTTATAAATTTCAGCAGGCAATATTTAAGCAAGGATTTTAAAGCTGCAGCAATTGAAGAAGAAATTGAAAATCTTGTAAATTCTTCTTCTAAAAAAATTATTCAGTACTGGGATAAAACTTCCCCGGACGATATGGCAGCGGTAATGGATAAGTCAATAAATACTGGCGTGTGGGATGTAATAACATCAAAATGCATAAGCTGCGGAGCCTGCACATATGTATGCCCCACATGTTTTTGTTTTAATTTAAGGGATGAGCAAAAAAACCTTAAGGGCCAGCGTTACAGGTGCTGGGATTACTGCATGAACAACTCATATACCCTTGAAGCGAGCGGCCACAATCCCAGGGCTGATAAAAGCCAGAGATACAAAAATAAAGTCAATTGCAAATATAATTACAATATTAAAAGAAACAAAAAAATATACTGTGTCGGATGCGGCAGATGTATTGAAATATGCCCGGTCTCCATGGACATCAGGGAAGCTGTTAAGATGGTTATAACGGATAATAAAGAGTAAGAAGTAATAAAAAAAGTTTGTTAAAATCCTGCATGCTTTGCAGGAAATAATAGAATTTAGAAAAATAATTCACAATATATCACTACTTGAACAAAATAATGGAACAGGAAAAAATAAACTTGGAAAATAATAATCCGTATCTTCCGGATATAGCTACAGTTAAGAAAATAATAAATGAAACCCCGGCTATTATTTCTTTGCAGATAGTAATAGACGACGATAAAAAATGGAAAAATTTTAAATTTGAACCCGGCCAGGTCGGGCAATTATCAGTATTTGGTTTTGGGGAGTCGACTTTTGTTATCAACTCTGCCCCTTCAAATAGAGAATATCTCCAGTTTTCCATTATGAAAGCAGGGGTAAATACAACTGCGCTGCATAATTTAACTGAAGGGGAAAAAATCGGGTTAAGAGCGCCACTGGGAAACTGGTTTCCATACAAAAGCATGGAGGGTAAAAAAATTATATTTATTGGCGGAGGGATAGGACTTGCCCCGCTGAGGCCTCTAATAATATATATGCTTGAGAATAAGCATAAATATGATAAATTGACATTGCTTGCTGCAGCTAAAACCCCGGATGATTTTTGTTTTAAGGATGATATTAAAGCATGGGAAAATTCCAGAGATATAGAAGTGGTTTCAACTATAGACACTGCATGCGCTTTGTGGGAAAAGGAAACTGGCCTTTGCCCGAATGTTCTTGAAAGCATGCAACCTTGCCCAGAAAACACAATTGCTATTACTTGCGGTCCGCCAATAATGATTAAATATACCCTTGAAGTATTATTAAAGCTGGGATTTCCTGAAGATATGATTTATACGACTCTTGAAAGAAGGATGAAATGCGGTATTGGAAAATGCGGCAGATGTAATATTGGTGAAAAATTTGTTTGTGTTGACGGCCCTGTATTTTCATTAAAAGAGCTAAACCGCATACCGGAACCTTTCATTTAAAAAATAAAGTTCTTAGAATTGCAGCGGGCCCGTTTTTTAAAGGCATATGCATGAATACTCTATAACAACTTCAATAATAAATATACTGGATAAAATCATAAAAGAGAAAAGCCTCACCAGGGTTGAAAGAGTTGATTTTGAGATAAACAGGTTTTCCAGCATTGAGCCCCAGTCCATTAAATTTTACTTTGACTTCCTGACAAGAGAGCATAAGGTTTTAAAAAATGCAAAATTAAAGTTTTTAAAACCTGGCATAAAAATAAAGTGCAGCAGCTGCGGAAATGCATATAAAGTCAAATCACTGCCTGCAGTGTGCCCTGCCTGCTTAAGTTTTAATTCTATTAATGCCGATATTGATGATATTAAGATAAAAACAATTCTGGCTGATTGATATTTTAAAAATTTTTTCTATATGTTATAATTTTACAGGTTTTAGAAAGCAAAAGATAATAAATCTTTAAATAGTGGGCTTGACCCACTATTTTTATTATTAAATTATCTTTTAATCAATTTTTTTAGGTGATTCAATTGAATAGAAAGTTAATAGAAGCATTAAGAGAGCTTGAGAAAGAAAAGGGCATTAAAATGAATGCCATTATAGATGCTTTAAAAGTTGCACTGAACGCATCTTATAAAAAGTTTTATGATGATGAAGATAACATAAGAATAGATATAAATGAAAAAAACGGTGAAATAAAAGTATTTAAGGTTATTGCCGAGGAGCAAAACCCTGAGGGGCTCGCAACTGAGGTTGAGGTTACTCCGGGGGATTTTGGAAGAGTAACTGCCCAGACAGCAAAACAGGTTATAAAGCAGAGAATTATGGAAGCTTCACGGGAGATAATGTATGATGAGTTTAAAGACCGTATAGGAGATATGGTAACTGGCATAGTTCAGCAGAACGATTCACGATGGACTCTTGTTGATTTAGGCAGGGTCGAAGCGCTTCTTCCGCATCACGAGCAGGTGCCCGGCGAGAGGTATAAACATGGCGAAAGAGTAAAATGTTTTATATCTGAAGTAAGGAAAACAACAAGAGGTCCGCAGGTTATAGTTTCAAGGACACACACAGGACTTGTTAAAAAGCTTTTTGAACTGGAAGTGCCTGAAATAAGTGAAAAAATAGTTGAAATCAAAAACA
This sequence comes from Actinomycetota bacterium, assembly GCA_016870615.1. GTDB lineage: Bacteria > Actinomycetota > Humimicrobiia > Humimicrobiales > Humimicrobiaceae > VGAZ01. Next base: position 21,206 of record VGAZ01000015.1, on the reverse strand, counting down.
TTGCAAGGGAAGCAGGATACAGGACAAAAATTGCAGTTATTTCAAATGACAAAAATGTTGATCCGGTAGGCGCATGTGTCGGGCCAAAAGGCAGCAGGGTAAAAATGATAGTTGATGAGCTTGAGGGAGAAAAAATAGATATTGTGGATTACAGCGAAGATCCTGTTGTTTTTATAAAAAATGCCCTCAGCCCTGCAAAAGTGCTTAAAGTTTTAACAGATGAAGAAATTAAGTTTGCGGTTATTGTCGTTCCAAACGACCAGCTCTCTCTTGCTATCGGCAGAGAGGGGCAAAATGCCCGCCTTGCTGCAAAACTTACAGGCTGGAAAATAGATATAAAAAGTGAAAACCAGTTTGAGGCAGAGCTTGAAGAAGCAAGGAAAGAAAGACAGGAAAAAAAGCAAAATTAAAAAGGGTTTATCAAAAATATGAGTGCATTCAAAATTTTTGAAGTTGCAAATGAATTAAATACAACCTCAGACATACTGATGGCGATTTGCAAAAAAATTGGCATTAAGGTTAAGAGTAATGGTTCTTCAATTGACGAAGAACAAAAAAATATGGTTATTGCCGAGTTTAAAAGCCGTTCAGAAAAGGCTGAGAAAAAAGCCCCTGCAAAAAAAACTGATGTAGCTGTAAAAGCAAAGCCTGCAAAAAAAACTGCTGCAAAAAAGAGCAGTTCATCCAAAATAAAGTGGATAAAAATAAGTGAGAGCCCGGGCGCAGCAGGTGAAGTTAAAGAGGATACAGAAGAACAGGAATCAGCAATTGATGAGCAGGCTGCAGTGAGTGAAGTTAAGGAAACTGTAAAAACTGCTAAAACTGTTAAAACTCCTGCAAAAAAAACTGCCGGGGCTGCAAAATCTGCAGAATCAAAACCAGCAGGCAAAAAGCCTGAAGACTTAACTGATTTAAAAATTAAAAAGAAGGACAGTTCTGTTATAAAAAAAGAAGTGCTTCCAGGAAAAACAACAGCTGGAGCAGATGAAGATAAAGTTAAACCAAAAACCGCCCTTACAAAAGAAGATAAGGCTGCTGCGGAAAAGAATCTTGAAGCAGAAAAAGCATCAACTCCCGTAAAGACTGAAATGGCTGGCGGCAAAAAACCTCCGGAACATAAAGAGGATGTAAAAGCCCCAAAAAGCAAAAAAGTCAAAAAACGTCCGGCACAGAATGCAGTTTATGACGGGACCGACATGCAGGAAAGTGCTGAAGAAGAAGATTTTGTAGATATTGAGGAAGAAAAATTCATTAAAAAAACACTTCTTAAGGAAAAAGGTGCAGACACATTCAAAGTGCGCCAGCCCTGGAATGAAGAGAAAAAGATAAATATTAAAAAAGTTCTTGACAGGGAACTGGATAAAGAAGAAAAAGAAGGCAGGTTCAGGGCAAAACTCAAACCTGCTGCTAAAAAATATACTGCTCCTGAAAGAGTTTCAGAAAAAACTGGTGAAAAAGATACCTCAAAACAGCAGGAAAAATCCGGTGCAAAAGCTATAAAACGGCCGGAGATTAAAAAAATCATAGAGATACCTGAAGGTATTACAATAAAACAACTTTCAGAAAAAATAGGGATATCTTCTGAGGAGATAATCCAGTCATTATTTAATTTAGGTGAAGTTTTTAATATAAACCAGTTGCTTGACAAAGATATAATTGAAATACTTTCAAATGAATTTAGTTTCAAGTACTCAATTATAGATTTTGATGACAGCATTGATGAGATGGCCCAGGATTCTGATAAAGACTTAAAGCCAAGGCCGCCAATAGTCACAGTAATGGGGCATGTTGATCACGGAAAGACAACACTTCTTGATGCGATAAGGAAATCTGATGTTGCTTCTGGTGAAGCCGGGGGGATAACCCAGAGCATTGGGGCCTATCAGGCAGAGTACAATGGCAAAAAAATTACATTTATAGATACGCCCGGGCATGAGGCTTTTACCTCCATGAGGGCAAGAGGAGCAAGGGTCACTGATATTGCAATAATAGTCATTGCTGCAGATGATGGCATAATGCCCCAGACAGCTGAAGCCATAAACCATGCAAAGGATGCAGGTGTTACGATTATAGTGGCTGTAAACAAGATTGATTTGCCTGAAGCAAATCCTGATAAAGTCAAGCAGGGCCTGACTGAATACGAACTTGTGCCCGAGGAGTGGGGCGGCGACACTATTTTTGTTAACATATCGGCTAAAAACAGGCAGAATATAGATGAGCTCCTGGAGATGATACTTCTTGTTGCAGAAATGAATGATATAAGGGGCAATCCTTCTATTGAGGGCAGCGGAATTATTATAGAATCAAAACTTGATAAAAACCTTGGCGCCATAGGCACTGTGCTTATAAGAAGGGGCAGGATAAAAACAGGGGATTGTTTTGTCACAGGAAATTCTTTCGGCAGGATAAGAACTATTAAAAATGACAAAGGCGAGACTGTAAACAGCGCAGAAATTTCACAGCCTGTTGAAATATCAGGATTTAGCATTGTTCCGCAGGCAGGGGATAAGTTTTTTATTGTTAAAAGTGAAAAGGTTGCAAAAGAAATCATCAGTAAAAGGCAGTACCAGAAGCAGGCGCTTAGGGCACTTGAGACCAAAAAGCACATCACCCTTGAGGACCTGTCTGGTCTTTCAAAGGAAAACGAAATAAAAAAGCTTAAGATTGTTTTAAAATCTGAGTCTTACGGTTCACTTGACGCTGTTGAGAAAGCGCTGAAAGATGCAGAGGAAAATAATATAAAAATCGAATTTATACACAAAGCGGTAGGCGCAGTTTCTGACAGTGATATACTTCTTGCATCAGCATCTGATGCAATTGTTATCGGTTTTGGAGTGGTGGCAACATCCAAAGCCAAAATGCTTGCAAAAGATGAAAACATTGAAATCAGGACTTATAATATAATCTATAAACTTATAGATGACATCAAGCTTGCATCAAAGGGCCTGCTCGAGCCTGTATTTGAAGAGAAAATAAAGGGCAATGCCGAAGTAAGGGAAGTCTTTAAAATATCAAAAGTCGGTATAGTTGCCGGAAGCTATATACTTGACGGTGAAGTTGAACGCGGCAATTCTGCAAGGCTTATAAGGGATGGAAAAATAGTATTTGACGGCAAAGTGGAATCACTTCACAGGTTTAAGGATGATGTTAAAAAAGTAAATGCAGGCTATGAATGCGGCATAAGAATTGAAAACTTCCAGGATATAAATAAAGGTGACCTGATTGAAATCTATGAGCAGGTTGAGGTACCCAGGTAAACGGCAGGCTGTATATGGACAGGTTAAGAAAACTTGAAATAGATTTAAAAAGGGAAATAAGCTTTATAATCAATTCAAAGATTAAGGACCCCAGAATTGGTTTTATCACCCTTACAGATGTAAGACTTTCATCCGATTTTCATTATCTTGATGTTTTTATTAGCATAATGGGCAACAGTCAAATGATTGAAGATTCACTTGCTGCGCTTAAAAAATGTGACGGATTTATAAAAAACAATTTGAAAGAAAGACTGAAGCTCAGGACTATGCCGGCAATAAAATTTATATTTGATAAATCCATAGATCAGGGCATGAAGATTTCTGAAATACTTGAGGACTTAAACATTACTGATGGAAAAGAGGGTGAAAATTCCGGGAATAGATAGAAATAATTTTGAAGAAGTTAACAGTATCATCCTTGGCAATGATAATTTTTTATTGATCACGCATGATTTTCCGGATGGCGACTGCCTTGGCTCACAGGTTGCGCTTTATGAGCTGCTGGTTTTGCTTGGAAAAAATGTGTCCATGCTTTGCAGCAGCGATATACCGTATCAGTATAAGTTTCTTCCTCATGCAGACAAAATAAAAAAAGATATAGATTCTGCAATACTTTTCTGCAGGGATAAAAATTGTATTTGTTTTTGCCTTGACAGCGCAGATGAAGGACGTTTTAATGCTGATATCGTAATGCTGAAAGAAATAGCAGGCACAATAATTAATATTGACCATCATCCGGGCAACACCTGTTATGGCAATATAAACTTAATTGATTCAAAGAAATCAGCCACCGCTGAGATTATATATGAGCTGGTGGAGCTCTTTTATAAAGATTATCTTAATTATAATATTGCCATAGGCATATACACGGGCATACTTACAGATACAGGGAAATTCCAGTACGAGAACACCACAAACAATGTCCACAGGATTGTGAGCCATCTTCTCGAATTCGATCTTAATCCGCCTGTTGTGTTTTCATATATTTATGAAAATGAACCTTTTGCAAGATTCAAGCTAGTTGAGCTGGTGCTAAAGAGAATAAAGTTGGTTAAATCAAAAAAACTGGTTTATTCTTATGTATTGCAGAAGGATTTTGAAAAGCTTAAGCTTCCATTTTCTGCAAATGATGGCATTATTGAGCTTTTAAGGAGTGCGTCTGAGGCAAATATTGCTGCTCTTTTTAAACAGGTTAGCCCTGGTAAATTTAAAGTTTCACTAAGGTCTTCTGAAAGTGCGTGCAGTGTAGAAGAAATTGCAGCCAGGCTCGGGGGAGGGGGACATAAGCTTGCAGCAGCATATACCAGCAGAGGCAGCCTTAAAAAAATAATAGTCAGCCTTGTTAGAGCAATAAACTGATAATTACCCGGGTAAAGATTAAAGGAAATGGATATGGCTAATTCAAAATCAGATATACTTGAAAAATTTGATGGCATCATACTGGTCAATAAACCGTCCGGTATAACTTCTTATGATGTCATCAGGAATTTAAAGAGATTTTTTTTTTAAAAAAAATAGGTCATGCCGGAACCCTTGACCCGGTTGCTGAAGGCTTGATTATAATATTAATAAACAAAGCCACAAAACTTTCAGGCATATTTTTAAAAATGGATAAAACATATGTGGCACAAATCCTGATTGGAGTTTCAACAGATACCTGGGACCTGGAAGGTCATATAACAGCAAAATCATGCATTGATAATATAAGCAAGGCAGCATTTGAAGAAGCAGCAGAAAGTTTAAAAGGAAATTTCATCCAGCAGCCTCCGGTGTATTCGGCAAAGAAAATCAGCGGCAAACCAGCTTATCATTATGTGCGAAATAAAGGGATAGACCCGGATAAAATAATTTTGAAAAAGAATATGGTAATGATTTATGATATATCGGTAGAGTATTTTTGCGCCGGCAAAGCAGTTTTGAAAATAAAATGCAGTTCGGGAACCTATGTAAGGTCTGTTGTTCATGAAATAGGGCAGAAGCTTGGATGCGGGGCAATATTGACTGGGCTTAAAAGGACAGAAATCGGCAATTTTAATATTGAAAATAGTACAAGCCTTAAAGAGCTTGAGCGAGTTTCCCTCACCTGCAAAACAGGTATTGAAGAAATTCAAAAGAATTACAAAGGTATTATTGCTGCAGAGAGTATTTCCTATTGAAAACTTAAATGCCCGGCTTTGTGCAGGTATTTTTGCAGGTTTTAAAAAAATAATTATTGTAATTTTTTGCTATTTAAATAAAATGTAATAGTTTTTTATTAAAAATATGAATTATCACGGACGGGCATGAGGGTTTGAGTAAACTAATAAGGCTTGAAAAACTTGATTATTCAAGATTTAAAGACACCGGTATTGCTGCAGTTATAGGATTTTTTGACGGTGTACACACCGGGCATAAAAAGATTATCAAACTGTGTGCTGACATGGCAAAAAGCATGGGAGGAGTAAGCCTTGTTTTTACATTTGATAAACCGCCGGTAAACATTATTAAAGGAAAGCTGGATAAAAAACTTATAACTTCATATAGTGACAGGATTAGCCTGATAAAAGAAATTGGAGTGGATTATATAGTTGTAGCAAAATTTGATGCCGGTTTTGCAGAGCTTGAGCCCGAAAAATTTTGCAGGGATATACTTGAATCAAGACTGAATGTCAGGGAGGTTTTTATCGGCAGGGGTTTTAAATTCGGGAAAAAATCTGCCGGGGATGCAGATTTTATGAAAAATTTTTTTCGCGGTAAAAAACCGGCTGTAAATATAAATGTAGTTGATATTTATAAAATAGGAAATACGCCTGTTTCAAGCACAGCTATAAGGAAATTATACAGTGAAGGAAATATTGAAAGAATTAGTGATTTCCTTGGAAGGTTTCCTTCTATAAAAGGAAAAGTTGTAAAAGGGGACAAGAGGGGAAGGCTGATTGGTTTTCCAACAGCAAATATTGATGTTTTTGAAAAATATATAACATTAAAAGATGGCGTTTATGCAGGATATGCCAGCATTTATGGAAAACCAGCGCAGATCTTAAAGCCTGCAGCCGGGCACTATCCTGCCAGCTTTAAACTGCCGTCAGTTATAAATATAGGCAATAACCCCACATTCAATGGGAACAGGAAATGGATAGAATCCCATATACTGGATTTTGACGCAGATATATACGGGAGGACATTAGAAGTAGTTTTTTTAAAAAGATTAAGGGATGAAATATCATTTGAAAGCAAGGATGACCTTATAAAGCAGATAAAGCTGGATATCATTGCTGCAGAAAAGTATTTTATTGAAAAAAAAGAATAAAAAATATGCCTTATTAAAAAGCTCATATACATTTTTATATGCTGGGGCAAAGAATTAATAAATTGTAATAGATGTATACTTATGATAAATTATTCAGGAATGTTTTAAAGGGAGGTAATAAAATTTGACACTGCTAAAAGAAGAGAAAAAGGAAATAATAGAAAAATATAAAATGCATGATGCAGATACCGGCAGTTCGGCAATACAGGTAGCCATTATGACATCAAGGATTAACACTTTAAACGAGCATTTAAAGATTAATAAAAAAGACCATCACTCAAGGCGGGGGCTTGTAACTCTTGTAGGTAAAAGAAAAAGGCTTCTTGAATATATTAAAAACAGTGATCTTGAAGGTTACAGGAAATTAATAAAATCGCTTGGACTCAGAAAATAGTATGGCCATAGGCCAATATTGAAGCATTACAGGCATTAAGGCAAGCAGAAATATTTCTGTTGTAAGGGGAGGTTATTTAAGTAATTGCAAAACAGCAAAGAAATCGTCCGGGAATTTGATCTTGGAGGAAAAACAGTAAGATTTAGCAGCGGTAAACTTGCAAAGCAGGCAAATTGTTCTGTTCTTGCAGAATCAGGCGGCAATGGAATTTTAATTACAGCAACCATGAGCAGCCAGGTAAGGGAAAATATTGATTTTTTTCCGCTCACAGTAGATGTTGAAGAGAGGATGTATGCTGCCGGTAAAATACCCGGGGGATTTTTCAAGAGGGAAGGAAAAGCTTCAGACAGGGCCATTTTAATATCGAGGCTTACAGACAGGCCGCTCCGCCCTGTTTTTGATAAGGACATAAGGAATGAAGTACAGGTTGTTGCAACAGTATTATCTGTTGACCAGGTATATCCATATGATGTTTTTATTATGAACGGCGCATCCTGTGCTCTTTTTGCTTCAGACATTCCTTTTTTTGAACCGGTAGGCGCAGTCAGAATAGGACATGTTGATGATAAGTGGATAGTAAACCCTTCATATGATGAGCTTAAAAAAAGCAGGATAGATATAATTGTTGCAGGTACTGACAGCGCGATTCTTATGGTGGAGGCCAAATGCAGGGAAACAGGCGAGGAGCTTGTACTTGAAGCAATTGAATATGCAGTTCCCGAGATAAAAAAATGCATTGGTTTCCAGCGTGAGTATGCTGCCAGTGTCGGCCAAGAAAAAAAGCAGGTAAAAACTTTTGTTTTAAATGATGAAGTTAAAAAAAGAGTTAATGAGCTTGCAGAGGGAAAAATACTTGAAAAACTCGGCAAAGTTGTGGAATATGCAAGCGATGACGATAAAAAGCACATGCTTGAAGCAGGAAAAAAAGGATATCTTGCGCATGAGCTTGATGCTATAAGTGATGAGGCAAAAGAAAAATTAAAAGAAGAGTTTCCTGATGATGATATAAGCACTGAAATTTCTTTGAAGGAGCTTGAAAGGGAACTTGTAAGAAAAACCATTATTGAAAAAGGCATAAGGCCGGATGGGCGAAAGCCTGAAGAAATCAGGGAAATATCGTGTGAAGTAGGCTTATTTCCTGACACAACTCATGGCACAGGTTTATTTACCCGCGGGCGCACACAGGCTCTTACAATTCTTGCTCTTGGCTCGATGAAAGAATCACAGAAAATTGACAGCCTTGAAGAAATCGAGTTTAAAAGGTATATGCACCACTATAATTTCCCGCCTTTTTCAACCGGGGAAACTGCTATGTTGAGGGGCCCTAAAAGAAGGGAAATAGGACATGGCGCACTTTCTGAAAAAGCTCTTGAATATATGATACCTGAGGAGGAAAGGTTTCCTTATTCCATAAGGCTTGTATCCGAGATACTGGAGTCAAACGGCTCCACTTCAATGGCAAGCGTATGCGGAAGCACCCTTGCCCTTATGGATGGCGGAGTTCCAATACTTAATCCTGTTTCAGGAATAGCAATGGGCCTTGTAATGGGACAGGACGGCAGGCTTGCAGTACTTTCAGATATACAGGGCATTGAAGATTTTTACGGGGATATGGATTTTAAAGTTGCAGGTACAAAAAATGGCATTACTGCCCTGCAGATGGATATAAAGATAAAAGGCATAAGTATTGACATAATGAGAAAAGCGCTATACCAGGCAAAGGAAGGAAGGCTTTTTATACTTGGCAAAATGCTTGAAGCAATATCCGAGCCCAGGAGTTATCTTGCAAAAGTAGCTCCTAAAATATCAACTTTTAAAATTCCAAAAGATAAAATTGGCGAGGTAATAGGCCCGGGGGGCAAAATAATAAAGTCTTTAAAGGAAGAATTCGGGCTTGATGAAATAGATATTACTGATTCAAATGGAGAGGGTCTTGTTTCAATTACTTGCAGCGATGCGGAAAAAATAAGGCTTGCAAGGGCAAAGATAGAAGGAATGCTTAAAACAATAGATGATATAAATGTAGGCGATGAATTTGCAGGGACTGTTGTTGGCATTACTTCTTATGGTGCTTTTATAAATATTATACCTGGGATGGACGGACTTCTGCATATTTCCAAAGTTGCAAATAAAAGAATAAATAAAGTGGAAGAATTCCTGAACCTGGGTGATAAAATCATAGTAAGAGTTGCAGCAGTTGATAAAAGGGACAGGAAAATATCCCTTGAGCGCGCTGATATCTGATTAATAAACAACTGTTTAGAGGGGTTAATAATAAAATAGCAATTTCAAATAATTACAAATTTGAAGCTTACAATATAACTGAGCTCGAAAACGGGCTCAGGGTAATAAGTGAAAACATACCTCATTTCCGCTCTATTTCTCTGGGATTCTGGATACCTGCAGGTTCCAGGAACGAGACTGAAGCCAACAATGGGATAACACATCTTATAGAACACCTGCTGTTTAAGGGCACAAAAAAAAGGACGTACAGGGATATTGCTATTGCATTTGATTCGCTTGGCGCTGAATTTAATGCATTTACAGACAAGGAAAACAGCTGTGTATATGCTGACTTTATAGATACGCACCTCAGCCAATGTCTTGAACTTTTGTTTGATGTTGTGATAAATCCTTCATTTCTTCCGGAAAATATAAAACTTGAGAAAAAGGTTATTCTTGAAGAAATAAAAATGGTAAAAGATAACCCTGCTGATGATATATTTAATTATTTTTATAAAATAATATTTAACGGCCATCCTTTAAGCTTTTCAATACTGGGAAGCACTAAATCCTTAAAAGCACTTAATGAGACTGCAATCAGCCATTATTATAAAAAAAATTTTAACCCTGATGGCATAGTGCTTGCTGCAGCAGGCAATGTAAACCACGGTGCTCTTGTTGATATGGTAATAAATAATTTCGAAGGTATTTTAACAGAAAAAAATCATTCTGTTGCGGCGCACCCCATATGCAAGCCTGATTACAAAAGAAGGAAAAAAATTTATAAGAGTAAAACTGAAGCCTGCCATATTTGCATTGGGGGCCCGGGATGCAGCCGGGTAAGCAGAGATAAGTATCCTCTTTCCCTTTTTACAAATATACTTGGCGGCAGCATGAGCAGCAGGCTATTTCAGAAAATAAGAGAGGAAAAAGGGCTTTCCTATGCAATATTTGCAAGCAATACCCAGTACACAGATGGAGGCGTTACGGTAATATATGCTGCAACTTCCACACAAAATGTAAGCAGGGTGATGGATCTTATATATAAAGAAATAGCAATGCTAAAAAAAACTGGCATCCCTGCTGAGGAGCTTGCCATTGCAAAAGAAAACATTAAAGGTAATATTGTCCTGGGCGTGGAAGATATAAGCTCGAGGATGTTCAGGCTTGGAAAAGCGCTTCTTGTTGACAGTGATGTCCTTACAATTGATGAAATTTTAAAAAGAATAGATAATGTAACTGTTAAACAGGTAAATGAAGTTATAAGCAAGTATTTCAGGGAAGAAGACCTAAGTTCAGTGATTATAAGCAAACCTTCTAACGGGAGGCTGAAATGAAAAGAATTGCAATATTGGGCATATGCGGGAATATGGGTTCTGCGATAACGGGAGAGCTTTTAAAAGAAAAAGATGTTGAAATAATTGGCGGATTTGACAGGGTGCATACGGGCCAGGATATAGGACTTTACCTGGGTATAAATGCATCAGGCAGCAGGATTTACGGCAGCCTTGCAGATATAAAAGAACTAAACCCGGACCTTGCAATAGATTTTACAAATGCAGGGATTTCTTTAAAATCCATAGACTGGGCGATTGATAACTCTATAGATATTATTGTTGGCACAACCGGGTTTAAAAAGGATGAACTAAAGCTAATTGAAGAAAAGGCCAATTCTGCAAAGAGCCGTGTTTTTATTGTGCCAAATTTTTCAATTGGCGCTGTATTAATGATGGAACTTTCTGCAATTGCAGCAAAATATTTTGAAAGTTGTGAAATAATCGAGCTTCACCATAATAAAAAAAAGGATGCACCTTCAGGAACTGCGCTGCTCACTGCTGAAAAAATATATTCTGTTAAAAAGTTTACGGGACAGAGACTTGGCAGTGAAGAAAAGGAAACCATTGAGGGCAGCAGGGGGGCATTTGCAGAAGGTGTGCATATACACAGCTTAAGGCTTAAAGGACTGCTGGCACACCAGGAAGTCATATTCGGCACAACCGGCCAAACTTTAACCATAAGGCATGATACGCTGGACAGGCTGTCTTTTTACCCCGGCGTAATTCTTGCTGTGAGGGCAATTGACAGTTTGGATAATTTTACATATGGGCTTGATAAGATAATTGATATAAAAGGAGGAGGAAAATGAATTTTGGAGAACTGGTAACAGCTATGGTTACTCCGTTTGATAAAGACGGCGAAATAAATTACAGCGTTGCTGAAAAACTCATTTCCCATCTTCTGGAAAATGGTAGCGACTCAATTCTTCTTGCCGGGACAACCGGGGAGTCTCCGACACTGACTGATGCTGAAAAGCTTGAACTGTTTAAATTTGGCGCAGATAAATTCGGTTCAAAGACGAAGATAATCGCAGGTACCGGGTCTTATAGCACAGAACATTCAATCAGTCTGTCCCGGGCTGCCAGCAAAGCCGGAGTCGACTGCCTGCTGCTTGTTGCGCCATATTACAATAAGCCGGGCCAGGCAGGTCTTTATGAGCATTTTGCTGCAGTTGCAAACTCAGTTGATTTGCCTGTAATTCTCTATAATGTTCCTTCAAGGACATCCTGCAATATAAGCGCCCAGACATGCATTAAACTTTCAAAAATAAATAATATAGTGGGTATTAAGGAAGCAGGAAGCGACTTTCGGCAGATTGCTGAAATAATAAGAAATACCCCGGATGATTTTCTTGTCTACAGCGGAAATGACGCAGATACTCTTCCCATGCTTTCGCTGGGCGCGGATGGAGTTATAAGTGTTGCATCCCATCTTGTAGGTGTTTCTATAAAGCAGATGATAGGTAGTTTCAAACAGGGAAATATTACTGAATCCGCCAGGCTGCATAACTGGCTGCTTGATATTTTTTATGGAATTTTTATTGCCACAAACCCTGTGCCCATTAAGGCGGCCCTTAATTTTACAGGCATTAATGTTGGCCGAACAAGACTTCCCCTTACAGATATGGAGCAGGATGAACTTGAAGCTTTTAAAAAAATATTAAAGAAATATGATTTAATGAAGGTTTGATTATTAAATGCCAAAAAAAAGCAGTATAAAAATTATTTTTCTTGGAGGTCTTAATGAAGTAGGCAGGAACATTATGGTATTTGAGAAGGATAATAATATTGTAATAATTGACTGCGGCATAATGTTTCCGGATGATTATATGCCCGGAATAGATTTCCTGATTCCCGATTTTTATTATATCAAAAAAAATGCAGCTAAAATAAAAGCCCTTGTAGTGACCCACGGGCACGAGGATCATATTGGCGCAATACCTTTTCTTTTAAAGGAAATAAACCCTCATACAATTCCGATTTACGCTACAAAGCTTACACTCGGGCTCATAAAATCTAAATTAAATAACAGCTATACTTCGCAAAGCTCCGGTGAAAATCTTCTTAACGAAATTGATCCTTCAAAAAAGTTGTTTATAGGGCCTTTCGAAATGGAATTTTTCAGGGTAAACCACAGCATTCCTGACGGGGTTGGCATAATATTCAGGACCGGTATAGGCAATATCGTCCACACGGGTGATTTTAAATTTGACCAGTACCCGATAGACGGAAAAGTGACGGAGTATTCCAAAATATCAAATATTGGCCAGGAGGGAGTGCTTGCGCTTTTTTGCGACAGCACCAATGCTGAGGAAAAAGGCTTTACTCTTCCCGAGCGGGATGTGGGCAAATCATTATATGATAAATTCGAACAGGCCAAAAAAAGAATTATTGTGGCAACTTTTTCTTCACATATACACAGGATTCAACAAGTACTGGATTCTGCAAAAAAACTGGACAAAAAAGTTGCAGCTTCCGGAAGGACTATGCTTAAGACTATAAAAATTGCTTCTGAGCTCGGATACCTGAAAATTCCGGAGGATACAGTAATACCAATAACGAAAATTGATGATTTTCCGTTAAACAGGATTATAATATTGTCAACTGGAAGCCAGGGTGAGCCTCTTTCAACACTGAGGAAAATGGCCCTGGCTGAACATACTCGTGTAAAGATTATGCGGGGCGATATGGTTATAATATCCTCATCCCCAATCCCTGGAAATGAAAACGCAATATCCAGCACTATTAATATGCTTTTAAAACAGGGAGCAGATGTTTTTTACGAATCAATCGCAGGTGTGCATGTTTCCGGCCATGCCCAGCAGGAAGAGATAAAAATGATGATTAATCTTGTAAAGCCTGAATTTTTCATCCCTGTTCATGGTGAATACAAACACAGGATACAGTGTGCAAAGCTTGCAGAATCGATAGGAATGGGCAGCGGCAAAGTACTTGTTTTGCAGAATGGCGATACGTTGAAAATGAATGAGCATGTCTGCCGGGTATCAGGAAATATTACGCTGCAGAATATATATATAGACGGATATGGCTCGGGCAATACTGAAGATATAGTATTAAAGGACAGGAAAATTCTTTCAAGGAATGGAATTATTATTACCACAATAGTCATAGATTCCAAAAAGAGTGAAATAATAAGGGATGCTGACTTTGTTTTAAAAGGAATTATATACATGGAAGAGTTTGAAAATATTATAAAAGATGCAAAAGAGATAATATCTGAAAATGTGGGCAGGTGTTTTAAAAATAATATGACAAACACCCAGTTAATTGAAAACAGCATAAAAGAATCATTTGAGAAATATATTTCAAAGAAAATCAGCGCAAGGCCCGTTATTATTGCAAAGGTTATAGATGTGGCTGGAATTTAAAATCATTTGATTATATTTTATATAAAAATAAATTGCAGCACAGCAGCTTAAAAAAAGCAATTCTAGAAGCTAACCCTGAAAGAAACCAGGGGGAAGAGGACGTTTTTCTTTTTTAAAATCTGTTGGATTTTAACCGTAAAAAATACAGTAATAAACAAAGTTTACAAAGAAGTCTTTTTATACAATAATTAAACACAGTTGTATTTGAAAAATGCTGCAATATTTATAGTAAAAAAGAAACAAAAAGTTTCAAAATGAAAAAAAACAGCAGATCTCTGTCAAATTTAAAAAAAAACGGGGTCAGGCAAAAGAAACAATACGTCAGCAGGCGTCCGGAAGTTTACGGTATTATTATCCTTCTTTTATCAATCCTGTTATTTTTAAGCTTTTTTAAATTTGGAAGACCCGGTATTGTATCGGACTATATAAATGATTTTCTTTCATATGTTTTTGGCATAGCTAAATATGTAGTGGCCCTGCTGCTTTTTGTTTGGGGCACAAGTTTTTTCATAAGGCGCATACAATACCTTCCATCAAGATTCGGCTGGGGTTTTTTCCTCATATATATGGCAGTTTCAGGCCTTTTTTCCAGTAATTTTAAATATACAAATATTTTTGACCCTGTTTATAAATCAAGAGGCGGTGTTGCTGGTGCCGCTATTTATTATGGACTTTACAGGCTTGTTGGCAATGCCGGCGCAATTGCAATCCTTTGCGCAATTGCTGTTATCGGCATACTTATAATTACCAGGCTATCAATCATAGATATGGCAAGGAAAATATCTGCCAGAAGGCAAAATAATGAAGCAATGGCTGAAAAAATCATTTTCAAAGATAGAAGCTCATATAATGGCAGTACAGAAAATACCTCCTCTTATACAGCAAAAGAGCCTGGATGGGCCAAGCAGCAGCAAGACAGCAGCGTAAGGATGAAGCCCCCTCTTATAAGGGGTTTTGAAGTTAATCCAGGAAAAACACCCCAAAAAGCGGGTTTTGAACCGGATCGTGGCGGTCCCGGTGTTTTCAATGTTGAAAAAGAGATTAAAACAGGAAAGGAAAAGCAGCCTGGCTCTGGTAACGGGGATTTAAAAGTCCATGGAAAGGAAAATTACCGGCCAGCCCACGCAGGAGTTTTTGGACCTGCAAAAGTTTCACTCCAGGACCAACTGAAGATGCCGCTGTATGAAGAAAGTGAGATGGACCAGGATTATAAGCTTCCGCCGCTAAACATTTTAAAAAAATCAGATACCCTGTCCCCGAAATTATATAAGCAGAATGTTGCAGAAAATGTTACAACGCTTAACCAGTTATTTTATTATTTTAACCTGCCTGCAAAGATATCATCAGTGACAAGGGGGCCCTCAATCACTCTTTATGAAGTCACACTCTCGCAGGGGGTCAAGGTGTCAAAACTTTTAAGCCTTGAGGATGATTTTTGTGTAGCTTTGGGTTCCCCGGATTTAAGGTTTCTTACACCAATACCCGGAAAATCAGCGATAGGCATAGAAGTCCCCAATAAAATCCGGAGTCTTGTAACTCTAGGGGACATTTTACTGCCGCTTGATAAAAGCTCAAGAAATGATCTTCTAACTCTACCTATAGGCAAGAATTTTTCCGGCGAGATTGTAAACATGACAATTAATAATATGCCGCATATACTTATTGCGGGGGCTACAAATTCCGGTAAAAGTGTCTGCCTTAATGCAATAATAGTTGCTCTGCTTATGAAAGCCAGGCCAAGCGAGGTAAAGCTTATAATGGTGGATCCTAAAATGGTTGAGCTGAGTATGTATAACGGCATCCCTCATTTGCTTGCCCCTGTTATTGTTGATCCAAGAAAAGCGGCTCATGTTCTTTCATGGGTGCTGGAAGAGATGAAAAACAGGTTCCAGATGCTTCTTGATTATAATTGTAAAACCCTTGAAGAGTTTAATTTTATGGCAAAAAAGGACGCAGAAAAAGACTCGGATTTAAAACCCTTGCCTTATATACTGGTGATAATAGATGAGCTGGCTGATTTGATGATGGTTGCAGCCGCAGAAGTCGAAGACAGTATTTGCAGGCTTGCCCAGATGGCAAGAGCTGTTGGTATACATTTAATTATTTCCACACAGAAACCGGTGGTAAAGATACTGACAGGACTTATAAAGACGAATATACCGGCCCGCATTGCATTCAGGGTTACAGATTATACTGATTCAAGAGTCATACTGGAGCATGCAGGCGCTGAAAAATTAATTGGCAAAGGCGACATGCTCTATCTTTCACCTCAGGCTCACAGGCCGGAAAGACTTCAGGGAGCTTTTGTTACAACCAAGGAAATAAGCCTCATAACCAATTATATTAAGAACCAGGTAAAGGCGCAGTATAATCCCGAGATAACCGAAAGGTTTGCAAAAAAGGAGGAGCGGGCAGTCGAGGATGATGATTTGCTTTATGATGCTTTAAAAGTTGTTGTTGAAATGGGGCATGCCTCAGCTTCTCTTCTTCAGAGGAAATTAAAGCTTGGTTACTCCCGTGCGGCAAGGATAATTGACCAGCTTGAAGATAAAAGTTTTATTGGAAGTTATGAGGGAAGCAAACCGAGGGAAGTGCTGGTTTCAAGGGATGAGTTAAACGAAATACTTGGAGGCGGGCAGCAGCAGTGAGGTTTTCTTTACTGAGCATTGGAACTGAAATAAACCTGGGGCTTATATTAAATACAAATTCCCAGTATATTGCCGCCTTCCTGACTGATATGGGCCTTGAATGCAATTACATGCTCACAGTAAGGGATAATGAGGATGATATAATAAAATCGCTGCAGATATGCACAGATTTAAGCGATATAGTTATTATAAGCGGCGGTCTTGGTCCAACAGATGATGATTTGACAAGAAAAGCTGTCGCAGGTTTTCTTGGTACAGGCCTTGTAAGGGATAAAAAGCTTGACAACTCAAGCCTTAAGTTCCTTAAATATGTTAAAAATGAAAAAATAACCCAAAATCTTCTCCGACAGTCCTATATTCCTGAAGGAAGCATACCAATGATTCCAAGAGTTGGAAGCGCGTCCGGTTTTATTGCATGCAAAGGCCAGGTATATATTTTCTCCATACCTGGTGTGCCGAGGGAAATGAAGGATATGTTTGAAAAAGACGTGATTCCATTCATAATTAAAATAGCTGACGGGAAAAAAGCCTCCGCTTTAAATGATGAATTGTCAAAACAGGTTATAAAAAAAACTGTACTTCTTTCAACTGACATAAGCGAAAGCCAGATGGAATTTTCAATTAAGGAAATAAAGCCATACGCGCAAAGCTTAAGAGTGGATATTGGAGTTACAGCAAACCCCGGCCTTATCAAGATTATGTTAATTGCCAGGTCTGAAGACTCTGCATCATGTGGAAAAAATCTCAGGAAAGTAGAAAATAAGATAAGGGCAGTAATCGGGGATCATATATACTGGAAAGGGAAGGGCGCTATTGGCGAAGGCATAAAAAAGGCAATCAAAAAAAGCAGCAGAAATATTACTATATGTACCGCAGAGTCAATAACGGGCGGCCTGATTTCAAGCCTTATCACAGATACTGCAGGCAGCTCAGATTATTTTTACGGTTCAATTATCTCATACAATGATAATATCAAAAATAAACTGCTCGGGGTTGACAGAAACCTTATTTCTGACAGGGGGGCCGTAAGCAGGGAAGTATGCGCGGCAATGGCAGAAAATGCAAGGAGGATATTTAACTGTGATTTTGCACTAAGTGCAACAGGTATAGCCGGTCCGACTTCTCCCCAAAAGGGTAAAAGGGTCGGGATTGTTTTTACCTGTATAGCAGGACCGGGCGGTTTTGAGGAAATACATGAAAAAAAATTTATTGGCACAAGGGCTGATATTAAATTCAGGACGGCGCAGTTTATTTTAAACCGCTTAAGGCTTGCAATATTAAATAAGCATGGAAGCATCTAAAATTTTGTGACAGCAATAAACTGGTATTTTAAATGCTATGATGGATATTTTAAAAACATGCATTTTTTTTCCCGGCGAGAGAAAGCATGCTCGAGTTTTTTAAGGCTGAGCTCTCCCCTCAAGAGAGAAAACCATGCCCGTTTAAGCCTTCAAAGGGTTTTCTTAGTACCCATCATAGCCTGTTAATTTTTTATCACAAAATTTTAGATGCTAACAATAAACATTAATGGCTGAAATCATTATTTTATTTTTGTTATCATTAAATTTTAAAAATATCTGTAGCTAATATTACAAACGATATTTGGGTTTAAAACTGCCGGTTTTTTAAAAAATATATTTGCAATGGCAAAGGAAAATAAAATATTTAATTTTAAAAGGCTTTTTATTGCATTGCCTGTTCCCTGTAAGTGCAGGGAGCATCTTTATGAGAGTATAATGCCTTTGGGCATAAAAATGCAGGCTGAGGACTCCATAATAAAAATAGTTCCGGCAGAAAACCTGCACATAACTTTAAAGTTTTTGGGCAGCATAAATATTGAGAAGATAGAAAAAATAAAAAAGGCAGTCAGCCTTACTGCAGGAAATTCTAAAAAATTTTATTATACTATCGGGGATTATTTAGAAGCGTTTCCTTCACTTAAAGCGGCAAAAGTTGTATTTGTGCCGGTGGTAAAGGGAAATGCCTGTATGGAAAAACTATTTTCCCTGCTTGAGGATAACCTGGGAAAAATAAAGATAAGGAAAGAAAAAAGAAAATTTTTGGGCCATATAACCGTTGCAAGATTAAAAAATATGCGCGATATTACTGAAAGGGCAGCAGCAGTCAGCACAAAATACCCCGAACCTTTGCTGTGCTCACACATTGCCCTTTATGAAAGTATATTAAAACCTTCAGGCGCAGAGTATAATATAATTGAAGATTTTAAACTGGAAAAATAAAAAATTGTAAAAATCATTAATTAAAGATATAATTGTATAAATGCATAAATAGCTAATTATTTTTAAATATTTTTGGAGGTTTAAATGGAACATAATGAGAGGGAAAGGGTAATTGAAAATACTCTTTCCCAGATAGAGCGACAGTATGGCAAGGGTTCAATAATGAAACTTGGACAGGATGATATATCATTAAATATCGGATTTATTCCAACCGGCTCAATTGAGCTTGACAGCGCTCTTGGAATAGGAGGCATACCCAGGGGAAGGGTAACTGAAATATTCGGGCCTGAAGCCTCCGGCAAAACAACCCTTGCTCTCCACATTATTGCAAATGCCCAGAAAGAAGGGGGAACAGTGGCATTTATAGATGCGGAGCATGCCCTTGACCCGATATATGCAAGAGCTCTTGGCGTCAATACTGAAGAGTTATTGCTTTCCCAGCCTGATAATGGGGAACAGGCAATGGATATATGTGAAATTCTGCTTAAGAGCGGAGCCCTTGATGCAATAGTTATTGACTCTGTTGCAGCTCTTGTTCCAAAGGCTGAACTTGAGGGTGAGATGGAAGACGTTCATGTTGGCCTTCAGGCAAGATTAATGTCCAAAGCTTTAAGAAAAATTACCGGAGTTGTAAATAAGACAAAAACTGCTGTGATTTTTATTAACCAGCTCAGGGAAAAAATAGGTGTTATGTTTGGAAATCCTGAAACAACCCCCGGCGGGAGGGCCCTTAAATATTATGCTTCTGTGAGGCTTGATATAAGAAGGATTGATAATCTTAAGGAAGGAACAGAAGTAATAGGTTCAAGAACTAGGGTAAGAGTCGTTAAAAACAAGGTGGCGCCCCCATTTAAAAGCGCAGAATTTGACATTATGTACGGCAGGGGGATTTCTAAAGAGGGAAGCCTGCTGGATGTTGGAGCCGATAACGGAATTATAGTAAAAAGCGGATCATGGTATTCATATAAGGAAGAAAGAATAGGCCAGGGCAGGGAAAATGCAAAAATGTTTATTATGCAGAACAGGGATATTGCTTTAAAAATTGAAAATGAAATAAAAGAAAAATTAGGGCTTAAAAAATCCGGGGAAATTAAAAAAGAGGTTTACCAGGAAGGCTCAATTACTGAAGGCGGCAATCCTTTGGCAGGTGCTCAGGTTTCAGGGGCAAATAATACAAAAGATGTACTTTTGCCTAAAAAAGATATAATCCAGGCAAGCTCTGCTATGCAGAATACTGTTTTAAAAAATAAGGATAATTTAAAAAAAGTACCTGGAAAGCAGAAAAACTCCAGGAAGCCATTATCTTCTGCAGATAAACTGATATCGGATGAACTTGGAGAATTTGAACTTGATTAAAAGTTATCTTATTATTGTTAAATTTTTATTAAAAATATTTTTGCTTTAAGCTTGACTTAAGGTTTCTAAATGATATAATTCTTTACGCTCATGGTATTGAGCAGGCTTTTTTTAAAACTGTGTTCGGGGCACAAAGTTTAACAAAGTTTTTTCTTCTTTTTCAATTTTCTTGTTGACAAAAGAAACTGTAGATGATATTGTGCTGCGAGCACTAAAAAGCAAACAAATGTTCCGGTCATTTTAATTAATATTAAGTGATTAATGGACAGTGTTCTTTGAGAACTAAATAGTGTGGGTTCTGAATAAGTACTTTAATGTACTCTTTTTTGTACCAGATCAACACTTATTGAATAAAATCAATAAGTTCCAAATTTAATGGAGAGTTTGATCCTGGCTCAGGACTAACGCTGACGGTGTGCATAATACATGCAAGTCGAACGGGCGATAGAGAAGTGGCAACACTTTTCTAAAGCTAGTGGCGAACGGGTGCGTAACACGTGGGTAATCTGCCTTGAAGATTGGGATAACTCCTCGAAAGAGGAGCTAATACCGAATGTGCTGTATATTTCGCATGTTTTATACAGTAAAGGTAGCCGCAAGGCTTCTGCTTCAAGATGAGCCCGCGGCCTATTAGCCAGTTGGTGGGGTAATGGCCTACCAAAGCTATGATGGGTAGCCGGTCTGAGAGGATGGTCGGCCACACTGGGACTGAGATACGGCCCAGACTCCTACGGGAGGCAGCAGTAGGGAATCTTGCGCAATGGACGAAAGTCTGACGCAGCGACACCGTGTGAGGGATGAAGGTCTTCGGATTGTAAACCTCTGTCAATTGGGGACGAAGGTAGTAGGGTTAAGAGCTCTTACTATTGACGGTACCCAATAAGGAAGTCTCGGCTTACTCCGTGCCAGCAGCCGCGGTAAGACGGGGGAGGCAAGCGTTGTCCGGAATTATTGGGCGTAAAGAGCGCGTAGGTGGTTTGTCAAGTCATTTGTGAAAACTTTAGGCTTAACTTAAAGATTGCAAGTGATACTGGCATACTTGAGCACAGCAGAGGAAGGTGGAATTCCTGGGG